>CAZBBS010000045.1:0-14550 GCA_964490145.1 uncultured Enterobacteriaceae bacterium
ACCGGCGTCGAATCCTAATCGTCCCCGTATACGGTAATCCTGAGTTGTTTACACCCCACCTTCTTTCAGCAGGCGGGTTTCGCAGTGTAACACAATGTTAGACAAGTATATGTGGGTGATATTTCATATTTGCAAGGTGACGAAAAAAAAAGGAATATGGCGGCCAGCTTTTCAAAACAAAATCATTGGGGGAAATTCAGATGGCGCAATATATAAATTCTCATATAAATAACAAAAGGTTACGCCTTGCCTCTTGTCTCTTGCCTCTTTCTGCACTGTTTTTCAGTGGGGTTTCAGCCGCCCAGGTGGGTGACGATTTTGCCTGGCGTCCACGCCTGGCCTCCCTGTCAGCTGCCGACGCCTGTGGGGCGCTTAACGGACTGTCCATTCCTGCGTCTGCCATCGGCCTGTCCACCACCGGTGCCACCATTACGTCCGCTGACTTTATCCGGGCCAATGCCCGCGACAATAACAATGGCGAGTTCTGCAAGGTGATCGGTCGGATCCATCCCGTCACCAACAGTGCGCCAGATATTGAATTCGAAGTGAACCTGCCCAGCAACTGGAACGGAAAGTCCCTGCAGTTCGGGGGCGGTGGTTTCAATGGCTCCCTGGTGACCGGATTGGGGCAGTATGCGAAACAGCCGTCATCTGAACAGACACCGCTGGCTCGTGGTTACGTGACCCTCGGTAGCGACTCCGGCCACAAGGCCAGGGCGCCGGGTTTCGACGGCTCCTTCCTTCTGTATGACGAGGCCCTGCGCAACTACGGTCACGAGCAGATCAAGAAGACCCACGATGTGGCCATGCACCTGGTGCAGGCCCGTTATGGAACCCACACCCAGTACAACTATTTCATCGGTGGGTCACAGGGCGGCCATGAAGCCTTTGATGCCATTCAGCGCTACCCGGATGACTATCAGGGCGCCGTTGCCGGCTACCCCGCGCACAATGTGATCATGCTGCACCTGTCCGCCAACAATTATGCAAAGGCACTGCATGCTGAAAACGGTGCAGGCTGGATCAGCCCTGCCAAGGCTGCCAATTTCGTGTCTGCGGTGTATGAGGCCTGTGATGATCTTGATCGTGCCGAAGACGGCATCATCAGCAACATCAATGCCTGCCAGGAAGCGACAGCGAAGTTCAAACTGAAGAGTTCACAGAACCCGCTGCGCTGCGATAATGGTGCGGACACCAGCGACCGCTGCCTCTCTGACCAGCAGATCGATACCCTGAACGTGTTCGATTCACCATTCGACCTGGGCTTCAGTGTCTTTGCCGACGATGAGAAGAACTCCATCTTCCCCAAATGGGCAGCCTTTGAAGGCTCCACATTTGTGGATGGCGGCTTCCCCAACCTGGGCGGTGCCGGTCCGGATCAGGCCCTGCAGTTCCAGCCAGGTGACGCCACGCCGAAATTTGCCATTGCCGGTGACCTGACCCTCGATACGATGAATGATTTCGATCCACGCCGCTATGCAGCCCGCATCGGTCAACTGGTGAACCTGATGAGCGCCAACAGCACCAATCTGGATCGCTTCAGGGACAATGGCGGCAAGCTGATCTATTACCATGGCCGGGTGGATGACTTCATCCCGGTGTATTCCTCCATCCAGTATTGGGATCGTCTCAATGCCCGTTATGATGAGGAGTCGCTGTCCGATTTCGTGAAGTTCTATACCGTGCCCGGGATGGGTCATGTGACTGGTGTGTTCAATGGTCGCATTTCGACTCTGGATTCCCTTGAAGCCTGGGTGGAACGGGGTGAGGAACCCGGTACGCTGACAGCTATTGATGAAAACCAGTCAACGGCTGGACGTACCCGCCCTGTGTGTCATTACCCCGCATGGCCGCGTTATAACGGCCGTGGTGATATCAACAGCGCAGAAAATTTCAGCTGCGTGGACCGTTGATCAGGACGGCGGATATCGGGCTTCGCCCTTCTTCCGCCCTACACCACTTTCGGCCCACCGTAGGGCGGAAGCCGCCCGCAGGGCAATATCCGCCATAAAGACCATATAAAAAAAGCCCGGCATTGCCGGGCTTTTTTGTGCCTGTTGGAAAAAGCTTACCTGGCCGGCATCAGTTCCATCATGGCGCGGACGGTGGATTCCACGCCGGATTTGACTGCCGGTTCCGGGGCTATACGGAACAGGGGGGAGTGATGCGGTGGCACAGGGGCGCCGCCGGCATTGGCGGCATCAATTACATCCTGCGGCGTGCCGCCGATCAGCCAGTAGGCGCTGGGAATCAATGGCTCGTTGATGAAGAAGACATAGTCTTCGCCCCACATGCCATCGGGTGCCTGCAGGTGCAGGTATTCAGCGCCCATCCGTTCTTTCCACATGCCATTGAGTCTTGAGGACAGGCTCTGGTCATTGATCAGGGGAGGGGATGCGCCATCAAGAACATTCACTTCCGGCAACATGTCTTCAGGCAGGCCCGCAACCCGGCCCATGTTTACGGCAATTCTTTCTATGGCACTGAGCAACTGCTGACGCGTTTTCTCATTGGTGTAGCGCACCGTGAGTTGAAGCTTTGCCTCATCGGAAATCACATTGTGCTTGGTGCCCGAATGAAATGATCCCACGGTGATGACGCCCGCTTCATAAGGCGGCAGCTCACGGGCGATGATGGTCTGCAGGGCCAGTACGATCTCACTGCCCAGCACCACAGGATCCTTTGACCGATGCGGGAATGCACCATGCGAGCCTACTCCGTGGATGATGATGTCGACGGAATCGATACCGGCGAAGGGGCTGACGGTTTCCAGCAAATCCACCTTGCCGGCAGGAACCCCGGAATCCACATGCAGGCCCAGGACAAAGTCCGGTGTGCCAAAACGTTCCCACAAACCATCATTACGCATGGCTTCCGCGCCCAGGCCCACTTCTTCACCGGGCTGTACGAGCAGCATGGCTGTGCCGGACCACTGATCCCGACGTTTGGCCAGCTGTCGTGCAGTCCCGACAAGACTGGTCATGTGCATGTCATGACCGCAGGCATGCATGACAAAGTCTTCCTGGCCGGTGGCCGGGTTCAGCTGCTTTGCTGTCGACGGATAGGAAACACCGGATTTTTCTTCTACCGGCAAGCCATCCATGTCGGCACGCATGGCAACCATCGGGCCGGGCCCATTTTCAAGAATGGCGACAAGGCCGGTTTCTCCGACGCCTTCAGTGACCGTAAACCCGGCCTCCCGTAATTCGCTCGCCATGCGGGCCGCAGTCTGGTGTTCCTGCATGGACAGTTCCGGATGGGTATGGAAATGCAGGAACAGGTCTTCCAGGTGGTTGTCGTATTCGCGATTGATGTCGTCGCGAATTTCGTCGGCCTGGACAGTAACGGGCAGGGCTGCCGCCAGCGAAATGGCCAGGGCAAGCCGGCGAAGAGTGGGGGTTGTTGTCATGGTGATGCTCCGGTCTCGGCAGGTTTTTTCAGGCTTTGATGGTAGCAATGTTTCACGCGCAAAAAAAAGCCCGGCTTGGCCGGGCTTTTTGATTGTGGTCAGTGCCTGCGTGGATCAGTTGCGTAGTTCTTCCGGTGGTATGGTCTGCCCGTCCGCATCAATCTCATGGCGATTGTTCTGGGCACAGACATATTCCAGCTGTTCCCAGGTGCGATCACGACGGAAGGTGTGGGTCATGTGCCAGGGCTGAGCCAGAACCTTGGGATCTTCGAAGGTGAAATCCAGATGCAGCTGGTCTGGATTGTCAGGGTCCAGGTAAATGCGCTCGGTGGTGGTGAGCATGTCGCTGTTGGTAATGCCGGCACGACCAAGACGTTGGCCTGGCTGGGTGCCGATGGTGGTCACCACCAGGGTGTCCCCTTCCCAGTGGCCACGGGAATAGCCGAAATAATTGGGGTCCAGTTCATCACGGGACGGCATGGGGCGGCCGTCAGTGTAAATACGGCGCACCTGCATCAGGGCTTCCTGGATGACAGTGATCTTGCCCGGTGTGAACAGGAATTCCAGGGAATAGGGGAAGTTCATGATGTAGGGGAAACCATCCGGTTCGCAGTTGTTGGTGGTTTCCGGCACTTCGTAATGGGAGTCGGCGGCCATTTTTGCCTGGTGCATGTCCCAGGTGGCCTTGGCCTCGCCGATCAGTACGGGTTCATCGCCCCCGACCTGGCCAAAAGCCGGAAACCACAGACCGCGAAAGTCAGGCAGCTTGTCCAGCTCGGCATAACTGACCCTTGCTGCGTTGGCAGGGTAGACCACATCGTCCTGGGCGTTGGCCTGGATACTGGTCAGCAGGGAGGCAGCAAGCAGGGTTGTAGTAAAGACATGTTTTTTCATGGGGCTGCTCCTGTGGTGATCAGTTTCTTTCCTGGCAGATGCGCTGGGCGGCACCTACATCGCAGTAGTATTTACCGCTGGCCAGCTGCACCCAAAAGAAGCGTCCACCCGGGCTGCCATCCGCATAGGGGCTGACAGAGAAGGTTACTTCATCACCGAGATTGAACATGTCGGGAGAGAAACCTCGACGGGTCAGATGAACCTTGCTGGTGAATTCCACGCCCCAACGCACTGCGGTACCATCATCCTGCGGCACATCGACCATGATCCAGACATGGGGATTGGTCCACTGCACCTCTCCAACGATGCCGGTGACTTCCACCTTGGTGGTCTGGTCGAACATGGCAAAGGAATGATGGGCCAGGGCAGGGAATGCCGTGATTGCCATAACCATGGCACCGGCCAGGCAGGTGATCAGTTTTCTCATGTGGGGCGTCTCTCTCAAAAGGTCGTTCAAAAGTCTCTAAATAAAACTGTTCCGGATCGAGCAAACGAGGATAGCATGAAGGCCAGATTGTGCAAATCGCAAAAAAGGCAACAAATAGGGAAAGGGCTCTGTTAAGCTTTTCGCCAATTTCTATGTGTGACATGCGGCTTATTTATCGGGGGAAGACAATGAGAAATCCGGGTTCCGGCAGGATTCTAATGTTCGTGATGATGATCTTGTCCTGGGGGATATTCGCCCAGGATGGGGAAGACCTGTATGAAGCACGTTGCGCCGCCTGTCATGAACCGCCCGTCAACGAAGCGGTCAGGGCGCCTGCCCATGCCGATCTGGCTGAGCTGGCCCCGGAAAGTATTTACCAGGTTCTGACCCAGGGCGTCATGAGAATCCAGGCATCGGGTTTGAGCAACAGCCAGCTGCAGTCAGTGGCTGAATATCTCACTGGCCGAACCATGTCCGATCTGGGTCTGGTTATGACGACCAACCAGTGCTCGGACAACCCTCCCATGGGCAATCCCTTGCTTTCACCAGCCTGGAGCGGTTGGGGGCGTGATCACCGCAATGCTCGGGCTGCCCTTGATGCCGGTATTGATGCGGATAATGTCAGTCGCCTGCGCCTGAAGTGGGTATTCGGCCTGCCGGGTGAGGATCAGCCCAGAGCGCAACCAGCCATCGTGTCAGGGCGTCTGTATGTCGGGAACAAGGCAGGTGCCATTTATTCCCTGGATGCGAAGTCGGGGTGCAGTTACTGGACCTACCTGCCGCGAAGCGGTGTTCGCAGTGCCCTGTCGGTGGGTCCCATAAGTCTGCCAGACGGTGATGGATATGCCGTGTATTTCCAGGATTTACGCGGCAGTGTCTATGCCGTGAATGCCCAGACAGGCGAGGAAATCTGGGTGACCAAAGTGGAGGATCATCCCGGTGTCAGGGGAACCGGTTCGGTTACGCTGTTTGAAGGCAACCTGTACGTACCGACTGCGGGGGTGGTGGAAGAAACCAATTCAGCAGGTTCACAGTATCCCTGCTGCACTTTCCGCGGCAGTATCACCAAGGTAAATGCCGGTACCGGCGAGATAATCTGGAAAACCTACACCATGCCGGAAGCCCAGCCCCGGGGATTGAGCAGTGAAGGTGTTCAGCTGTACGGACCGGCTGGCGCTGGCATCTGGAATGCCCCGACTATTGATCCGGACCGGGGACTTTTATATACCGCCACCGGTAATGCCTATGGTGATCCGGCCCCGATAACCTCCGATGCGGTGATTGCCATGAGTCTGGCTACAGGCGAGATCGTCTGGGTCAACCAGACCACGCCAAATGATGCCTTTATCAGTGGCTGTCCGCGCAACAGTGATGATGAGAATCCCAACTGCCCGGTCGATGTAGGTCCGGATGTGGATTTTTCAGCATCTCCCATTCTGACATCCACTTCGACGGGGCAGGAGCTACTGGTGATTCCGCAAAAATCAGGTTGGGTCCATGCGCTTGACCCGAATAACGCCGGCGAAATCGTCTGGCAGTACCAGGCCGGCAAGCCCAGCGCTGCCGGTGGCTGGTGGGGGATGTCCGTTGCGGATGGCATGGCCTATGTGGGTGTGGGCGGCTATGCCAATCCGGATTCTGGTGGGGTGCATGGCATTGATCTGGATTCCGGAAGTGGCGTCTGGGCAGCACCGCCGGCAGATCTTTTGTGTGAACCTGGCCGCGGTTGCAGGGCAACGCAATCTGCTGCAGTCACGGCGATACCCGGTGCCGTGTTTTCCGGTTCTGCTGACGGGGGTATGCGCGTCTACCGCGCTGAAGATGGCAAGGTGCTCTGGACCTTCAACAGCAACCCGGCCTTTGAAACCATCAATGGTGTACCGGCTGCCGGAGGTTCCTTTGACGGTCCGGGACCAGTGGTTGTGGATGGTATGGTCTATTTCATGTCAGGCAACTGCTGCATAGTCGGCCGACCCGGCAACGCGCTGTTTGCCTTTGAACTGGCGCCTGAGTGACGAAGGTGTAAAAACTCTGACTAGAAATCGCTGCGGCGTTCATCCCGCAGACGTCGGATGACGTTGTTCACGGCGATGTTCAATTCCACATGGTTGAACACCTTGTCGTTCTCGGCCACTTTATAACGACCGCCGACAATCAGGGTAGGCAGTTTGTCGAGGTGGTAATCCCGGGTGCGCAAACGGGCCTGCTCGACGGCACTGGTGACAGATTCATCCTGCCAGGCCTTGTCAAAATCATTGGCTGAAATTCCCAATGCGCTGAAAAAATCTCTGACTTGTCCCTCTGTCCTCAAAGGATTGTTTTCTTCATGTATGGCATGGAAGGCCGCACGGTGAATTCTGTCTTCCTGTTTTAACAGCTGACCGGTGTAATAGATGCGGGCATGCAAAGCCATCAGGTCATTCCAGATGGCCGGTGTGCGCAGCATTTTTACATCCCCCCTTACGCCATCGCGATAGGTGGTGGTCATGGGTTCCAGGGTGAAACATTCCGGGCAGCCATACCAGAACATTTCCCGCACCTCGATGACATCTTCGTTGGTTTCAGTCGGCACGGGTGATGGTAATGCCTGGTAGTGAATACCTTCGACGGAGTCCCTTGGCTGGGCAACGGCATCCAGAGCAAAACTGGCAAGCAGTACAAAAAAAATGAGGCCGACTTTAGACATAAGGAAATCCTGCAATGGTCTGTTCAGATTAACCATATTCGATGTGTGTGGATAGGTCTTCTTTTGCAACTTTCTTGTGATGTTAACGGCCCTTGTTATATAGTGCAAAGGCGCCATGTGCCGGTTTTTATGGACTAAAGTGCAGGAAATGTGACGTTTTTTTCTGTATTTTTCCGGCCTGGATAAATTCCATCCATAGATACTGAGTGTTACTGGTTTTCCCGGGGGGAGAAATTGGTAAACAATATGAAGAAGCCATTTACCGCCAATATCCTGAGCAGATTTTTTCTGATTCCGCTGGCCTGTTTTGCCATGTCGGCCATGGGCAGTGATGAATTTTTTCGGGCAGCGGAAAAGGGACAGGTTGATAAACTGAGGTCCATGCTGGCGCAGGGCGTTGATGTGGACGTTCGGCGCAACGATGGCAGCACTGCCCTGCACTGGGCCGTTATGCGGGATCAGGACAAGGTTGTTCGCCTGCTGATGGATGCCGGCGCTGACCCGCTGCTGCTCAATCGCAATGGCATTTCCCCTCTGTTTCTGGCTGCCCAGAATGGCAGCAGGGATGTCGTGCAGCTTTTGCTTTCTGCTGGTGCCGATCCCAACACACTGTCGGAAAGTGGTGAGACCATCCTGATGACGGCAGCCCGAACCGGCAAGACCGATGTTGTTGAATTGCTGCTCGAGCATGGTGCCCTTGTGGATGCCCGTGATCCTGATTTCAGGCAAACCGCCCTGATGGTGGCTGTCCGTGAAGGACATGCCGACGTGGTTCATACGCTGCTCCGATACGGGGCTTCTGTGGATGCCCGAACCCGTGTGGGTGACACGCCTGTTTATCTGCCTCCCTGCAAGGGCACGGGATGCGGCTCTGAAGGTGTTGGCATCAATCGCAGTGGTGTACCGCACCGGGGAGAACGCTTTGATGCCAAGGGTGGCATGACTTCCCTGTTGTATGCTGCCCGTGATGGACAGGTGATGGCTGCCCGATTGCTGCTGGAAAACGGTGCCGATCTGGAAGTCAGCGAAGCCAATGGAATTACGCCGCTGTTGATGGCTCTGCTGAACAACCAGCTGGAGGTTGCCGATATGCTGCTGGATTTCGGTGCCCAGGTGAATGTGGAGGATTTTTACGGACGCTCCCCACTGTTCGCTGCAGTCGATTACCGTAACCTGGACATGAATAGTGATATCGAGGACGACCCCCAGGATAATCGTGTCGACAGAGAGCCCATACTGGGCATGATCCAGCGGCTTATTGATGCAGGTGCCGACGTCAACGCCCGCACCAGGGAGTGGCCGCCCGAGAAGAAATGGCTGTATACCCTCAACGATGTGTCCTGGGTAGATATGACAGGACAGACGCCTTTTATCCGTGCTTCCGCCGCCGGCGATATTCCTGTCATGAATATGCTGCTGGAAGCAGGTGTCGACCCCAATATCACCACCTATGAAGGCACCTCGGCCCTGATGGCGGCCGCAGGGGTCAACTGGACTGTTGCACAAACCTATACGGTTTCTGAAGAAGCACTGCTTGAAGCCGTCAAGATGAATCTGGCCCTGGGGCAGGATATCAATGCCACGAACTCCATGGGGCTGACCCCGCTGCTGGGCGCAGCCAATCGGGGAGCCAATCACATCATCCGCTACCTGGTATCCCAGGGTGCCAGACTGGACGTGGAAGATGCTGTCGGACGCACTCCTTTGCGCTGGGCAGAAGGGGTTTTCCTGGCAGCTGTTGGCGCTGAACAAAAACCGGAAACCATTGCGTTATTGAAGTCCCTGATGGATGAGAAGGGTATTGCGTATGAATAATCGTGCCGGACGCCGTCCTTCAGGCAGGAAGGCGATAGGTCGGAGGGTGAATGCTCTTGTTGCTGGCGTTGCCCTGGCCATTCCCTGTCTGCTCCAGGCACAGGGTGCGGCAATCAAGGATAGTCACATAGAGCTGCTCGACCAGTATTGCAGTGAGTGCCATAACTTCGAGGACTTTTCCGGCGGCCTGGCTTTCGAGCTGCTCGACACCGGAAATCTGCTGACAGATGCCGAAACCTGGGAAAAGGTCCTGCTCAAACTCAAGGCAGGGATGATGCCGCCCCTGGGCAAGGATCGACCTGATGAAAATCAACTGCACAGTTTTGTCAGCGACCTGGGCAGCAGTATCGATGCTGCCTGGAAAGGGCAGCCTGATGTGGGAGCTCCATTACTGCATCGTATGAACCGGGTCGAGTACCAGAATGCCATTCGCGACCTGCTGGATTTGCCTGTCAATGCGGCCCAGATGTTTCCGCCGGACAGTTCCAGCGAAGGTTTTGACAACATGGCCAGCGTGTTAAGTGTGTCGCCAGCCCTGATGCAGGCCTATATTTCAGCCGCCAATAAAGTCAGCCGTCTTGCGGTGGGTGATATGACCACCAGCATGACAACCAATACGTTTCGTGCCGGGCAGCAGGACCAGTCTTTCCATCTTGACGGCATGACGCTGGGTACCCGAGGCGGTGTCACCTTCGAACATGTCTTTCCCCTGGATGCCGACTACGAATTTACGATTGCCAGAACAGGGGCCAACGCGGCGTTCTCCCTGGATCCGGTCGGCATTGAGGATCCCGTGGAACTGGTCATTGACGGTGAACGCGTTGCCTTGTTCCCGGCAGGAGCGCCTGCAAGAACAACGCTTTCAATATCCGCTGGCCCCCATGTGGTTGAGGCCGCTTTTGTCAAAACCCAGTCACCTCTGGGAGTGGATGACCTGCATAATGTCTGGTCCAACAGTACGATGCTGCGCTCCGTGGCCATTAATGGCCCCGTCAACCCCACAGGCCCGGGTGTCACACCAAGCCGGAATAAAATTTTTATCTGCTCACCTATGCAAACAGACAGCGAGGAAATTTGCGCTTATGACATCCTGAAAAACCTGGCTTACCGGGCCTATCGCCGGCCGGTGACCGAAAAAGCCATGGATACCCTGATGACCTTTTACAGGGATGGTCGTGAGTTGCGGGATTTTGATACAGGCATCCAGTATGGTCTGGCCAGGATACTGGTGGATCCCCGGTTTATTTTCCGTTTTGAGGAAGAGCCGGAACAAACGGGAAGCGGCTCCAGTTTTGCGTTGACCGACTTTGAACTGGCGTCACGACTGTCATTTTTTATCTGGAGCTCCATTCCGGACGATGAACTTCTCGGTCTTGCTGAAACCGGCAAGCTTTCATCTCCCCGCGTTCTGGAACAGCAGATCCAGCGCATGCTGCAGGATGCCAGGGCTGAAGCCCTGGTGAAAAATTTTGCATCCTCCTGGTTGTCCCTCAAGCAACTGGATAATGTAAATCCGGTTTCCGAGGAATTCGATGGCAGCCTTAAGGAGGCCATGCGCCGGGAAACCGAACTGCTGCTTGAATCCGTGATTCTGGAGGACCGTCCAATCCTTGAGTTGCTGACGGCGGACTACACGTTTGTGAATGAGCGCCTGGCCAGGCATTACGGGATTCCCAATATCCGGGGCAGCCATTTCCGTAAAGTGGACATGAGCAACACCAGTCGTCATGGCCTGTTGGGCCATGGCAGCATCCTGACCATAACGTCGGCACCAAACAGGACGTCCCCGGTTATTCGCGGTGCATGGATCATGGATCACCTGCTGGGAACACCACCTCCGCCACCACCGCCCGGGGTTGAGATTAATCTGGATACCAGGCCGGCTCCGGGTGAAGCACCGTCCACCATGCGCCAGCGCCTGGAGCAGCATCGTGTTGACCCTTCGTGTTCAGCGTGCCATAACATGATGGATCCCATCGGCTTTGCCCTGGAAAATTTCGATCCCGTTGGCAAATATCGTGAACAAACCGATGGGGGCAGGGTGGATGCCAGTGGTGTATTCTGGGATGGATCCGATTTTGCTGGTCCTTCGGGACTGTACGAGATCCTGATGGCGCGCAGCGACCTGTTTGTCGAGAATTTCATCGAAAAATTGATGACATACAGCCTCGGGCGTAAAGTGGAATACTATGATATGCCCGTTGTCCGGGCGGTGGTCCGTGCAACCGAAGACGAGGATTATCGTTTCAGTGCCCTGGTCAGGGAAATTGCCCTGAGCAACACCTTTACGCATCGGATGAAAGCAGACGCAGCAGAGACCGCAAGTCGTTAAGCTGGCAGGTGTGTGCTAAAAGGCCCCACTGTCAGGAGCTGTATAAAACAAACCTGAAGGAATCGTTTTTTATTCAGGTAGATTGGTAAGGGAACAATGCCCGGAATCGACAGATTCAGGAGAGAGCCATGTTTTTGAGCAAGAAACATTTATCCCGACGCACCCTGCTGCGAGGTGCAGGTACTGCTGTTGCCCTGCCTTTGCTGGAATCCATGATTCCTGCAGGCACAGCGATGGCACAGACGGCTGCCAGTCCGGCAATGCCAAGATTGGGTTGCATCTATATTCCCCATGGCGCCACCATGGCTTACTGGACACCGGAAAAAACCGGTCGTCATTTTGAATTCACACCGATCCTGAAGCCGCTGGAACAGTATCGTGACTATCTTACTGTCATCAGTGGCTTGGCCAATGCCCCGGTGGGACCGGAAAAAGGCGAGGACAGTGGTGGAGCACAAAATCATGAACGGGCAGCGGCAGCCTTCCTTACCGCGGCACATCCCGTCAAGGGTGATCGTGCCTTTGTAGGCAAGTCCTTTGACCAGGTCGTGGCTGAAGAACTCGGGCAGGATACACCGCTGCCATCTGTTGAGCTGGCCATTGAACCTTCCAACAATACCTGTGGTGACGCCGCCTTTACCTGTTCCTACCGCAGCACCCTGTCCTGGAAAACACCGACGCTGGGCTTGCCGATGGAGAACAATCCCCAGTTGGTCTTTGAACGTCTGTTCGGTGATGGGGCAACGGATGAGCAGCGCCGGGAGCGTCGCCGTCAGTCGGCCAGTCTGCTGGATTCCATCCGTGAAGACGTCGCCAGCCTGAATCTGAAACTGCCCAATGCTGACAAATCCAGGCTGAATGAATACCTGGAAGAAGTGCGGGAGATTGAGCGGCGGGTTGCCCTGGTGGATGCCAAGTTATCAGCCGAATCTCTTGAAGTGCCGGACGCGCCGCGCGGCATCCCGAACGGTTTTGAAAACCACATCAACCTGATGTTTGATTTGCAGGTGCTGGCCTACAAATCCGACATCACCCGTATATCCACCTTGATGATGGCGGGGGAGGGCAGCAATGTACGCTTCCCGCGCAGTGGGGTCAGCGAAGGCTTCCACAATGCTTCCCACCATTCCAATGAACAGAAAAACAAGGACCAGTTTGCTGTACTGAATAATTATCACATCACGGTGCTCAAAGGCTTTTTCGATAAGCTCGCCGCCACCCCCGATGGTGATGGTAGCCTGCTGGATCATTCCCTGATCCTGTACGGCAGCAGCATGAGTGACGCCAACGAGCATAATTTTGATCCGCTGCCGGTATTGTTGATGGGTGGCGCCAATGGCCTGATTGATGGTGGGCGACACCTGCAGTTTGATCCTCATACGCCGCTGGCAAACCTGTACCTCGGATTGCTGGACAAGCTGGGGATCCATCGTGACAGTTTTGGAAACAGCAATGGCAGGCTGGATGTCTGATGCAAGCCATAAATAAAACGGCAGGGATACTATGAAAAAAATAGAAGGTATTGCTAAAGGACGGCTTTTGGCCGTCCTTTTTTTTGCTCTGTTTGCAGCCCCTCTGGCTATCGCCCAGTCCGGGTTGGAACTCGAACAGGTGAGCGGCAAGGTCTGGATGGTCAGTGGCGGCGGATATGCCAATGTCAGCCTTCTTGCAGGCGAAGGAAAGGCCCTGCTGGTGGACAGCAAGCGTGCAGCCCACGGTGAGGAAATCAGGGCCATGGCTCGCGAGTTATCAGGGGGTGATGTGGCTTACCTGATTAATGGTCATGTCCATCCCGATCATACCGAAGGCAATGAAGGGTTTGGGCAGGCAGGGGCGATCATCATTGCCCATGAGGAAGTGAGAAGAGTGCTGATGGCCGGGCAACGGGGTGGGCCTCCCGCCCCCGAGGCCGCACTTCCCGTTCTCACCATTCCCGATAACGGGGAGCTGGTCCTGTATTTCGATGAAGAAGCCGTACGGGTCAGGCATATGCCTGCGGCGCATTCACCGGGCAATGTCATGGTGATCTATGAGCAGGCCAATGTAATTCACATGGGGGATCTGTACAGTCCTGAGCGTTATCCGGTGATGGCGGGCGGCAGCATAGACGGTTTTATTGCCGCCAATGAAGCGGCGCTCTCAGAGGCGGATGCAAATACCCGCTTTATTGCCGGCAATGGCGTAGTGACTGGGCCTGAAGACGTACGGGCCTATCTGGCGATGGTTAATACGGTTAAAAACCGCGTTGCCGGTTTGATCAGGCAGGGTAAATCCCTGGAAGAGGTGTTATCTGCGGCACCCACAAGTGAGTTTGATGGCACATGGGGGGATCCAGGGCGTTTTTTGCCGGCCTTGTATAATGAGCTTTCAGACAGGTAGTTCTGCCTAGTCCCGGGCTTGCTCTGCAAATTTCGAGTCTCACACCCGGGTATATGAGTTTCTCCTGATTTTCCCTGCAGGGTGGACAGGACGCCCAAAAATACAGTGCAATGCAAATCGATTCGCGGCAGGCGCATCGGGATTGCCGTTCTCCGTTGAATATTTTTCAAGTGTTCAGGTTAAAATGCCGTATTCATACTTGGGAAAGGAATTCCTTTTTTAGCGGGCGAGAAGATCTGGCACGGATCTTTTCAGATTGTTTATTGTGTAATTTTTGGATTTATTACGTAAGTCCGGATAAGAACCTGTAAAGCTGTTTACTTCATGACTGGCCCAGAACAAGAAAAAACCAGTTCCGCCTCTGACTCTGCCAAGCCAGGCTCCGGCAAAATGTATAACATTTTGCTTGCCCTGATTCTTGTGGCCAGCGCCATTATCATTACCGTGTTGTTCCAGCACTCCGTGCATATGGATCACCTCGATCTCAGTGTACAGGTAGATGAGGGCAGCGAAACACTGCTCTCGGTGTTAAACCCTCCCGAAGCTTATCCCAACCCGGTACTTGATGAGATTTTTCGTACCCTGAACCAGATCAGGAATGATGCAGT
>CAZBBS010000045.1:14650-23435 GCA_964490145.1 uncultured Enterobacteriaceae bacterium
CTATTTTCCTTTGGCAGGGAGTACGGGCAGCCAGGTTCTGGTTTCCCGTAATATGCATGCAATTTACGATAATGGCGTGGTACCTGAAACGGTGGAGGGACGTCGGGCAGCTGCAAAAGGTGTGGTGATTGCGGCGTCTTACTATTCAGATGAAGCAGTTGTTTCTTTTATCCCGGCAATTTACCAGGGAATTGAATCCATATATTTTCCATATACAGACAGTTACCGCAGGGAAGATACCTATCAGGAAATCAGGGATGGACTGGCGGCTGGTGACTACCTGGAAATTCCTTTCTCGTTTTATGCCCGCGATAACAAACCTTATATGTCCTTGACCAGGGCAACCCCGGAGTTGAAATCGGCCTTGCAGACCAATGGGCGCTGGTGGGTTTTGATTCTGGGTACCCTGATTACACTGTGGTTGGCCGGGTTGGTCCTCTGGTACAAGAGGCAGTCCGTACAGATTATTTCACTGGTGAATTCAAGGACGCGTGATCTGGCCCAGCGTTCAGAAAAATTGCAGGAAGTGAATGTTGCTTTACAGGAAAGTGAGCAGCGCTACAGGATGCTGGCAGAAAATGTGGATGACGTCATTTATACCCACAACCTGGATGGAATTTGCACCTATGTCAGTCCGTCAGTGCGTCAGCAGACAGGTTTTTCCATCGATGATTACCTTGGGTATCCTTTCACCAAACACCTCCCACCGGAATCAGCCAAAAGAATAGAGTCCACTTTGGGCATGATCAGTGGTATGTCCCCTGAAGAGTTCAGGAAAATGCGTGGACACAATGTGGTGGAATGCGAAATTTACTGCAAGGACGGCAGTATCATGCCCATAGAAAACAAGGTGTCTTTTATTCTGGATGATGAAGGTGCGCCGGCAGGCATTCTCTGTGTCTCCAGGGATATTTCAGAACGTAAAAAATCCGAGCAGGAAAAGCAGGACCTTGAGGATGCCTATCATCATTCACAGAAAATGGAAGCCATCGGCACCCTGGCTGGCGGCATAGCCCATGATTTCAATAATCTGCTGGCAGGTATTCTGGGACATACCGAACTGTTGAAACTCAAACTCTCTGAAAACCAGGATGCGGTAGAGGGTCTTACTGTTATAGAAAACGCCGCTTTACGGGGACGGGACCTGACCGCCCAGCTGTTGGGCTTTGCGAGAAAGGGGCGCTATCAGGAAGTGGTCGTGGATATCAATAAATCCATCATTGATATATGCGCCCTGATGGAAAGAACCACCGACAAGAAAATCAATTTCAAAACCGTGCTCAATGATCAGGCACCGCTGGTTAGTGGTGACCCGGGGCAATTGAACCAGGTAATTCTTAACCTGGCTGTGAATGCGATTGACGCCATGCCTGATGGTGGCGAGCTGGTCTTTGAAACGACCATCCGGGACCTTAACAATCTCAACTGTGTGATGAATCGCCTTGATGTCCAGCCTGGTCAATACAGTGTGATCAGCGTGAAGGATACAGGGGTGGGGATGACGCCGGAAATTATGGAGCATATCTTCGAGCCTTTCTTCACCAACAAGGAGGTGGGTTCTCATACCGGTATGGGGCTGGCAATGGTGTATGGCGTCGCCAAAAACCATGGCGGGACAGTGACAGTTACCAGCAAGGCTGATGAAGGTTCAGTATTTACCGTTTATCTCCCCCTGGTAGCCAGGAAGCAGCAGGAAGAGGAAGAGAAGGCAGATATGTCTGCAATAGCTACCCGGGAAGGAACGGTTTTTGTTGTTGATGATGAGAGTCTCATCCGTGATATGGCAAACCGGATGCTGGAGATGATGGGCTGCAAGGTATGTATGGCGGAAGATGGCCTGAAGGCGGTGGAGTACTATCGTGATCACTGGCAGGATATAGATGTTGTTATTCTGGATATGATCATGCCCAACATGAGTGGTGTTGAATGCCTCCATGAGATGAGAAAGATAAATCCTGGTGTGAAAGCCATTTTGACCACGGGGTACAGTCAGGAATCACTTGCGGACAAGATTGAGCAGGATCAGATCCAGGGCTTCCTGCAAAAACCTTTTAGGATGAAAGATTTTTCAGAGATTGTAGCTTCTACTATAGCGAGGGACGAATAAGCCAGAGATGAATGATGTCCCGGTTCGGGTTTATCGATTCCCGGACCTGACTGTCCGCTGTTTATCAATATTCCATTCCCTTTCCTTGATCGTGGCGCGTTTGTCATGCGCCTGCTTACCTTTGGCCAGAGCTATCTGGCATTTCACCAGGTGATCCTTCCAGTAGATCCTGGTGCACACACAGGTGTGGCCTTTCTGCTGAATGGAGGCAAAGATTTTCGCCAGTTCCTTTTTGTGCAGCAGCAGCTTGCGTGTGCGGGTGGGGTCAGCGATGACATGGGTGCTGGCAGTAGCCAGGGGGGTGATCTGGGCGCCCAGTAACCAGGCCTCTCCGTCCTTGATGATGACGTGGCTGTCAGTCAGCTGGACTTTTTTCTGTCGCAGACTTTTGACTTCCCAGCCGCACAGGGCAATGCCGGCCTCAATCCTGTCACCGATAAAATAATCGTGACTCGCCTTTTTATTAACAATAATGGTCGAGTCGTCCGCTTTGTTTTTCTTTTGTTTTGCCATGGAGCGACATTATAGGTGGGCGTCGCTCCCGTGCCTATGCTCGAATGTGATTTCTGGTAAACTCGTTTCCCGTTATCCGAAATTTTCATGGGGAAAACGGGGGCACCAATGTCAGTATTGCGCGGTCAGTTCAGCTCCAAGCTTGGGTTTATCCTGGCATCTGCAGGATCTGCTGTAGGAATAGGAAACCTTGTCGGGTTTCCGGTGATGGCATCCAAGAACGGGGGCGGGGCTTTCCTGCTGATTTACCTGGTCTTCATCGCCTTTGTCTGTTTTCCGGTCATGCTGGCGGAAATTGCCATGGGCCGGGCCTCCCAGAAAAGTCCGGTCGGTGCTTTCGATCATTTGTCCGATGGCAATAAAACGTGGCGCATGATTGGGGGACTTGGCCTGATTACCCCCTTCTTTATAGGCGTTTTCTATACTGTCATTACCGTCTGGATCATGATTTACATGCTGCAGTCTGCCATGGGCAACCTTGATGAGCTTGCCATGCCGGATACCTTTGGCGCTACGGTCAGCTCCCCCAAAATGTTCATTTATCTGGTGCCGCTGCTTGCCATCCTGTTTCTGATTCTCGGCAGAGGGGTCAAGGATGGTATCGAAAAAGCCTCCAGAATCATGATGCCGACCTTGATTGTCATGTTGCTGCTGCTGATTGCCTTTGTTCTGACGCTCGACAATGCTTCAGCCGGGTTGTCGTTTTACCTGATCCCCGAGTTTTCCAAGATCGACAGTGGTGTCATCAACTCGGCGTTGAATCATGGCTTTTTTTCGCTGTCCCTGGGGATGGGAATTCTCATTACCTATGGCTCCTACCTGAATAAAAAGGAAAACATGGTCAGCTCGACCCGCCTGGTGGCCGTGGCAGATACCGGGGTGGCCTTTTTTGCCGGCCTGCTGGTGATTCCTGCCGTTTTTGCCATGGATCCCTCCGTCAATGCCGAGGAATTATCCGAAAGCAGTATCAGCCTCATGTTCAGTTATCTGCCAGGGGTTTTTCTCAAGCTTCAGGGCTTTGTGGGCTATGCCGGCGCGAGTGTGGTGGCTACCATGTTCTTCACGCTGGTGTTCTTTGCGGCATTGACCTCCCTGGTCTCCATCACGGAAATTCCCATTGCCTATCTGATGGACGAAAAGGATAAGCCACGCCGGGAGGCCATTGTTTATATAGCCTCAATGATGCTGGTCTTTATCGTGGTGACAACTGTGTCTTTTGGCATGAGCGATTTTTTTACTGCCTTCCTGCACTATGGTGGCATCGACAAGTCCTTTTTCGACCTGATTTATGATGTGTTTTACGAAACCATCCTGCCCTTGATGGGATTCATCGTTTGTCTGTTTGTTTGCTATCGCTGGAAAAAACACCGGATGAATACAGAGGTTGCCCTGGCAGATGATGATTTCCGGGATTCCATGCTGGAAAAATACGTGGGTTTTTCTCTCAGCACGTTCATTCCCCTGATCCTGTTGGCTGTATTTGCCAACAATGTGTCACGTATTTACTTCGCCCATAACCTGTTCGGCTTTTAGGCCGCTTCCTGACCGGAGAACTGCATTGTCTGTGATCGACCAGAGCGCCCTGCTGCCCTACTCGGCAGAGCAGATGTTTGAACTGGTCAATGATATTGATGCCTATCCCCTGTTTATGGATGGCTGTCTGGACGCTGAAGTGCTGGAACGCACCGAGGATCAGGTCACGGGGCGACTGGTGCTTGGCAAGGCGGGCCTGCGCTATTCCTTCACGACCTGTAATGTCATTCACAGGCCTGAAAGCATGATCATGAGCCTGGTGGAGGGTCCCTTCCGTCAGTTTGAGGCAATCTGGACATTCAAGCCCCTGGGTGATTCCGCCTGCAAGGTCAGTTTGCATATGGCCTTCGAGTTTTCATCCGGTCTGGTAGATGCCGCCCTGAAACTGCTGTTTGAAAGCACCAGCAAGAATCTGGTCAATGCCATCTGTAAAAGGGCTGAAGCGCTGTATGGTTGAGCAGACCCGGGTTATTGGCGTGGAAGTGGCTTTTGCCCTTCCTGAAAAGCAGGTGATCAGGTCCCTGACAGTGGCAGTTGGGACAACAGCTGAGCAGGCTGTAGAACAGTCCGGCATCACCCGGCAATTTCCTGGTGTGGATTTTTTTTCGCTTGCCATGGGGATCTTTTCCCGTCCGCTGGATGGTGTAGAACTGCCCCTGCCAGGGGAATATGAGTTGCAGGCCGGTGACAGGGTGGAAATTTACCGACCCCTGGTGATGGATCCCAAGCAGGCGCGCCTTGAGCGCGCGCGTCGGGGTAAATAACAGGACATTGAGCGCGAGGCTGGTGGGGTAACCCTCAATTGTGCCGACAAAACCGCAGGTTGCCGGGAGCAGGGAGGGTGAGATCTACAACTGTCAGTTCAAGCTGTCAGTAGTGGCAGAATCGAACTGCTCATTCTCAGGTGTTTGCTTGAAATCCCCTGAAAAGTGGGTGAGCTGATTGTTTTCAAAGTAAACCGTCAGGGTTTCCTGGACCCGTTCTCCGCCACCGATTTGAAAACTGTACAGGTAGTCCCAGCGGTCCTGGTCAAAGGTATCTTTCAGCAGGGGGGTTCCCAGAATGAAATTCACCTGGCGCTTGGTCAGGCCGGGTCTGAGCTGGTCGACCATGTCCTGGGTGACGATGTTTCCCTGGGAAATATTCAGGCGGTAGACACCGGGAAAAGCGAACGAGGTGACACTTCCGCAGCTGGACAGCAGCAGAGTAGAAACCACAGCAAAAACAAGTGTTAACGTGCGCAAAATTCGTTCAACCGTTTACATAAAATCCGGAGCAGGCATAATACCTGAAACCCCGCATGGATGTCAGGGGTTGATAATGGAACAGGAGTATCCCATTCGTACCACATTCAGGCAGTTGCTGATGAGAATAGTTCCCTTGTGAGGGGCTTATGATGTGGTCAAATCAGGTCCGCGATTCAGACTGCAACAGTCTGAGGGCCAAGACGAGAGAGTAAATATGAGTGGAGAAAACCAGGAATTACGCAAGGCTGGTTTGAAAGTTACCTTGCCCAGGGTCAAGATCATGCAGATCCTGGAGTCCGCCGAGTCGCGCCATATGAGCGCTGAAGATGTGTACAAGTCCCTGCGCGATGCGGATGAGGATGTTGGGTTGGCCACTGTGTATCGTGTTCTCACCCAGTTCGAGTCAGCCGGTCTGGTTACCCGTCATCATTTCGAAGGAGGGCATTCAGTCTTCGAAATGACACCTGATGATCATCATGACCACATAGTCTGTACCAAGTGTGGCAAGGTGGAAGAATTCTATGATGAGGTTATCGAAAAGCAGCAGAAGGCCGCTGCAGCCAAATTCGGTTTCACCATATCCGACCATTCCCTCTATATCTACGGACTTTGCAAAGACTGTCAAAAGGATTAGTCAGGTGCGAAGCACCTGACGGAGACAAGAGGCAGGAGGCAGGAGACAGGGCTGTTCCTTGTAGTCTCCCGGTTTCTGGATATGGTTTTACCTCAGGTGGGTAAAAAAGCTTGTCGGTTATCGCTTAAAAACTATTATCGTCCCTGTCTCCTGTCTCCTGCTTCCACGCGAAGCGCGTCTCAGGCCAGCATCTTCTCCGCATGGGCAAGCGACTGTTCTGAGAGGTCGTCACCGCCAAGCATCCTTGCCACTTCCTCGATTCGCTCCTGCCTGTCAAGCAGGGTCAGGCGGGTGGCGGTTGAGTCCTTTCCGGAACTCTTTGACACATACAGGTGCTGGTGTCCCTGGCTGGCAACCTGGGGCTGGTGAGTAACACACAGGACCTGGCCTTTTTCACCGAGTTTCCGCAGCAGTTCGCCTACAGCTTTGGCCACGCCACCGCCAATGCCCACATCCACTTCATCGAACACCAGCGTGGGGATGGAGGAAGTCTGGGCTGTGATCACCTGGATAGCCAGGCTGATACGGGAAAGTTCGCCCCCCGAGGCAATTTTCACCAGCGGACGGGGTGGCTGGCCTGGATTGGTGCTGACCAGGAATTCGATCCCTTCAAGGCCGCCATTGCGCGGAGTATTGTCACTGAAGCGTGTAAGAGCAACGCTGAAGCTGGCAGCTTCCATGCCCAGCTTGCCCAGTTGGGCATTGATTTCCTTCGCAATTTTTTTTGCGCCTTTCTCGCGTTCCTTGCTCAGGGTGGCGGCCTTTTCCTGGTAGCGGCGCAGCAGGCTGCCAAGCTCTTCCGTCATCAATTCAATCTGGACATCGGCTTCGCTCAGGTTGGACAGGTCATCTGACAGACGAAGAAACAAGGCAGGCAGTTCCTGGGGAGACACATGGTGTTTACGTGCGAGCTGGTGAATCAGGGCGAGGCGCTGATCGATTTCTTCCAGGCGGGCCGGGTCCAATTCAAATTTGTCGATACTGTGCTTGAGCGTGGATACCGCTTCCTCAATCTGAATCAGGGCAGTGTTGAGCAGGGAGCCCACCTCATCGGTTTCCCTGGTGGTATATGGAATGTCCTGAAGCAGGGAGATGGCCTTGTTCAGGGTCTGCTCAATATTAAAGTCGTCGTTTTCACTGCACAGGTCGAGCACCTGCTGGTTGACCATCATGGCTGACTCACCATGGCTGAGTCGCTGGTGTTCCTCTTCCAGTGCGTCCAGCTCGTTGTCTCCCAGAGCCAGCTCTTCCAGTTCATTTACCTGGTAGCTGAGAAGCTGGTACTGGGCATTGGACTCTTCAGCCCGACTTCTGATCTGTTCCAGTTCCTGGTTCAATTGCCGCCACTTGGTGGCCAGGCGGCCGACTTCCACGGCATCCTGGTGGATCCCGCAGTATTCATCCAGCAGTCGCTGGTGAGTGGCGGTTTTAAGCAGTGACTGGTGCTCATGCTGGCTGTGAATGTCGATCAGCATTTCGCCCAGGTCCCGTAAATTGTTCAGGGTGGTGGGCTGGCCGTTGATGTAGGCGCGAGAACGGCCATCCCGGGTTATCACCCGGCGCAGAAAGCAGGAGTTCTCTTCCTGGTCGAGGTCATTGCTGTGCAGCCATGCGGCTACCGCAGGATTTTCCGGAAGCGCAAAGCAGGCCGTAATGTCGGCCCGTTCGGCACCGCCACGTATCACTTCCCGGTCCGCCCGGTCTCCCAGGGCGAGCCCAAGCGCATCCAGCATGATGGATTTTCCGGCACCGGTTTCGCCGGTGATGACGGTCATGCCGGCATTCAGCTCGATGTCGAGGCTGTCTACGATGGCGTAATTACTGATGGAAAGTTGCTGAAGCATGTGGGGCATTATAAGGGCTGTCCCACTAATTGTAGTAGCGCTTCAGGGGGCATGCCTGCAGGTTTGATTTTCGGAAAAAAAATCCCTGATTTGTCTTGAATATCAGGCTGTTGCCCCCATATAGCGGGAAATCCTACGCTCAAACAAGAACTTACAGTGGAGAATAACGATGACGGGTAAAGACGCTGACAATGACGTCACCCAGGAAGCCCCTGAATCTGTTGAAGAAAATCAGGCACAAGCCCCCGAAGAAGGCAATGCTGAACTGGATGCTTTGATAGCAGAAGCCGTTTCAGCGGCATTGGCCGAGCAGCAGGATTCTGTACTGCGAGCCCAGGCGGAAGTCCAGAATATGCGCCGCCGTTGTGAAATCGATGTGGAAAAAGCCCACAAATTCGCCCTTGAGAAATTCAGTACGGAATTGCTGACCGTGATCGACAACCTGGAACGGGCCCTGGAAGCCGTGGCGGGTGCTGACAATGAAGCCATCAATGCCATGCGGGAAGGGGTGGAGCTGACCCTGAAAGGCTTCCTGGAAACCTGTGAGAAGTTCAGCATCCGCCAGCTCAATCCTGAAGGCGAGCCCTTTGATCCCCAGATGCACCAGGCCATGTCCATGGTGCCCAATAATGATGTGGAACCCAATACGGTGCTGACCGTGGTCCAGAAGGGGTATGTTCTGAATGATCGGGTCATCAGGCCGGCCATGGTCATGGTGTCCAGGGCAGGTTAGCTGGAAAGCGGAAATTTTTTAATAAATAAGGGCTTGCAGGCGCTTGAATTTTCAACAGCCGGGCCAATATAGGGACTATCAAGATTTACAAGCGTCAAGCTTAGCTGGAGATACAACATTATGGGCAAGATTATCGGAATCGACCTGGGTACCACCAACTCCTGTGTGGCCATC
>CAZBBS010000046.1:0-12531 GCA_964490145.1 uncultured Enterobacteriaceae bacterium
GAGCAACTTCTTCCTGATTTGTACGTAAGTAGCTACCCAGGCGCATCGCCATTCTGAATGTTATCTTCAGATTTTCATTCCACTGCAGCGCTCTCGCCTGCATACGCGCATATCTGGACCAGGCCATGGCTTCAGATGGGTTGACAATGATCGTTAATTGATAAGCATCAGCGGCCTTCTTATAAGATGGAAATATCTCATTAGTTGTACCGGTCAAGTTCAAGGCAGAAAACGCATACCACTCATACAACATCCCTTCCAGCCGATGGTACTCAGGCACATTCGGTGCAAAAGCCGAAGCCTGTACAATTTTTTCATGGGCTTCATCCCAGCTTTCCTGTGTGCTCACGCCTTCCCGGGGATCCCAGGACTCTATGGTGGCTCGCACGTTATTGGCCAGCAGCTCTGCGCGGTATACCCCATAAGCATACCTGCCCGATACGGTCAGTATGGATACAGCAGCAACGGCCAGCATGCCTGGCAGAATCCTTTTTTTCATTGATGATAGAAGAGTCATGACGGTTATTCTCATGGAAATCCCCTTGCCTTTCCACCTGAAATAACCCCAGCCTTTGCAATCCCCTTTAAAAGGTCTGCAAGCAGTTTCTCCAATTTGACCAGGTGATCTGAAGACCCCATCTCTCCTCAGGTATGTCCCCAGCACTCATGTGGAAAAAGTGCAGAATTCTGATTTTTTTATGCATAACCCGTACATTTACAAAGGTTTCATTGGACAAAAACCTGAAATGGCGCTTTCGTATACACAGGAGACAGGTCAAAGGCAAAAGGATTCAGCACCGATTGATATTCCAGTGCGCTATCTCAATGCAGACCTCTAAATCATTGACTTGCTGGACATGACATCCATTACACACACAACGCAGCAAAGGGACCGCTACGAAGCCCTGTTTGAAAATTCCAGTGACGCCATCCTGATCCTTTCTGGTGGTCGCTTCGTGGATTGCAATCGTGCCGCCATTGAGATGCTGCGAAGCAAGGACAAGGCTTCTGTCCTGCAAACCCACCCCCTCCGAACTTTCCCCCGAGTACCAGCCCGATGGCCGGCTTTCTTTTGAGAAAGCCGATGAAATGATTGCCATCGCCATTGAAAGAGGCACTCACAGATTCGAATGGGATCACAAACGTATGGATGGCGAGGTGTTTCCGGTTGAGGTGCTGCTCACCTGTATTCCCAGGGGGGATGATATTGAAATTCATACCGTCTGGCGGGATATTTCGGAACGCAAGGCACTGGAAAAACGCCTGCGCCATGCGCAGAAACTGGAAGTCATTGGAAAACTGAGCAGCGGGTTTGCCCATGAATTCAATAATTACCTTGTTCCCATTATTGGCTGCGCCGAAATGCTCAGGGAGCATCTATCCTCCCCGGCCGACCTGTCACTGCTTGATAACATTGAGAAAGCCGGTCTCAGGGCCTCTGCGCTGGTCAACAAACTGGCCATATTCAGCCAGAAAGATGAACGACAGTTTTCAGTATTCAATTTACAGGAAGCCGTTGAACAGCACCTTGGGTTGATCAGCAATCTTGTGGGTCAGACTATCACCATCAACCTGGATTGTGGGGCGCAAGGCTTGCCTGTGCAGATGGCCCCTGAAGATATAGAACTCATTCTGCTGAACCTGGCCTCGAATGCCCAGGATGCCATGTTAGGTGAAGGAGAAATCACCATCACCCTCAGCCGCACCCTGATTAATGGCAGTGGCTATGCCTGCCTTGAGTTTTCCGACACAGGAATCGGGATGGACGCTACACTTGCCGGTAAAATTTTTGAGCCATTCTTTACCACCAAATCGTCCCATGCCGAAGGCACCGGCCTGGGCCTGGCGACCATTGCCAACCTGATGTCCCAGGTGAATGGTCTTATTTCCGTCAAAAGTGAGCCCGGGAAAGGTGCCAGCTTCACCCTGCAAATTCCGCTGTATACCGGCAATGAGAAACACAGTGCCGTTCCGCTTCAGCCCATCAAAAACACGCAACCCGATCATGTTCCGGAACCGGCCTCAATCCTGGTGGTCGATGATGATGAGGGTGTTGCCCAGATGCTGACCAGTATTCTGGTTAATGCCGGCCACCAGGTTAAATGCGTCCATGATGGTGCACAGGGCTTCGAGCTGGCCATGAACGAAGCCTTTGATCTGATCGTGACCGATATCGTCATGCCAGTCAAAAGCGGCCCGCAAATGGCCAGGGAACTGGAACAGAATGGCTGCGCTGTACCGATCCTGTTCATTTCCGGCTATACCGATGAACGGCTGGAAATTCATGGCTTTGATGCCAATACCGTCAATATCCTGAAAAAGCCCTTTACCTCAAAGACCTTGCTCAACAAAATTTACCCGATCCTGGACAACTCCCTGGCCGCCCACTGAACGTCTGCCATACATGAAGCATCCTCCAGTCCTCGCCATTCACACGCCAATTTGGATACGGGGTTGAATTAATTGTCCAGCAATTGGAGAATCCCAGTCTCTTCCACGACTTGAGGGATTCCCATGAAAGTCCGTTCTCTGTTCATCCTGTGCCTGTTGGGCACACTATCATTGCCAACATATGCCCAGGACTGCGACCGCGCCTGCCTGGCCGGCTTCCTAGACCAGTATCTCAATGCCCTGGTCGCCAACGATGCCACGCAGGCTCCCCTGAGCTATGGCTTCCGGCAGACGGAAAATGCCATTGTGGTACCCAACGATGAAGGGCTCTGGTCAAGCGTTACCGGCCTGGGTGTGCTGCAGCGTCGTTATTATGATCCTGCCGGCAGTACTGCCGGTTATTTCGGCCTGCTGGATGAGGACGGCGAACCAGCCATCGTGGCCCTGCGCCTGAAGGTGTCCGGGAAGCAGATTACCGAAGCGGAATGGCACATCGGCCGTGAAGGCGATGTGGGAATTCGGGGTGAGCCTGGCGGCGTTTTGTTCGATCTGGACAATCTTCTGGCCAACCCGCCCAACAGCGGGAACGTCCCCCTGGACCACCGTTATGGTCGCGATGATCTGATCTCTGTTGCCAACAGTTATTTTGACGGCATCATCGCCAAGAACAGCAAAGTGATCAAAGGCCATCCGGGCTGCACACGCCGGGAAAACGGTGCCCCTACCTATGGAGGCCCGCTCCCTGAAGGCGCCATTGGCTATGACGGGCGCATTGATTGCCGTACCGCCGGCGATTACGGTCTGGCCCAGATCGCCGCCCGCCGCGTGCAGGTGGTGGATGTGGAACAACAGGTAGTCATGATGTCAGTCGTTTTCCTGCGCCAGCCTGGTAATGAGCGCTGGCGGAATCATTTCACCCATACCATCAGCATCGAGGACGGCCTGATCCGCCATGTGCATGGCGCCATGTTCTACGCGCCACCGACACAGCCGGTACCCAACTGGCCGCCCTATGATGGCAATTTCCCGCTGTCTTTTGAGCCCACTGAATAAACGGAGTTATCCCGTGCTTTGCCGATTCGTCAAAAAACCACTCGTTCTGGCCATGGCCCTGACCGGTTTCGGATCAGTAGCCAACGCACAGAGCGTTGAACAAGCCCAGGCCTTTCTGGCTGATGCCGAAACCCGCCTGGAAACTGCCAGCCATGAACTGGCCCATGCGTCCTGGCTTGCAAATACCTACATTGGTTTCGACAGCCAGCGAGTCGAGTCCCTGGCCTACCAGCGCTATCTGGACCTGTCCGTGGGATTTGCAGTGGATGCTGCCAGATTCAATGATGTTGAGCTTGGAGAAAGCGACCGTCGCAAGATGGAGCTTTTGAAACAGGTCCTGACCATTCCAGCCCCGGCCGACTCCAATCTGAGCAGGGAACTGGCGGAAATCGGATCCGAAATGCAGGCCATGTATGGCGCCGGGGAATACTGCCGCAATGAAGGCATTACTGGCGAAGAAGTCTGTTATTCGGGAGACCGCATTGAAAACCTGATGCGGGAACTGCGCGACGCCGATGAGCTGCTTGAGTTCTGGGCGGGCTGGCGGGAAATTTCCAAACCCATGAAAGCGCTGTATGAACGTCAGGTCGAAATTGGCAACCAGGGAGCCCAGGAATTGGGTTATGACAATATGAGCACCTTCTGGCGCAGCAAGTACGACATGGACGCCGATGCTTTTGCTGCCGATGCCGATGCCCAGTGGATGAAAGTAAAACCTTTTTACGACGCCCTGCACTGTCATGTGCGCGCCGAGCTCAGCGACTATTATGGTCCGGATGTGGTGCCGCCCTCCGGACCAATTCCGGCACACGTCATGGGCAACCAGTGGGCCCAGGACTGGACCTACATCTACGACATCGTTAAACCGGAAACCTCCGACCTGGGCTTTGACATGGACGACCTGGTCGCGGAGAAGGCCGAAGATGAGCTGGACATGGTGCGCGTGGCGGAAAACTTTTTCACCTCTCTGGGCTTCGACCCGTTGCCTGATACATTCTGGGAACGCTCCATGTTCAAAGAACCGATCGATCATAAAGCGGTATGCCATGCCAGTGCCTGGGACCTGGATGACAAAGACGACCTGCGCATCAAGATGTGTATCGACAAGACCTATGAGGAATTCAAGACTGTCCATCACGAACTGGGCCACAATTTTTACCAGCGCGCCTACAAGGAACAGCCACCCCTGTTCCGTGGCGGGGCCAATGATGGTTTCCACGAAGCCACCGGCGACACCATTGCACTGTCAGTGACCCCCAAATATCTGGTGGATATCGGCTGGCTCGATGAAGAACCGCCTGTGGAAAGCGATCTTGGCTACCTGATGAGCATCGCCCTGGACAAGATTGCCTTCCTGCCCTGGGGGCTGTTGATCGACAAATGGCGCTGGGAAGTCTTCAACGGCGACATCACGCCTGATGAATACAACAGGCGCTGGTGGGAGCTGCGCCAGGAATACCAGGGGGTCATGTCACCCATTAGCCGATCTAAAGACGATTTTGATCCGGGCGCCAAATTCCACATTCCCGGCAACACACCATATATGCGCTATTTCCTGTCCTATATACAGCAGTTCCAGTTTCATCGCGCCTTGTGTGATGCGGCAGGCTATGAAGGCCCTCTCCACCGCTGCACGATTTATGGCAGCAAGGAAGCTGGTGAAAAACTTAATGCCATGCTGGAGATGGGCATGAGCCATCCCTGGCAAGACGCCATGGAAGCCATGACCGGGCAGCGTGAACTGGATGCATCAGCCATCATTGACTACTTTGCTCCACTCAAGGAATGGCTGGACCAGCAAAACCAGTTCAGACAATGCGGATGGTAAAAAACCGCGATTGTTCTGTTTCTTAAAACCCGGTGTCGGGGGGTGTTGTTTATCCCCGGCATCCCGCTGTACTCTAAGCGCCATACAAACCTGATTCCTATTCCATAATAACAACGAGGTCGTATCCATGAATCCAGCAATACCCGTGATCAATGACAGCAAAATCTGGGATGCCATGCTCAGCCTGTACAACACACCGGCTATCTGCCTGGCGCTGGATCTGGACGTTTTCGAACATCTCAGGGAGCCTGCCTCTCTGGATGCACTGATAACACGTACCGGCTACGATGCCCGCGGCCTGACTGCACTTATCGGCATGCTCAAATGTCTGGACCTGCTGGATCGCCACGACGACAATTACCAGCTCAATAACCTGTCGAAAACCTACATGCTCAAGGACAGTCCGTATTTCTGGGGACCTTTCTTTGCCTGGACCTCACTGAGCCTGCCCAATTACAAGATTTTCATGGAAAACATTCGCGATGGGGAAACCGTGGAAGAGCGGGAAGCGGCTGACGGCTGGGAATCCGGACAGATGGATCCCGAATTTGCCCGCACCATCACCGATTACATGCATTGCCACTCAATCGCATCTGCTGTAACCCTGGCCCATACCTGCGATTTTTCAGGGGTGACCAAACTGCTGGATATTGGCGGTGGCTCCGGCTGCTACACCTCAGCCATCGCCAATGCCAACCCTGACATGCTCGGCACCATCATGGAGCTGGCGCCTGTCTGCACGGTTGCCCAGGACTACATCGTCAAGGCCGGTGTTGCCGACAGGGTCAACACCACGACAGTGGATATGTTCCGTGAAGCCTGGCCTGAAGGTTTCGATGGACACTTCTTTGCCAACGTTTTTCATGACTGGAGTTTAGAGACCTGCCAGGACCTGGCGCAAAAAAGTTTTGATGCCCTGGCACCGGGCGGTCGAATCTTTTTGCAGGAAATGCTGCTCGATGATGAAGGTGACGGCCCCTATCCACCTGTGGCCTTTTCTTTCCTGATGACCTGGGGCACCAAGGGGCAGCAGTTCACCTTCCTGCAATTGCGCGATATCCTGCAAAAGGCTGGATTTACCAATATCAGTTCTCAGCGCTCCGCCGGGTATTATTCCCTGGTCAGCGGCACCAAGCCTGCCTGAGCCATATCAGCCGGGAGATCATGAAAGGGAAGCAGGAAGGAAACAGCAACCCATGTCCAGCAAGAACACCACAGATCAGGCTATCAATATACCCAATGCCCTGAGCTCATTACGAATTTCGATGTCACCGGTCCTGCTGTACCTGGCCTTTGCCCAGAATCCGGCGGCTTTCCTTTTCCTGGCAGTTCTCACAGAAATCACGGACGCCCTTGATGGCTATGTGGCCCGCCGCCTGCACCAGGTCACAGAACTTGGCTCTCACCTGGATAGTGCCGGTGACTTCATCATTTACGCCACACTGGCGTTTAGCGCTTTGGTTCTCTGGCCGGATATCGTTCTGGAGGAACTGGTCTGGTTTGTCCTGGTAATTTGCAGTTTCACCCTGCCTGCGCTGGTGGGTTATATCAAGTATCACCATTTCACCAGTTTTCATACCCGGAGCGTCAAGGCTGCCGCTTTCACCGGTGTTGTTGGCTATCTGTTAATGTTCAGCAACACCACCCCAATGGTATTCAAGGTGGCAGCTGTCCTGAGTGTGATAGCTGGGATTGAGGAAATAGCCATTTCCCTGTTAAGCCGGGAAGACCACGTGGATGTGCGCTCGTTGTGGCATGCCTTGAAGACCGTAAACACCAGTAAATAACTGACATTACTTCAGGCAGCTTCGGTTTTCCCGACACCTTCAAGCATATCTTCCAGCTCGAGTTCGATTTCTTCCAAGTGGACATTCTTGATTCCCAGCATCACGGATACATCCAGAATTTCCAGGGATAACTCGGGATTCAGCCCAATTCATAGTTTTCCTAGTTCAGGAGGCTGAGCTGAAATATACGCCGACTACTTTAGGCTACACGTTTGAAGACCCCAGGGAGAAATGCCGGCGTGACCAGTTCCGAAACACCATGCTGATATGCCTTTGTCAGATTATCGACATTCACATCTCCGCTGCTCAGAACAACGAGACCGGTTTCACTTCGCGTTTGACGGAAGACGTCCAGAATTTCCTCAGTGGTTAGTGATGCCAGGCGATCATTGAGCTGAAGAATATACCAGCTGTCTTTTTCCAGTGCATCCGAGAGAGCCTGATGGGAGCCTAAGCGCTGAGAGACCAGCTCCACCGACTGCTGGCTGAGTTTCTGGAGAAAATCCACGCCTTCGTTTTCCGGCGTATCCAGCAGCAGAACGCGGATGCCCTGTTCCCGAGCCCGGTTGTCACTATCTTTGATATTTATGACTTGTATCTTGTGTCCAGGTCCACAAAGGGACATTGAGAATCACTGGGCGTTTAGAAAATGGACTGCGCATCCTGGCCGGGGCGAATGAGTGATGCGCATTGAAATTTTCAGAAAAAATATCTGCGTAATAAGAACTGGATAAAAAAGCCGGTTTACATGATGTAAAGCAATCAAAGCCGGAAACCGGGATCATGGATGCTGAAGTTTATTGCGGCATCACAGGCTTTCTTCTATGCTGTCCGGAGTAAATCATCCTGCCAGGAATTCCTGTTTTGCGACTGACCAGTCATACCGATTACGCCCTAAGGGTGCTGCTTTATGTTGGCGCTGCCAGCAGAACAGTGACGATCACCCAGATCTCCGAGGCCTACAACATTTCCAAGGAGCACCTGCGCAAGGTTGTCCATGCCCTGTCACAGCTGGGATACCTCCATACCACACAGGGAAGAAATGGCGGTATCACCCTGGCCATGTCAGCCGAGCGTATCAATATCCGCCGTGTTGTCGACCAGCTGGAAAATGCCAACATCGTTGAATGCTTTGATCGGGACACCAATACCTGTGCCATTGACGGCATGTGTCGCCTGAAAAAAGCCCTGTTTGAAGCCCGTGAAAACTTCATGAAGGTGCTTGAGCAGTATCATCTGAGCGATCTGATCACCAATCCCCGCCTGATTGCCTTCAGCAGGGCATGATCTGGCTCAAATGGGCTTTGGCGGTCCCAGCAATTATACCGGCAAGGATATGCGGGAAGGACACAAGCATCTGAACCTGACGGAAGAGCATTTCCAGGCAGTCGCTGGCAACCTGAAGGCCACCCTGGAAGAGCTCAATGTTCCTTCAGATTTGATTGATCAGGTCATGGCCATTGCCGCCAGCACCCATGACGATGTCCTGAATCTCTGATTACCGGATAAACACAAGCCCCGGCCTGACCGGGGCTTTTTTTTGCCTAAATTCCGGCTGGACACTGTCCTTTTCAAATCGTTATGCTTGGTTTCAGAATAACAAGCCGGAATAGCGCCCATGAAAATTCATCAATACCTGCCCGCCCTGCTCTGTCTGGCATCAACCTGCGCTGTCGGCCAGGATCTGGTCGGGTGGCTCGATAAAGGCGACAACTGGGAAGCCAGCAAGGCACGCTTGCAGCAGTTTGGTGAACAGTTTGACAGTTCCATAGCGCTCTATCGCTTTCTGGAACGCCAGGCCGAGGGAGGGGATGACCTGAACTGGGAGGAGATGGGCAAACCCGCTTATGACTGGTCCGGTATCTATACCCGCACCGGTGGCGGCTTATCCTTTGACCCCGATATCCCGGCCAGTGAAACCACCGCCAAACTGACACCTGCTGGTGCTGCCGCCCGCCAGCGCAAAATCGACCTGATGGCCAGTACCGGAGGGGAATATGACCCCATTTCCGATTGCCGCCCACCGTCCTTTCCCCGCTGGGCCACGGAACCCTTCCTGCATGAATTCATTGTCACGCCTCAGCAGAGCTGGCTGATCAACGAAATGGTCAATGATGTCCGCCGTGTCTACACCGATGGCCGCGACCATACCCTACCGGAGGATGCCTATGCCACGGCTAACGGTGACACCATCGGCTTCTGGACTGACGGCATGCTGGTCACCCATACCACCTACCTGATCAGCGGCCAGTACCAGCGCGGCACCCAACCGGATTACTCCGAGCAGGTCGAGGTGGTGGAACGCTGGCGGAAAGTAAGCGGCAACACCCTGGAAGCTGACTACTGGGTATTTGACCCGGTTAATCTCGCACAGCCCTGGTACAGCCGGCAAAGCTGGACAGAACTGGAAAATGACGACCACTACCTGCGCATACGCTACTGGGACTGCCGGGAAAACCAGAACAATGTCATCCTGGAAAAAAGTGACGGTACCAGCCAGTTCCTGGATTTTGATTTTATAGACAACGATGCTGCGGCAAGTTCTGACGACGAAATCAGATAAGCCGAATAACCCTGGGGAAAAACATGAAAAACAAACTACGGCTGTTCGCCGCACCACTCCTGCTGGCAGCGTCCACCAGCATCCTGGCCCATCATTCAGCGGCCATGTTTGATTTCCGGAAAACCGTGGAGCTGACCGGTGTGGTCAAGGAATTCCAGTACACCAATCCGCACTCCTGGCTGCTGGTGGATGTCACCAATGACGACGGCAGTGTTACCACCTGGGGTTTTGAGGCGGAGGGACCCAGCACACTGATGCGTGCCGGTATTCGTAAAAGCTCACTGCCTCCCGGGACTGAAATCACCATTCGCGGCAACCCCATGAAGGATGGCCGTAGTGCAGCAGCCTGGATCGATGCCGTTGTTGACGGCCAGAGTGTCAATCCTCGCAACGGCTTTGCCGTAATTCCCTCGGACGATTAGGTCTCTATACTGACTACAGCCCCTGTTGCTGGATGCCCGGGCACCGTACAATGGCGCATCCTGACTCTGGCGTGCCTGCTGTATGTTTAAAACATCCAATCTGAGAGGCGACATCATGGGCGGCCTGACCGCTGCCGTCGTCGCCCTCCCCCTGGCCCTGGCCTTCGGCGTGGCCTCAGGCGCCGGGGCTCTGGCCGGACTTTACGGTGCCATACTGCTTGGCTTTTTCGCCGCCGTACTCGGGGGGACACCTACCCAGATTTCCGGACCGACCGGTCCCATGACCGTGGTCGCCGCCATCCTGTTCAGCCGCTTTTCTGACAATCCGGACGTAGTGTTCACCATCATCATGCTGGGCGGCCTGCTCCAGATCCTGTTCGGGTTTTTCCGCTTTGGCAACTACATCAATCTTGTCCCCTATCCGGTCATCTCCGGTTTCATGAGCGGCATTGGCTGCATCATCATTCTCCAGCAGTTGTTTCCCTTTGTGGGCACAACAATGCCATCCGGCGGCAACCTGGTCATCCTACTAAGCCTGGGGGACCTGCCCGGCGCAGTACACTTCCATGCGCTGGTCCCGGCAGCACTGGCCCTGGCTGTGGTGTTATTCATGCCCTCAGGACTGCGCAAGCTGATACCGCCGCCACTGGCTGCCCTGATCATTGGCACCGTCACTGCCATGGTCTGGTTTCCGGATGCCCCGGTTATCAGTGAAATTCCAAGCGGTCTGCCCGGCATTCATCTTCCCCGTTTTTCCGCGGAAGACTTTCAGCTGGTCATACGGTATGCCCTGATCCTCGGGTTTCTTGGCTCCATTGATTCGCTGCTCACCTCTCTGGTGGCGGACAGCATGACCCGCAACTATCACAATTCGAACAAGGAACTGGTTGGTCAGGGTATCGGGAATATGATGGCAGGACTATTTGGCGGCATCCCCGGTGCCGGTGCCACCATGCGCACTGTGGTCAATATTCGTTCCGGCGGCTCAACCCCCCTGTCTGGCGCTGTCCATGCACTGACCCTGCTGTTGATTCTGCTGGGATTGAGTCGGCTGGTGGTCCACATCCCACTTTCAGTCCTGGCCGCCATTCTGCTCAAGGTGGGTATCGACATCATCGATTGGAGCTACCTCAAGCGGCTGCCAAGAGCACCCAAATCAGGGGTCGTCATTATGCTTGCCACACTGGGACTGACAACACTGGTCGACCTCATCACCGCAGTTGCGGTCGGGATGGTCATGGCATCAGTTTTGTTCGTCAAGCGTATGGCAGATGTGCAGATGCAGAGTGCCCGCATCGGTTCTGCACCGGCTCATCTTGGCAACCTGAGCAAACAGGAAGCGGAAATCCTTGAGCAGGCGGATGGCCGCATTGTTATTTTCCATGTGGAAGGCCCACTGAGTTTCGGCTCCGCCAAGGATATTTCCCGGATGCTGGCATCCTCCCGGAACCAGGATGTTCTGATCATTGATCTGTCAGATGTACCCTTTATCGACAGCAGCGCCTCCATCACCCTGGAGGAGGCTATCCAGACCGTCCAGAAAAAAGGCGATCTGGTTCTGCTCTGCGGGCTTCGCGATCAGGTCAGGGATATCATCAACCGGTTTGGCATTCTCAACCTGGTCGGTGAAAGCGCTGTCATGCCCAGCCGCACAGCGGCAATCATGCATGCCGCCAGTATCGTGATTGAACCTGCTGATTTACTGAAGGATTAATGACAGATACAAGGTATCACTCCATCCGGCTCAAAGATCCTTTTCAATCACCAGTGTCAGCTCGCCGACGCGAAACCCGAATTTGCGCATGACTGTACGGTTGATCAGGTGGTTTTCATCGACCAGGTACAGCCAGTCATCCAGGTTGAGCACAATGCTGTCTTTCTGCCAGGGCACATCCAGCCGGTATTGCCAGTTGAACACCGATCCTGCAATCCGGCCCTCGGCGTTACCAACCACATCACCTGCAGTACCGGTGTAACGGTTGTCTCCAAGATGGGTCAGGCGCCAGGTGCGATCCTGCTCCTCGCCGTCATCAAACAGGAAATGCTCCTCCAGCACCCCCTCATCGCCGTTCCAGGATGCCGATATCGAGGCAGAAAACTTGCGTGTCACCCGTCCGCTGCGATCCGACAGTATGCCATAGGCAGACAGTTCGCCATCAAAGAAGGTTTTCAGATCCAGCCCTGGGCTGCTGCCCCGGTAATCATCAATGGTGACCTGGCTGCATCCGGTCAACAGCAGGCATATCAACAGGACTCTTGTCATCAGGGTTCTCCCAGCAAAGCTTTACGGAAATCGGGATGGGCTGTTTGCTCGGCAAGCCAGATACGGGCAAAGGCCATGCTGAATTCCTGATCACCGATCACACCAAGTTCTTCATCATTTAGAAAAAACACACTGCGGCCGGCAGCATCCACATACAGGGTGATGCGGTCCTGCTCAATGACATCCGGCAGTAAAACTGCCAGCTGTTCAAGCCACGCTTCCCG
>CAZBBS010000046.1:12631-22862 GCA_964490145.1 uncultured Enterobacteriaceae bacterium
ACGGCTTTCATGACAACTCTCTTGTCTGCACATATTCAGACGCATAGACCACACCAGGTATCAGCAGAGCCCAGCAGCAACCAAGGACGACCAGTGCCAGCGGCAGTACCGGTCCAAAAGTCACCGCGCCCAGCCACATGCCGGCACCGTAACCCACACAGCCCGCCAGAGCTCCGCAACAGGCCTGCCCGGTCCTGGACAAGGTCTTAATAAAACCAAAACCATGGGGTAATGTGATGGCAAAGCACAGCCACAAAATGATCAGCCAGATCGGCAGGAATGACTGCTGAAAGACAAGGACTCCGGCAAGCAGCAGTACGGTATCCAGCAGCACGCCGGCCAGAAACATGAACAGAACCAGCCACAGATCCTGCACCCTGAACGTGGCCAAAAATAATTTTCCGGCATTGAGGACCAGCACCGGAATGATGACCAATTCCTGGTACAGCACCAGCAGAATCCAGCTTGCCTTGAACAACAGTATGTCCAGTACTGTATTCCACCATGGCCTGTCAGCAGGTTGGTCAACGGAAATATCACGGCGCTTTTTCATACCCCTTTTACGCAGCAACCCTGCGACCGGATTAGTCGCCAGAACCCGCTGAACTGGTAATATGGGCCGCATGTCGCTTATCCAGTACCTCACCCGCTATGCCGAACCTGACTGCGCTTTGGGTGATGAGATAGCGGACGCCTGTATCCGCACCTATAGCCAGGTGTTGTGCATCCCGGCTTTTGGTGAGGACCCGGCATTCCTTGGGCCACTGTTAGCCCAGGCCAAGTGCGAAAAATTGCTGGTGATTCTGGTTGTCAATGCGCCACCCGAGGCCCAGGAGCACATGCAGCGCCGCAACCGCGATCTGATCACAGGTCTGGTCGCCAGTCATCAAACGCTGAAGACATTCTCATCCCCCGCATGGATGTTGGCATGGCAGCAGAATGTTGACCTGCTGCTGGTGGACCGCAGTATCCCGGGATACTTTCTCGATCCGAAAGGCGGTGTCGGCCTTGCCCGCAAGATCGCCTGTGATATTGCCTGCAAACTTTTCAGCAGGCAGGTCCTCACCTCTCCCTGGATACACATCACAGACGCAGATGCCGTGCTCCCAACCACGTATTTTTCCGCCAGCAGGCAGCTGGACCCGGGGGCCATCAGCGCCGTAATCTACCCCTTTGTGCATGACACCAGCTCGCAGGCCGATATTGCCAAAGCCCAGATGTTGTATGACACGTCACTGCATTACTATGTCGACGCGCTTGCCTGGGCCGGTTCACCTTGGGCATTTCATACCATTGGCAGTACTCTGCTGGTGAATGCCGTGCATTATGCACAGGCCAGGGGCTTCCCCAGGCGACAGGCGGGCGAGGATTTTTACCTGCTCAACAAACTGGCCAAACTTGGGAAGGTGGCACTTCTGGATGGCCAACCGATCAGGCTGGCAAGCCGCTTCTCCGACCGGGTCCCTTTCGGCACTGGCCCGGCACTCAGGCACATCAGCGCACTTGCTGCCCCCGAACAGGAGTACCTGTATTACCACCCGGACTGTTTCGAGTACCTGAAAGCCTGGCAATTACTGCTTCCCGTTATCTGGTCCTACAGGCAACACCTTGATGACACTCAGCTTTTTGAGCGTCTTCAGGCAGACATCCCCGTTTTGTCACACGTGGACAGCAGCATATTGCTGGAAGCACTTCGGCGTCAGGGCCTTGAAAAGGCCCTGGACCATGCTGCCAGCCACAGCACCACCCAAGCCACTTTCAACCGCCATCTTCAGCACTGGTTTGATGGGTTTCGCACCCTGAAATTCATTCACTGGTTGCGGGAAAACCATTTTCCTTCCATTCCCCTGGAAGAAGCCCGTGAGCTAGCGCCTCACCTGTTCCGGGATGCCCAGGATGCCAGCCACACAAAGGCTTGAACTGCCCTGCCCCCTTGGCGTAAAAATACAGGGCAATAACTGCTACCCCGGAGTCGGCCTGATGAATGCGTCCATGAAACAGCTATCCCTGTGCTTGTCCCTGATTTTCCTGCTGCCAGCATCTGGCATGGCCCAGGATGATCGTATGGAACGGGGGCAGCAGATCCTGCTGCCGTTCAAGCAGCAACTGATGAAGGCTTTGCAAACCGGACTGCAAGACGGTCCCCTGGCCGCCCTTAATGCCTGCAACCTGCAGGCACCCGGCATTGCCGGAGCAAACAGCCAGGGACGCATTATCGTGGGCAGGAGCAGCCACAAATTGCGCAACCCGGGTAACGCCGCCCCGGGCTGGGTGAAACCCGTCATGGACGATTACCTGAACAATCCGGATTCCCGTGACCCACGCGTGCTGACACTGGGCAATGGCAGACTGGGCTATGTGGAACCCATTCTTCTCCAGTCCCTGTGTACGACCTGTCACGGAACACAAATGGCTTCTCCAGTGCTGGAAAGGATTCATGAACTGTACCCGGCCGACCAGGCCACCGGATTCAGCGCTGGCGAATTGCGTGGCGTTTTCTGGACAACCTTTCCGGCAGAATAACAACCCCGGAATTATTCAGGCAGGATGACCTGTGCCTTCCTGTTTTTGGTGTGCAGGGCATGACCAAGAGCCGCCAGCATGGAACCCGCAACCACCAGCACCGCTCCCAGGTATGCCAGGGAATTGAGCCCACTGTCGGTGAAATGTCCAGGCCAGAATGCCACGGCCACTTTCATGGAAATGATAGTGCACAGCGGGGCGAGGGTTATTACAGCACTGACCTTGGCCGCCTCCCACAGGTGCAAGGCCTCGGTAAATGCGCCATAGGCCAGGACCAGATTCAGGCTGCAGAACAACAGGGATGCCAGTTGCAGACCATTCAAGGCCATCACGGATTCTGGCGATACAAAAGGAGCCAGCAGGATCACACCGCCCAGGTACATCAGGCTGGTCAGCTGCACCGAATCCATGGCTTTGAGCAGCGTCTTTTGCAGAAGCCCGTAGGTACCCCAGGACAGTGAAGCCATCACCATCAATACGATGCCAATGGAATAATCATTAAGTGAGGTGAAAATATCGGCCAGACGGTCATTGAAGAACAGGCAAAACCCCGTAAGCAGCAGCACCACACCCAACCACTCCAGGCGCCCAAACCGCTCCCCGTAAATGAATATGCTGCCGAACATCAGTATGAATGGCGCCAGCTGTATCAGGGTTTGGGCACTCTCGGGATTCAGGTAGGAAAGGCTTTTCAGGTACAGCAGGAAATTTGCCGCCAGCGCTGTTGCCGCCAGAATGAGCATGAGTTTGACCCGCCCGGTATAACGGGTCACTGCAGGCAGACGTCTCTGTCGCCAGAGCACAACCAGAACCACGGCAGCAGCAACGAGAAAGCGATACCAGGTAATGGTCATGGTATCCATGCTGCCTATCAGCAGCACAAAAGATACCGGGAGTACTCCCCACATCAAGGCAGTGAGCAGCGATAATGCGAATCCGGCCCAGGGACGCCTGGCAGACATATCAGATTTCCTTCAACAGTGTTTAATGGCTGTACTGGTAAACTTCAGCATCTGCCTTGAAGGCATTATACCGGTCAATATCATCCGGGATGGATATCGTCTTGCTGCCGGGGGCATGATTGGATTTATATTCAGCACCGTGTGTGCTGCCAACAGCTATGGCCACCAGACGGCTGCCGCCATTCTGGATTACCCGTTTGTTGTAATAGTCGACGATGTCAGCCTTTGTCAGGGCAGCAATGGCATCAGCCATTTCATGGGTGGAATCCACTGTGTAATTTTCAAGCAGGATGTCACTCCAGTAGCGGTTGCTCAGGGCCTGAAGTGTCTGCGGCTCCTGCCGCAGGTTGTTCAGCAGGCCGCTCCTGATATCATCAAACATACTTTCCGGCATGGCGGCCAGTTCCCCGGCATAAACAGAGAAAAAATCATCAATCCGCCGCTCCAGTGCAGCAGGATCAGTATTCGGGGATTCAATGGTAAAGGCCAGGCCATTCACATCCAGGATGGGCAAGGTGCCGGCATTGACCACATAACCGAGCTGCTGCTGGGTGCGCAACTCATCAAAAAACGGTGTCCGTAAGATGGTACCCAGAAGTGTATTGGTCGCCCGTGTCTGCAACGAGTCATCGGTCCCCTGCAAATAAATGACGATGGCAGAGTCCACATGATCCACATCCACAACCTGTTCTACGCGCAGGTCAGCGGGCATTTTGGTGACTGTGCCAAATGGCGGGTCCACAATTTCAGGCGTAACATGCAGATACCGTGTCACGATATCCATCATCTCCCTTGCATCGTCCTCAAGCACATTCCCGTGATAGAAAGCCTGCAAATTTAGGTTTTCCAGCATCCGGGGCACAAAGGCACGCACCTGATCCAGGGTAATAGCTTCCAGCGCTGCTATCTGCTGTTCTTCAGACCAGTATGGATTGACCATCAGTCCCTGCACTTTCTGGAATAGCCGTGTATAGGGCATCTGGATGCCGGCATTTTCCAGGCCACGAATCATTTCGGCCCTGATGATGTCGAAACGTTCCTGCTGAAAATCCGCCGCCACAAAAGCCTCAAGCACGGCCTCCAGCAACACCGGCTGTTTGTCATTGTAGCCGCCCACCCTGATGGTGAAGCCCCTGGCCCGTCGGCTGACACCATAAAAAACCCCTGCCAGGTTCGCCGGGTAGCTGTATTCATTCAGGGAATCGCTGACCAGGCTGATGGCCAGACTGGATAACAGTGTATTTTCCAGGGATTCACTGAACAATGGCGTCAGGGCATAGACATTGAAATCGGCCCGCGGTACCTGAAAGCGGTTGTCATGTCGAAACCAGTAGCGTATGCCGTCATTGTCCTGAATCAGCTCTGGCTTGGTATCAGGTCCAAGGTCACTGCGAACCCCCGGGGCATCCACGATCCCGAGATCATCCGGTAAAAAGGGATTCGGTCCATTGATGGCCAGTGCGGGATCAATATCCCCTGCCAGCCAGGAAGCGACACGGGCGTCAGGGATGACACTGAAACGGTATTCACCGCCAAACCAGGGATCCACCGAGTCGGTGCTCACACGTTGGGAAGTCAGGGTTAACAGCACATTATCGGGCCGCAAGTAGGACAGGATGTCCCGGTACAGGGCAGGATTATAGTCCTCGAAGGTATAGGCAGCAGTGATCACTTCGGCTGCCGGATACAGCTGAAGACGACGTGACAGACTGCCCACCAGCCCTATCGGCTGGCCGCTTTCCTGAAACAGGAAAGCAATCTGCGCCATGGTGCGCTGCTCGTCGAATATCCAGGACTGGATGCCGTCACGCCTGGCCAGTTCGATGAACTGGAACAACAGGGCGCCTATTTCATCGATATGCTCAAGACCGGCTTCTGTTAATGCCACATTGACTGCAAAGGTGGCATTGTGCGGATACGACATGCCTGCACCAGCACTGAGCCCGTTGGCCCAGCCACGCGCCTTGAGCACCGACATCAGGCTGCCCTCCCCTTCATGGCCCAGGATATTGCCCAGATAGTTCAGCGGTTTTGCGCGGTAATACTTTTCCACGACCGGAATGGGAAAGGTAAACCCGAGACTGCGGCTGTCTCGCACCGGCATGATTTCCAGCAATGCAGGCAGCCGGCCCCTTTCAAAAAGCGGCTCATTGGTTCCCGGTGCCTGCGCACCGGTATTCGGGATCGCTTCAAAATATTCCCGAGCCAGAACTTCAAGTTCATCCAGGGATTCCTGCCCAAGAATTGCCAGGCTCATCAGGTTGGCTGAATAGTAGCGCTCATGATGGTTTAGCAGTGCCTGCCGCAGCGTACCAGCTTCCTTGTCCTGCAGGGTTTCCAGACTGCCGACCGAAAACTGCGACATGGGATGTGCCTGGTTCATCACCTGCTTGAAGATGGAGTAGGCTCGACGTCCATCGCTTTGCAGATTGGATTGATATTCCGAATTCACCGCATTGCGTTCCCGATTGACATAGTCTTCCGTGAACAGCGGTGCGATGAAGAACTGGGAAAAACGATCCAGGGCGGGAGCCAGGGAATCTCTTTCTACGTCAAAATAGTAATTGGTGTTTTCAAATGCTGTGTAGGCATTATGGCTGCCCCCGTGTGAACTGATGTATTCCTGATACTCGCCGGACTGGGGATATTTCCGGGTTCCCAGAAACAGCATATGCTCCAGAAAATGCGCCAGTCCCTGGAATTCTGCCGGATCAGCATTGGAACCGGCATTCACATCCAGCGCTGCTGCCGCTTTCTCGGTTTCCGGGTCAGACACCAGCATTACTTTCAGGCCGTTGTCCAGAACAAGGGCCCGGTAATCCCGCCGGTCATTGGGACTTTTACCAATGCTTCCCGCTACCCCGGAAAGACTGTCCGGGAGCTGAGTGCACCCGACCAGGACCGCAAGCAGCAGGATGCGCACGGCATGCAACCAGTACCCCGCCTGCCCCTTGAACAACATCGCCTGTAACGCCATAAATACCCCATATGCCTGACAGCACAACAAAGCTGCCATGATATAGAGTCAGACCTCTAAAATCACATAAGGTGCGGTCACTTTTTACAGGCAAAAAAGCCGATAATGTCGGTATGACCGGTATCAAAATCATTGACATAGACCTGCTTAGCAGACGCCACTACAGCGGTGGTACTCAGACTTGCAAGGATCATTAGCTTGAACAGGCTGAATTTGAAATTTATCTATTGCATCCGGGGATTGTGTTAAGCGCCGTGCCGGGAAACAGGCACGCTGAACATGGATCGGAAGCAAGTATAGGTTTTTCCCCAGGTAGGCCTATCCCCTATTCGGGTGGGCAGCGGGAATTCTGGAATGAATCTGATTAAAAAAGTGTTAGCGGCGGTTCATCCAGAGCGTACAGCTGTTCTCGAAGCTCCAGGATATGCCCCGCCCAGTAGCTGTCAGTGTTGAACCAGGGAAAACTCATGGGAAAGGCAGGATCATCCCAGCGGCGGGCGAGCCAGGCACTGTAATACATCAGTCGCATGGTACGCAGGGCCTCAATCAGCGGCAGTTCCGCCGGGTTGAAATCATGAAATTCATTGTAGCCGTCAACCAGCTCGCTGAGCTGGGCCAGCTGAGTGCCCCTGTCCCCGGACAGCAGCATCCATAAATCCTGGATGGCAGGACCTGTCATGGTGTCATCAAAATCCACGAAATGCGGCGTATCATCCCGCCACAGCACATTGCCCATGTGACAGTCGCCATGTATCCGCAGTTGAACTGGCGTGGCGCAGTTGGCAAATATCTGCTCAATACGGGTGATCAGGTCGCGGGCCAGTGTACTGTAAGCTTCACGCAGGTCCTTTGGCAGAAAGTCATTCTCCAGCAAGAAACTGGCACTGTCCCTGGCGTAACCGTCCACACTCAGGGTCTGTCGAAAACGAAAGGGTTTGGCAGCACCGGCCAGATGCAGGCGACCAATGAATCGTCCCATGATCAGCAGGTTATCAAGGCTCAGTTCAGGACTTCGACCTCCCCGGCGCGGAAACAACGCAAATTGGAAGCCGCCGTATTCACTCAAGGTGGAAGCACCCACCAGTGTGGGCGGCACTACCGGTATCTCCAGTGCCGCCATCTCACGGGTGAAATCGTGCTCCTCGAGTATCTGTTCCCGGCTCCAGCGGCCTGGACGGTAAAACTTGGCGATCAATGGCTCGCCCTCTTCCACCCCGACCTGGTAAACCCGGTTCTCATAGCTGTTTAACGCCAGAATACGGGCATCAGAAATGATACCGGTGCTTTCAACGGCATCAATCACCATGTCTGGTGTGAGCGTTTCAAATGGATGGGACTGCAAACTCAACCCTCCCGTATCTGCAGGCAGGGCAATGGTATCACGGCCAGGGAATGAATCAGGTTATACAGGGCAGGTTTCTGAAACCCGGCTTTGCCATCAGGAACTGGCCGGTGTGAATCACCCGCTCCCGAAATCCCCCTTCACAAAAGCAAAGGTAGAAATGCCACATACGAATAAACGCCTCATCGCAGCCCAGCTCCCGAACCTGCTGGATGCTTTTCCAGAAGCGCTCACGCCAGGCATGCAGGGTACGCGCATAATCCAGGGTGATATCCTCCATGCCGATGAGCTGCATGTCTGTACATGAAGCAAGGCGATCCGTAATAACAGCATTGGAAGGCAGCTGACCACCCGGGAAGATATAGCGCTTGATGAAATCGATACTGTGCACAGACTGCTGGTAGCGCTGATCCGAAATGGTGATGGCCTGGATCAACATCAAACCGTCGTCCTTGAGCAATCTGTTGCAGGTGCGGAAATACTCGTTGTAATAGCGCTCGCCGACAGCTTCGATCATCTCGATGGACACCAGCTTGTCATAGCGTCCCTCCAGTTCACGATAGTCCCGGTCTAGTACCGTAACCCTGTCTTCCAGCCCTTCCCTGGCCACCCAGTCACGGGCATAGCGATACTGTTCAGCGGAAATGGTGGTTGTGGTCACCCGGCAGCCGAAATGGCGAGCGGCGTGTATCGCCAATCCTCCCCAGCCCGTCCCGATTTCCAGGAGATGATCTTCAGGACGCAGTTGCAGTCGTTCGCAAATATGCTGGAACTTGTTGATCGAGGCATCGTGCAGCGTGTCCAGTTCGTGCTGGAATATGCCGGCGGAATACGCCATGGTCGGATCCAGAAACAGGGCAAAAAAATCGTTATTCAGGTCATAGTGGGCAGAAATATTGCGCCGGGATCCATCCCGGGAATTCCCACGCAGGGCATGGAACAATCTGCCAGCCACACGGCGCCATACCGGCTGCTGTTCACCCATCGCGTGAAGAACATTCATGTTCAGAACAAAAAGGCGGATGACCTGCAGCAGGTCCGGCGTATCCCACAGGCCATGCATATAGGCCTCGCCGGCACCCGTGGATCCATCGCGAAGAATACTGGTATACGCCTGTGCATCACGAATCTGGACGGTGGCGCTCACACGTGCATCAGACCTGTCACCAAAACAGATGACCTGTCCCGCTTCTTCCAGTACCAGGCAGCCGACGCTGAGGCGTGATAGCAAAGCATGAACAGCCCGGCGTGCAGCGCCGTCCAGATCAATAAAAGGGAGTGCCAGTGTTTTTTGCTTTTCTACAGTCGTAATTCTCACGGATTGCTGCTTCCTGTTGCTTGTGGTTGCTGGTGTCGAATTTTTCCGGGATGCCTGACAAAGGGCACCCCTTTTAACCAAAGGCGCAGCGCCTGCCAGTAAATACCGGCTGCCACCTTCAGGGTCATGAGGGGAAAACGCCACAGGCAGGCATTGAGTGCCCTGGCCGTCATGGGTTTTCGAATCAGGGCCAGACGGGCATTGAACTGCAACTCTCCGTCCCGTGAATTGGCGAGGTGAATTTTCAAATGATCGCCAGGAGCACTGCTTGACCAGTGGTAGCGCATATCCATCGGCATGAAGGGGGATACATGATGCGCTTTATCAAACGCCTGTTGACTAACCCGTCCTTCGTGTACCGGAATCACATAGCTGTGGCGTTCACCCCATGGGGTATTGGTGACTTCGGCCACGATATACTGAAGGACCTCCCGGGTATCGAAACAGTAATAGCAGGTGATCGGATTCATGATGTAGCCAAAATAACGCAGGTTGGTCAGCATTCTCACCGGGCCTTCCAGTATCTCACCGGTTTCTTCATGAACCCGCTGCCGTACGGCATCAATCAACGATAACTCTGCGTTCCCCAGAAAATCCTTGCGGCGCAACCAGCCCAGATTGAAGCCCGTCGATGACCACAGCGCCATTGGTCTGAACAGGGTCTCAACCTCTTCCAGATCCAGGTACAGCATGAATACCCTGTACCGGAAGTAATGTTTTACCGGGGTAAAGCGGGCATGGCTGACAAAGCCCTCATAAATGGCACTGGCTGTTTCGCTCATATAGCCACTGCCAGGTCAGGGAACAGGTCAGACTGCTCTTTGAGTGCATGAATCCTGTAAGCAACGCGGCGCGCACTCCAGACCCCATCTTCATGAAAGCCGTTGCGCCAGTAGGCGCCGCAGAACCAGGTGGCCCGGTTCCCGTTGATTTCATGCCAGCGCTGCTGGGCCTTGATGCCGGCTTCTGTAAACAATGGGTGATCGTAGTGAAACACCCCCTTGATGCGCGATTCATCAATCTCACCGGTCTGGTTCAGTGTCACACAGAACGTATCCTCAGACTGGATGCCCTGAAGAATATTCATGTTGTAGGTCACGGTAGTGGAT
>CAZBBS010000047.1:0-22487 GCA_964490145.1 uncultured Enterobacteriaceae bacterium
GGGATTTCAAACCTGGGATGGGTAGTCGCCCATGTCCCTTTCATCACGGAAGAGTATGCCAACAAGCTGAACAACCTGGGCGGAGGGGTCAGTGTGCTGGGTGGCTGGCGCTATATCACTGGCACGGCAGAACAAAATGGTCCGCCATTTCGCATGCTGGCCGGCACTGGCATCCCCATGGGTATGAGCTCGGACGGCATGCAGATCTCCCCGATGAATCCATGGCTGGGTCTTTACTATGTGGTGACCGGGAAAAATGCACGGGGAGAACTGATCAACGGCGATCAGACTCTGGGCAGGCAGGAAGCGCTGAAACTGTATACATCCGCCAACCGGTGGTTCCTGCAGGAAGACGATCTGGGTTCTATTGCAACAGGCATGCGTGCTGATCTGGTGGTATTGGACAGGGATTATTTCGATGAGCAGGCTGTGAGTGATGAAGAGATCAAAAAAACCCGGGCACTGCTGACTCTCGTCGGGGGCAGGGTTGTCCATGGGGATCCCGGCGCCCTGTAAGGAAGGAGTATTCATGAGTATCCAGGATCTGGCAGCCTTTGCCGAAATCATCGCTTCTCTTGGTGTGGTCATTTCCCTGGTGTATGTGGCACGCCAGATCAGGCAAACCAATACCCTGAGCCGCTCTGCAGCGCATCAGGCCATCAGTGCACAGGTTTCCGAGACCACCAATGCCATCGCAACCAGCCCGGAACTGATCGACACTTTAGCTAAAGTTCACATCCATTGATTGGTACTGGATCAGGCAACCGAAAAGGAGCGAATAGCACTGGCTTACCTGTATACCTCAGTACTGAATATGCTGTTTTTCATGTATCAGCAGTGGCAGGAAGGGATACTTTCCGAAAAGGAAGTCACTGAATGGTTAAAAAATGCTCCCTTATTGAGAGCACCCTACCTGAATTCACTTTGGCCATTGGCTTGCCAGGCGTATCCGCGGTATTTTCAGGGATGGGTTGAGGACCGTTACAATCTGGATCCGCCTTCTGAAAATTTTCAAAACCCGGGAAAGCGGAATTGATAAAGGATACGGCATGAAAGAGAAACTGCAGGAATAAGCGTTAATCGCAGAAATCATTTCCGCCATTGCGGTGGTGGCAGGCCTGGTGTTTGTAGGCTTGCAGATTCAGCAGGGCACTGAACAGAGCGCCCTGAATACCCGGGCTCTTGAGACAGCTGCCTACCAGGACCTGATTGAACAAATCCTGTCGATCAATACGGTTTATGACACCGACCCTTATCTTGATGATCTGATCACACGCGGCGTGAACCGAGAGCTTACTGACGAAAAGGAGCTCGGCATCTACCGGGGGTATGCGATTACTGTACTCAGGCATGCCGACATGGCCTGTTTTCAGTATCAGCAGGGCATGTTAAGTAAAGAAAGACTGGCATCGGCCATGGCCATCTTCATGACCCAGGTCTATATCGGGCAGCCAGAGGTGTATACCAGTACGATTATTCCCATCATTAATATCTCTCCCGGGCTGGATGAATGCATCGCCTTGATTGAACCCATGTTTTCAAACCTGGTTTCACTCAGGAAAACCTTATAAAAATTAAGGCCTTGCCCCGGGTTATTGTCAGCTTTTCGTGTGCTGGGCCTTGAATTCGGGTAGAATGCACCAACATTTCCACCTACTGTCCCGTCAATCAGGAACTATCTTTCAGGAACTACAATGACCGACACCAGCAATATCGAGAGCACCATTCGCGATCAGATCAGCAATAATCCGATCATCTTGTACATGAAGGGCAACCCCAACCAGCCCATGTGCGGCTTCTCAGCGCAGGCGGTGCAGGTGATGATGGCTTGTGGTCAGAAGTTTGCCTATGTGGATATTCTGTCCAATCCTGAAATCCGGGCCAACCTACCGAAAATTTCCGACTGGCCGACCTTTCCGCAACTGTTTGTCGACGGCGAGTTGGTAGGTGGCTGCGACATCATGAATGACATGTACCAGAAGGGAGAGCTGAAGGCCCTGCTGGACGAGTCAGCCGCCAAACGGGAAGGTGGTGAGGCACAAGCCTGATCGGCAGACAGATTGCCGCAGGAGCGGCAGATATCGAATCAGCAAAACCGGGCCGGGAAACCAGCCCGGTTTTTTTATGTCTTGATCTGGATCAAAGCAAATACAAATAATGTTGATAATGATTCTCATTAAGAATAATATGGCGGCCAACATTGACCAGAACCTTGTTGGAGTCATAGGCCGTCATGAAAGGCAAAGCTGTTATTTCCCCGTCATTAACCCCACTGGCAATAGCTGTTGCTGTAGTTACCGCCAGTCAGGCATACGCTCAGGACGATCGGGAGAATAGTGCACCCGTCTTTGAGGAAATCCAGATTACCGGAGGGGCTGCCAACATTGAACGCCTGCCCGGCTCAGCCCATTACATTGACAGTGACCAGTTGGCCACCTTTGCCTATTCGGATGTACAGCGGATCACCCGTGAAATTCCGGGTGTTTCCATTCAGGTTGAAGATGGTTACGGGCTGCGACCCAATATCAGTATCCGTGGCGTGGCCACCGAGCGCTCCAGCAGGATTACGCTGCTAGAAGACAATGTCCTGATTGCACCAGCCCCTTATGCAGCCCCCTCTGCCTATTACTTTCCTACTGCAGGGCGGTTTTCGGGTTTTGAAGTGGTGAAAGGGCCATCTGCCATCACCCAGGGGCCATATACCATTGGTGGTGCCCTGAACATGATTTCCACGCCCATCCCACAGGCTACCCAGGGAAACCTGCTGTTGGAAGGAGGGGAGGATAATACCTATCGTGTACATGCCACTTACGGTGGATACAACCGTGAGGGGCTGGGTTTTCTGCTGGAAACCCACCAGTGGCAATCAGATGGTTTCCAGACCATTGATCGCAGTGAGAATGATACGGGCCTGGATATCCAGGACTACACCGCCAAGCTGGCGTGGGCTCCGACAGACTCCCGTCATAAACTGGAACTGAAACTGCAATATGTGGAACAGGATTCAAACCAGAGTTACCTGGGCCTGACAGATGCAGATTTTGCCGCGAATGCCTACCGGCGCTATGGGGTGTCTGCGCTGGACAACATTCATACGGAGCACAAACAGGTGATTCTGCGTTATGCGTTTGCCGTCAGCGATGACTTGAGCCTGAGTGCTACCGCCTATAACAATGAACATGCCCGCAACTGGTTCAAGACTGAAGGCATAGATCTGGATGGCAGCGAGAATGCTGATGCCCTGAGCCGCACAGGCTGGTCAGGCATTATCGACAGCATCAACGCCGGTGAGGGCAGGGGCGGTTTCAGTGTCGGGCAGCTGCAGGCCATCCTGGATGGTACGCTGGATACGGCCCCTGGCAGTATCGACATGCGCGCTAATAACCGGGAGTACTATTCGCGGGGTGTGCAGTTTGGCATGAATTGGGATGTTGTCAGTGGCGGATTAAGTCATTCCCTGCAGGCAGGCATCCGGTTGCATGAGGATCAGGAAGATCGTCTGCAATATGACTCATCCTACCAGCAGGTGGATGGCCAGCTGTTATGGAATGACACAGGTGTTCTGGGTGCGGCAGGCAACCGTGTGTCTGATGCCAGTGCGATTGCGATACACGTCTACGATCATATTGAGATTGGCAATTGGGTATTCACACCGGGGTTGCGCTTTGAAGATATCGAGCTGGATCGTCATGATTTCACCGGGGGTGAAAACCGGATCGAAACCGGCAGTCGCAGCAATAGCGTATCCGTCTGGCTGCCCGGCTTTGGTGCCAGTTATGCTCTCAATGAAAACCTGGTGCTGCTGGCGGGAGTTCATAAAGGCTTTACCGCACCGACCAACTCTCCAGGTGTAAACGAAGAGAAAGCGGTCAATTACGAGGCCGGAATGCGTTTCAAGAATGACAGGATGAGGCTGGAAGCCATAGGATTTGTCAGCGATTACAAAAACCTGCTTGGTGTGTGCACGGCGTCTTCAGGAGCCGAGTGTACTATCGGTGATGCCTTCAATGGTGATGCCGCGACAGTGCAGGGGCTCGAATTGCTGGCCAGCAGCGACCTGAGCCGGTCGACCGGATACAGCATACCGCTGATGTTGACCTACACCTGGATAGATGGCGAGTTTGACACCGATATTGCTGATACCGAGTTTTTCGGCAACGTTAGTGCCGGTGATCCGATCCCCTACATTCCCAAGCATCAGTACCGGGTATCCCTGGGTTTTGAAAACATGCGTTGGGGTATGAACATGAGTGCCAATTATGTCGATGAAGTCTGTGTACGAGCTTCCTGCGGCCAGTTTGAACGGACCGACAAGGCCTTTACGCTGGATTGGTCGGCAAATGTGCAGCTGCGTGACAACCTGAACCTGTTCGGGCGTGTGGAAAACCTGACGGCAGAAAAAAATATAGTTGGCCGTCATCCCTATGGGGCCCGCCCCAATAAAGGCAGAACGGCGTCCATGGGGCTGCGCATGCAATTCTGAAGTACTGGATGAGAGCCGGTAAAGCAGGCCGGTTTTCTGATGAATGGTCACCACTGCTTTGCTTCATACAGGCGGGTTCTTTACAATCCGCCTTTTTTTCGCCCTTAACAGGGCATTCGCTGAATTCCATTACATGCCTGATTCATTGCGCGGCGTCTGGTACATGGCCGTCGCCACCTTCCTGTTTGCCCTGATGACGATGTTCGTCAAGCTGGTGCCCAATATTCCGTCCCTGGAAATCATTTTTTTTCGCGCCGTGATCTCCGTGGTGATCTGCTGGTGGGGCATCAAGCGGGCACGGGTGCCCATGTTTGGCAACAACAAACCCATGCTGGTCATGCGCGGCATTGCCGGGGTGATAGCCCTCACCCTGAACTTCTACATGGTTCACGAGATTCCCCTGGCCACTGCTTCCACGCTGACGTACCTCGCGCCCATTTCCACCACGTTGATCGGCATCTGGTTTGTTAAGGAGAAAGTGGCCCCCCTGCAATTTCTTTTTTTCGGGGTGAGTTTCGCCGGGACCCTGGTTATCGAGGGTTTTGATGCCCGGGTTTCCCTGTTTCACCTGGGCGTCGGAATAGTCACGTCCATTTTCATGGGCATTGCCTATAACTGTGTCAGGAAGTTATCCACCACGGAGCATCCCCTGGTGATTATTTTTTACTTCCCCTTCGTGTGCCTGCCCATCACCGGGCTTTGGTGCCTGCTGTTCTGGGTGCAGCCTGAAGGCTGGCAGTGGTTTCACCTGCTTATGGTGGGGATCACCAGCCAGATCGCCCAGTACTACATGACCCGCGCTTACCAGCTTGCTGAAATTTCCACGGTTTCCATCGTCAATTACACAGGGATCATCTATGCCATCATTCTTGGCTACCTGATGTTTGGCGAGGGCTTCAATATAATGACTTATGCCGGCATGGGATTGGTTATTGCCGGTGTGATACTGAATGTGGCGTGGAAGCAGAGGCAAAAGCGCAACCCCGATCCCGCATAATGTCCTGTTCTCTCCCCATGTAGAAATTCCCCTGGCACCGGGTTACACTCGATTGCACTCCGGATTCCTTCCATAAAAAAGGGGGTTTTATGGCACGTTTTTCCAAGGTTACTTTTCTTCTTGCAGCCGTGTTCACGGCATTGCCTGTCTTTGCCCATCACAGCACCGTCGCCATTTATGATGGCAGCAGGCGTGTAGAGGTTACCGGTGTTATCACGTCCATCTCCTGGCGCAATCCCCATGGGCGGATCATGCTGGATGTCCTTGATGAAAATGCCAAAACAGTGGAATGGGAAGCGGAAGTGGCTTCAAGTACGGTGCTGCGCAATCGCAAGGTTCGGGACGATGTCATCAAGGTTGGAGACAGGATCACCATAGCAGGTGAGCCGTCACGGCGCGGTCTGCCGATCATGTTCGGCACCAACATACTGCTTTCAAGTGGCTACGAATTCGACTTCGGTTCAGGTAAAGCTCACTTCCCCGCAGGCAAGAGCGGTAACCTGGTCGGTTATGACCTGCCGGATGTGGACACGTCTGCCGCCATTGCTGCTGCGGACGGCATCTTCCGGGTCTGGAGTACCATCATGGGAGACCCTGCCGCCTTCCCGATTTTTAAAGGCGGCTATCCACTGAATGAGGCGGGTAAAAAGGCGCTGGCAGCGTGGGATCCCAATAACAACACCCTGTTCCAGTGTGGTAACAAGGGACAGCCCCTGATCATGATCACCCCGAGTCCCATGGACTTTACCCGGCAGGGTGAGGATATCCTGATGCGCCTTGAGGAGTATGATTCGCGGCGGCTGATTCATATGAATCCGAATGCCCAGGCCCCCAGCGAAAACTCCCTGTTCGGCTTTTCCCGCGGACATTTTGAGGATGATGTGTTTGTGGTGGAAACTGATCATATTGCCGCCGGCTACTTCGATCACATGGGGGCCATGCAGAGTGACCAGATCTCGACAGTGGAGCGCTTCATTCCCAACGCGGATTACACGCGCCTGGATTACGAACTGACGGTCACCGACCCGGTGTATTTTTCAGAACCTTTCACCCTTAAACGGTATTTTGTCTGGTACCCGGAAATGTACGTCCACGACTACGAGTGCCTGGAGCAGTACTGATCATAAAAATACCTTTCAGGTAGTAACGGCAGTAACCAGCAGGCCGGTGCCGCCAACGATAATCATGCAGGCGAGATAGGTTGTCAGGAGAAGGCCGGCCTTCATGATGGTTTTGCCTTTTCCTTCCCCATACACCCTCATCATGGCCAGCAGCATATAGATGGGGATATACCAGGCGGCAATGATCCGATACCAATCCATCGGTGTGAACAACACGGGATAATACTGGCCCAGCAGGGAAGACAGGCTCATGGTGATGCTGATCAGGAAGAAGAAAGCATGCACGTGAAACAGGAAAATGATGTGTTCCACGTAGTAGTGATGGGAGAACACATACAGCAGCTGCATCATCAGGGCAACCAGCGGTATTCCCAGTATCATCATGACCGGGATGCTGTCGATAAACGACGCGAAAAACTCCGTGGGTTCATTCTCGAGTTTCAGGCAGGTATCACGCACCGCCAGGGTAAGCAGTGAATCCTGGGGCCAATCACTGAAGTCACAAGTTAACCCGGTAGTTATCCGATTCTCCTCCTGTGCCTGGGCCAGTTCACGGGCCACTTCACTGCGGATCTGTTGGCCAAAATCCTCGATGGCCTCCTGTTCCGTGTCCGTCAGTTGTTCCAGGGTAATGACGTCATCGGCAGAGAGTGTTTTATTATTCGTGGTATTGAAAAGATCGCCGTCTCCAGGAATGAGGAAGTAAATCACGCTCAGGATCAGATACAGTCGAAACGGCGGCAGGTAATGCATGCGCCTGCCCTCAAGGTATTCAATGGTCAGTCTGCCAGGATGCAGTATCAGGGGCAGGAGTGAGCGCCAGAGGCGTGAATCCGTATTGAATAGCCCGTCAGCCAGTTCCTCGAGTAATTCCCTGAAACTCAGAACATGAGTATCACTTTTCTGTCCGCAGGTTGGGCAAAAATCGAAATCCGTGACCGCTGTGCTGCAATTCCTGCAGAGATTCAGTACTGGAACTTGCGGTGCTTCCTGTTCAGTGAGAGCTTCGCTCATGGACAACCCCGGGCCCTGAATGTGGTATTGGGTTAATTTTTAATATTTCTGGCCGGAAAGAAAACCCCCGCTATGGCGGGGGTTTTCCTGACTCAATCTGCTGCGGCCTGTGCTTTGAGGGGAGGTCGGCCATCCTCGAATTCAATGACACTGATGCGCATGTAGTTTTCCTGGTCCCGGGCCGGGAAGCCGGTAAGTGTAATTCTGTCACCTGGTTTCATCGAGTTTTTGGCCCAACCCCGGCGCCGCAGAACACTGGGTGAGTTGGTTTCAGCCCGGCCTTCCATGACGGTGCCGTCCGCAGCAGTGACAGTGTACAGAAGAACACCGTGGGGATTGGTAAATCGGAATTCCTTGACGGTCGCATGCTCCACCGTTTCCAGCCGGTCCGCCACGAAGTGCACGGCAAAGGAATGGTGCGCCAGTGCTGCTGGCGCGGAGGCAAGAGACAGGAGACAGGAGGCAAGGACTGCGTTCAGGTATCGCTTTTGGAATAGGTTTTTCATCACACTTACCGCTGTTTAAAACATTGTATTGTCGTTAAGAGGTTTTTCCGGAATGGCCTGGACCACATCCCAGTGCTCCACAACCTTGCCGTCTTCTATGCGAAACATATCGACAACCGCGTTGCCGCGCAACTCCGGTGAGCGCTTGTATGGATGTGCAGGGCCACCAGGTCGTCATTGGAAAAGATGTGCTTGATCTCACCCCGGTTTTGCGGGAACTCGCGGCGCAGCATGTCGATATGCGCCTTGATGCCCTCGAAACCGTCCGGCGCGTTGGGGTTGTGCTGGATGTAACGGCTCCCCATGTACTGTTGTGCTGCATCCCAGTCTTTCTGGTTCAGCAGCAAATCATAGAATTCGATGGCGATATCGATGTTGCGCTGCTCCTGCATAAAGTCGCGGGCAGCGGCGCCAATGGTGACGGCTGAAGCGGCAAACAGGGCGCCTGTAATGAAGCCGGTGATATAGGGATGTTTTTTCATGACATGGGTGTTCCTGTCTATTGGAGTTTGGAAAAGCATAGCGGGGTAATGAATGGTCGGCATTAATGCAGATCAATTGGCGCCAATCCGGTTTGATTCGCTGATTTTCCCGGAATCTATGCCATAATCCGGAGCCACAACGGTTTCCTGGATGTCCAAGCGGAGAACGCCCGATGAATAAGTATCTGCTCTTTTCCCTGATCTTCTCGCCCCTGGTCCATGCCCAGGAAGTCTGGACTGCCGGTGAACTGGATGACCTGGCAGCAGAACTGGTAAATCGTGTCCAGCCCAATGGCATGGCAGTGCTTCCGGGCATCATTAATGAAGGCTCATACATGGGGCACCTGCTGCACAGGGAGCAGGGACCGGGGTTTGCCGAGCTGCACGACATCATGTCGGATATCTATTTTGTCACGGCGGGCAGTGCCACGCTGGTGACCGGTGGCAGCATGATGGAAATCTCGGAGACCGGACCGGGTGAGTTCATTGCTCCAGGCATTGAAGGAGGCGAGCGTCGTCGTGTGGCAGAGGGGGATGTAGTACATATTCCGCCGGGTCTTCCCCATCACCTGATTGTGGATGCTCCTGAAGGGCTCACCTATTTCATTATCAAGACCAGCAGTCTGCTGCCCGGTGAAAGGGCAGTACACATATCGGGCATACCAGGTGTTATCACTGAAGGTACCCGTTGGCGGCAGGTTTGGGCAGACATCCATACCGCAGACGGCATCGTTGGTACAGCTGACGGTGGAGTGATGTTTGCCCAGGAGCAGACCGATACCGTCAAAAAGCTGATCAATGGACAGGAATTGGTACTGTTCGAAAACACCAATGGTGGCGGTTCTGTGTCCCTGGATAATGATGGCCGTATTTTCATCGCCCAGCGAACCTGTACCGAGCCCATGAACCCTGAACGTGCCGGCTGTAATGAAATGACGCGTATTGCCCAGCTGGCCCCGGAATATAGAATCCTGGCCATGCAGTTTGCTGATGGCTCTTCCCTGGGGCGGGTTAACGACCTGATTGCCGATGGGCGGGGAGGTGCCTTTTTTACCTCCGGCGGCGCCTGGCATGTGAATGCCGATGGCGAAATCAGCACGGTGGTGGATACGGATATTCGCTCCAACGGCATCATGCTCAATCGTGATGGTGATGTGCTTTATGTCACCAACAACACTGAAGTGCTGGCCTTTGATGTCAGACGTGATGGCAGTACCCGCAACCGCCGGGTCTTTGCCTCACTCAATGGCGACAACGGTGGTGATGGCATGGCCATTGACAACGATGGGCGCCTGTATGTCACAGGAAATCTCGGCATTCATGTGATCAGTGAGAAGGGTGACTACCTGGGCATGATTCCAACGCCGCGCCGCGCCATTACCGTGGCGTTTTCCGGGCCTGATAAAAAGACCCTGTTTGCCCCGAGTATGGGCGCGATTGGCCCGGACGGCAAAGCCTGGGAGACACCTGAGGGCATTCGCAACACCGCCATGACCATCTATACCCTTGATGTGGAAACAGCCGGGTTTGGTGGCAGAGCCAAGTAAATACTAAAGAGACAAGAGACATGGATCGTCTCCTGTGAATCCTCTTTCAGCCGTGTTCCGGGAATTCTGATGCAGACAACCATCGAAATGAGTATGTACCCGTTTAATGAGGATTATAAAACCCTCATTCTGGATTTTATTGACGAGCTTAACAGGCGTGACGGGCTGGAAGTCTATACCACGGCCACATCGACCATGATTCATGGCGAGCATGGTCGGGTCATGGATGCCCTGAAGGAAATGACAGCCTGGAGTCATGAGCACCATGGTCGTGGCGTTTTCGTCACCAAGATCATTCCCGGCTTTCCCGAAGCCGAAAAATAATCCCCGTGGTCATTCATTGATGTCCTATCTGGAAATACTTGCCGTCTTCCTGGCCATCGCCTACCTCTTGCTGGCAGCCCGCGAAAGTCTCGCCTGCTGGTACTGCGCCTTTGCCAGTTCCGCTATTTATACCGTGATTTTCTGGGATGTCAGCCTGCTGATGGAGTCCCTGCTGAATGTCTTTTATGTGGTCATGGCGGTAGTAGGGTGGTACGAGTGGAAGCAGGGAGGGCAGCAGCATGAGGGCGTTCATATCCGCACCCTCAAAACCTGGCAGCATGCCCTGATCATCCTCAGTCTGCTGATAGTGGCAGCCGTTAACGGTTGGGTCATGCAGACCTATACCTCGGCTGCATGGCCCTTTCTTGATGCCTTCACGACCTGGGCCAGTGTCCTGACAACTTTTCTTGTGGTCTGGAAAGTGCTCGAGAACTGGTTGTATTGGCTGGTCATAGACTCACTGTCCATCTTTCTGTATCTGGACCGGGGTCTGCAACTCACAGCCCTGCTGTTTGCTGCCTATGTGGTAATCGTGGTATTTGGCTACGTTCACTGGCGGCAGTTATATAAGCGTCAGAAAAGCTCCCTGTAATAAGCGTCTGCACAATAAAAAAGGCAGCCATCAGGCTGCCTTCTTTTTCAGGTTCAGTGCATGGAATGCAGGCTAGTTTCCGCCCTTGTCCATTTTCTCGGCCAGGTAGTTCTGTATACCCATGTTTTCGATGAGATAGAGCTGGGCTTCCAGCCAGTCCACGTGGGCTTCTTCGTCATCCAGAATAGTCCTGAACAGGTCACGGCTGACATAGTCCTTCACGTCTTCGCAGTGGGCGATGGCTTCACGCAAATCGGGAATGGCGCGCATTTCCAGGTCCAGGTCGCAGCGCAGCATTTCTTCGGTGGCCTCACCGATATGCAGCTTGCCCAGGTCCTGCATATTGGGCAGGCCTTCAAGGAACAGGATGCGGGCAATGATCTCATCCGCGTGCTTCATTTCATCGATGGATTCATGGCGGGTGTATTCAGCCAGCTCCTGCAAGCCCCAGTCCTCGAACATTTTGGCATGAAGAAAATACTGGTTGATGGCAATCAATTCATTGCCGAGAACTTTATTGAGATGTTCGATTACTTTGCTGTCGCCTTTCATGGTGCTTCCTGTATCGGGATGGAGTCGAAATTGTTGGGGGACAATTGTCGCGGGATAAACCGCAGATGTCCAGTCAGGGCAGGGTAAGTGATTAATTTATAAACAAAAAGAATGAATACGAATGCGTCTGCATCGTATTAGCATTTGAATGGAGAATCAGACTGCGGGTTCGAAGGGAGCGTTTTTCACATTCACAGCAGTTTCGACAATACTCTGGGCCAGCTGGCTGCATTTGCCGCACTGCATGGCAACCCCCAGCTCCTTGCAGACCTGCTCAAACGTACCGGCACCGCCGTTGACGAATTCCTTGATCTGGCGATCAGTCACTGCTTTACAAAGACATACGTACATGTTGTTCGTTTATCCGTGCGGGATGATGTTGTAGGATGAGAATATTAAGCTTAATGAGAATCATTGTCAAATAGGGCGCTTAACTTTCCTCTATTGTTTATTACGGCTGGATTATGGGGTTGATTTAGGAGAACTGGCCATGATCTGAATCAAGACTGGCTCAGGACGGCCTGTCTGGCGACTTCCTTGGCCGTGGCGAAATCGGCTTTTCCGGATCCCAGTTTGGGGATGTTGTCGACTGTTACGTAAGCAGCAGGCAATGCCAGGTTGTTCAGGCCATGTGCCAGCAGCTTTGGCCTCAATGATTTTTCTTCCAGGGTTCGGGTGCTGAGGATGACTATCATCTCGCCTTTTTTGGGGTCGGGGATATTGACTGCCATAACTTCAATGTCTGGATCGTCTATGGCCTTGTGCAGTGCTTGCTCGACGTTTCCAAGCCCGATCATTTCGCCGCTGATTTTGGCAAAGCGGGCATAGCGGTCTTCTATGGACAAGAAGCCATCTTCGTCCAGTGAACCCTTGTCACCGGTGACATACCAGCGCAGGTTGTCCATCTCGACCAGAGCATTCTGATTAAGCTGGTCATTTTTCAGGTAGCCCTGCATTACCTGTGGACCGGCCACCATGATCATGCCGGCAGTGCCCAGCGGCAGGGGCTGCAGGGTGTCCGGATCAGCAATGCGGACGATTGTGCCAGGCAGGGGTTTGCCCACAGTGCCTGGCTTGTTGCTGTCCTTCAGGTGGGCGCTGTCGGGATTGTCGAACGGCGTGTTCACCGTGGCTACTGGAGATAACTCCGTACAGCCATAGCCTTCATAGATGGTCAGATTAAAGCGCTGTTTGAATGCAACACTGATTTCAGACTGCAATTTCTCAGCGCCGGCAATTGTCAGGCGCAGGGTTGCCATATCCTCCCCGGTCACTTTGTGATTGCGAACATACAGTCTGAAGAAGCTGGAGGTGCCAAACAGCATGGTCGCCTTATGCTGGCGAATGTGCTGGGCATTGACCGTGACATCCGTGGGATCCATATGGCAGACCACCTTGATTCTCTCCAACAGGGGGAGGAACAGGCAGGCAGTCATCCCGAAGGAATGAAAAATGGGCAGGTTTGCCATGATGACGTCATGGTCGGTGACATCCAGAATCTTCATGACCTGCTTGATATTCGCCAGGATATTGCGATGACTCAGCATAACGCCCTTGGGTTCGCCCTCGCTGCCGCTGGAAAACAGGATCACAGCTGTATCGTCGATCGGGGTGTGCCGGCAATAACCTTTCTTGATCCGGCTGGCTGAAAACAGTTTGCACTTGATGAGAGTCAGCAGTTTTTCCCAGGTTGATATACCTGCCTGCAATTCTTCAAGCATGACCAGTGTAACCCTGTCTTTAAGCGGGGACAGACTAATGCCGCGCTGTTCAAGTTTTTCCAGGAACCGGGAGGAGGTGTACACGGTTTTCAATTCTGCCTGTTCAACAGCGGAGATGATGGTGTCCAGGGGGGCAGTGTAATTGAGTGGAACCAGGGTTTTTCCCAGTACCATGGTGGCCATGCTGGTCAGCAGGCCTCCTGCTGTGGTGGGCAGCAGCATGCCTATATTTTGTTCGGGGCTTTGTGCAGCGATACGCCGGGATAACATTAGCGAACCGGCCAGCGCGCGACGGGCGGTCAGCGAAGTACCCATGCTGTCCACCAGTACCACAGGATCACCTGCGCGTAATGATGTTTCTACCCAATGCTCTCCAAGGGATGGCTGGGTGCCCAGAAAATTCATCCAGGATTCAAAGGTATTGTCGTCAGGGAACTGATACATCCGATTACTTCAGTCAAACAAGTACTGATTCAAGAATTTACTGCCACGATAATACATAACGTCACAATAATATTATGTATCTGTCCTGAGGTGCTACCCTGGCTGAATGTTTGTCGGTAAACAGGCAAAAAAAACCGGGCGTACCTGGGGGAGGATACAGCCCGGTTTCCGGTTAGCCTGGGAACGGTGTCAGGAATAGGCTATGACATCCAGGTCCAGCTTGCTGAGAACCTTTTCCGAGGTATTGCCTTTCATGAGCGCCGAAGCACCCTGCCTTGCCATGGTGCCGATGAGTACAGTATCTGCACCGATTTCCCTGGCATATCTGGAAATCACGCTGGCAGGGTCACCTTCTTCAACATGGACACGATCCGTGGGCAAACCGGAGAGTTTCATGATCCTCTGGCGGTCGGGAAAATGCATGCTGTCCTTGTAGGCATTGATGACATAAAACTCGGCATCATAATGTTTGGCGATATCCTGACCCTGTCTCAGGATTTTTTCATTCAACCGGGCATAATCGGGTTCATCCTGCTTCTGAATGTTTATGGCTGCCAAAAGCTTCTTCCGGGGTTTGATGTCACTGGAACGGATGATGGAAACCGGGGCTATTGAAGTACGCAACAATGCCCATTGCTGATTGCTGAACAGGGATTTCTTGCCGTCACCGGTGTAGGGCATAAATATGTGGTCCGGCTGGAAGCGTTGCGCACTTCTGAGCACGGCCTGCTGCCACTCATTTGACCAGCACAGTTCGAAACTGAAGCTGGCACCGGCGGCCTCGAGTTTTTCGGTAATTGAGGCAAGCCATTGTCCGTCCCGGTAGAGGTTGTCATTGCTGGCCGCCAGGCTGGTGTTCTCGGCATCGACCGAAATGAAGAGATGCACATGTGAGCCAGGCTCCTTGATCTCGGATGTAATAACAGCACGTTCAAGGGCCAGGTGTTTTTCCTGTGTTGCCTCGATGATGACCAGTACTTTTCTGCCTTCTGCCATGGCGGACTCCTTTGGTGGATTTGATCGTTCCACTATAAAGACTGGAGAAAAGGGGATATTGACCTTGATCAATACCAAAAGCGATCACGGTAGAAAAAGGACGGAGATGTGCGGGTGTTGAGCTGACTGCCCCGATATCAGGGAGGCCAGCCCCCCAAAGTCAGCCATTTGTTTACGATAATGCAGAACAACTCGGCGGTTTTCTCTGCATCATAGCGGGCAGAATGGGCTTCCTCGTTGCTGAAATCCATACCGGCTGCTTCGCAGGCGCGTGACAGCACGGTCTGGCCGAAAGCCAAAGCACTCATTGATGCCGTGTCCAGGCCTGAAAACGGATGGAAGGGGTTGCGCTTCATGTTGTTGCGCTCTGCAGCGGCATTGACAAAACCAAGATCAAAATGGGCGTTATGGCCGACCAGAATGGCGCGGGTGCAATGTTCGTCCTTTATCTTGCGGCGTATATTTTTAAACAGGTCCTTGAACACCTCGGGTTCCGGATGGGCAATACGCAGAGGGTGATACGGATCTATGCCGGTGAATTTCAGGGCAGACTCTTCCAGGTTGGCGCCGGGAAAAGGTTGAACCCTGTAAAACCAGGTGTCTTCGGGATGCAGCAAACCATTTTCATCCATGCCGACAGTGACAGCAGCAATTTCCAGAATGGCATCAGTCTTGTTGTTAAAGCCGCCGCATTCAACGTCCACAACAACGGGCAGATAGCCGCGGAAACGACCTGCCATTGGTGAGGTTTGTGTTTCCTGTTTGTCTGCTTTGCTGTCAGACATCAGCGACTGACCATCTCATTGTGGCCCCGGCATTCAGTGGCACCAGCATATTTTCAGCCAGGGGATATTTGTCCGGCACGATCCATTCAGACCGGCTGAGCTGGATTTTATCGGTGTTGCGGGGCAGGCCGTAAAAATCAGGGCCATTGAAACTGGCGAAGGCTTCCAGCTTGTCCAGGACGCCCAGGGTTTCAAAAATCTCGGCATATAATTCCAACGCCCCGTGGGCGGAGTAGCAGCCTGCACAACCGCAGGGATTTTCCTTGGTATGTTGTGCATGGGGGGCGGAGTCGGTGCCAAGGAATATTTTTGGGGTGCCGCTGGCCACAGCATCCTGGAGTGCCTGCTGGTGAATACGGCGTTTCAGGATGGGCAGACAGTAATAATGCGGCCGTACTCCGCCAACCAGCATATGGTTGCGGTTGTACAGCAAATGCTGGGGAGTAATGGTGGCGCCGATATTGGCCGGGCTGTTCAGGACGAAGTCTGCCGCATCCCCGGTAGTGATATGCTCAAAGACGATTTTCAGTGTGGGAAAACGTGCTGCAAGCGGCACGAGCACTTCATCAATAAAGGTTTTTTCCCGATCAAAAATGTCCACCTCAGCACGAGTGACCTCGCCATGCACCAGTAAGGGCATACCGCATTCAGCCATTTTCTCCAGTACAGCGTAGGTATTTTCCAGATTGGTGACCCCGAATTCGGCATTGGTGGTGGCGCCGGCCGGATACAGTTTCACGGCATGGACATGGCCGCTTGCTTTGGCCTGATCAATTTCAGAGGCCGCCGTCTTGTCTGTCAGGTACAGGGTCATCAGGGGCTGAAATGGGCTACCCGCCGGTACGTGCTTGAGTATGCGATCCCTGTACGCCAGTGCCTGGGCGGTGGTGGTTACCGGCGGCACCAGGTTGGGCATGACAATCGCGCGGCCCATGTACCTGGCACTGTGAGGGACTGTGGTGGCCAGGGCGGCACCGTCCCGCAAGTGCAGATGCCAGTCGTCCGGTCGTGTCAGGGTGATTTCCTGCATGGTTGTTGTGTTCCTGGAAGGCCAAGGATTGGAGGCGCCCGGCATTATATCAGCATACGTGCCAAGAGGTGCGGCCGCGCAGGAAATTGCCGGGAATTATTTCGCAATTTTCCACGCCAGCGGTACAATACCCGCCTTTTTTCAGTCCCGGGGCAATCCGGGAAATTTTCAGTACAGCAGGAGATACCGATGTCCGATATCAAAAAAGTGGTTCTGGCCTATTCCGGCGGTCTGGACACCTCCGTGATCGTTAAATGGCTGATGGACACCTACCAGTGTGAAGTGGTGACGTTTACTGCCGACCTGGGGCAGGGCAAGGAAGTGGAGCCTGCACGTGCCAAAGCCGAAGCACTTGGCGTGAAGGAAATTTATGTCGAGGACGTTCGTGAAGAATTTGTCCGCGATTACGTGTTCCCGATGTTTCGCGCCAACACCATCTACGAAGGTGAGTACCTGCTGGGTACATCAATTGCCCGCCCGCTGATTGCCAAGCGGATGGTGGAAATTGCCAATGAAACCGGTGCCGATGCGATTGCCCATGGCGCCACCGGTAAAGGCAATGACCAGGTGCGTTTCGAACTGGGTGCCTATGCCCTCAAGCCCGGCATCAAGGTTATTGCGCCCTGGCGTGAATGGGACCTGACTTCCCGCGAAAAACTGATGGCGTACTGCGAGACCCACAATATTCCGGTGGAACAGAAACGCGGTACAGCGTCCCCGTATTCCATGGATGCCAACCTCCTGCACATTTCCTACGAAGGCGGCATTCTGGAAGATCCGAGTGCTGAGCCTGAAGAACCCATGTGGCTATGGTCTGTTTCTCCTGAAGCAGCACCCGACAAAGCGACTTACCTGGAACTGGATTATGTCAAAGGAGACATCGTCGCCATCAATGGCGAAGCCATGTCGCCGGCTACAGTCCTTGAATACCTGAACAAGGTGGGTGGTGAAAACGGTATCGGTCGTGTCGACATCGTGGAAAACCGGTACGTTGGCATGAAATCCCGCGGCTGTTATGAAACACCTGGCGGCACCATCATGCTCAAGGCGCATCGTGCCATCGAATCCCTGACGCTGGATCGGGAACTGGCTCATCTCAAGGATGACCTGATGCCGCGTTATGCTTCACTGGTCTACAACGGCTACTGGTGGTCAGCAGAGCGTGAAGCACTTCAGGGCCTGATTGATGAGTCCCAGACCTTTGTTAACGGCAAGGTTCGGGTCAAACTCTACAAAGGCAATGTGATTGTGGTCGGTCGTGAATCTGCTGATTCACTGTTCGATGAGAAGATTGCCACTTTTGAAGATGATGCTGGTGCCTACAACCAGAAGGATGCGGAAGGCTTTATCAAGCTCAATGCCTTGCGTCTCAGGATGCAGGCAGGCAGACGCAAGTAAGTTTTATTGCAGTCACTTTGCGCCAGACCATTTGGCGTGAAAAAACCGGGTCTGGTTATGTACTTTTGTACAGTTGGCAGTTCCCGGTTTTTTTATGTCTGACGTTCAATTTCCATGGATAAGAAAGCACCTTCTTGTGCCTTTTATGCCTTGCTGTCAGTGGTAAACGCCCTATGTAGGAAGAGCCATAGTCCCGAACAATGGTAGTACGAATCTTTGTTACAAGAGTCGCCTCCCAAAACCTTTCATTGCACTCATCCAACGCAGAACTCGGCCCGATAATGCTGCCAATTGCAGGGGGATACGTTAATCCAGTTCCTTCTTTTTGTATTCACAAAGGTCTGAAATCACGCAGGCGGCGCATTTTGGTTTGCGCGCTACGCAGGTATAGCGGCCATGCAGGATGAGCCAGTGATGAGCGTCCAGCAGGAATTCCTCAGGCACGAACTTCATCAGTTTTTTCTCCACTTCCAGAACATTCTTGCCTGGCGCTATCCCGGTGCGGTTTGAGACTCGAAAGATGTGGGTGTCCACCGCCATAGCCTTTTCCCTGAAAGCAGTATTGAGCACCACGTTGGCAGTTTTCCGGCCAACTCCCGGCAGGGCCTCAAGGGCTTCACGGGTTGTGGGCACTTTTGAGTCATGCTCCTCCATCAGAATCCTGCAAGTCTTGATGACATTTTTGGCCTTGGTATTGAACAGGCCAATGGTTTTGATGAAGTCGCGTAGCCTGGTTTCACCCAGGGCATAAATGGTCTCGGGCGTGTTGGCTACCGGGTAGAGTTTTTCTGTGGCTTTGTTGACACTGATGTCGGTGGCCTGGGCAGACAGCATCACGGCAATTAAAAGCTCAAAATCCGAGCTGTATTTCAATTCTGTTGTCGGTGCGGGATTCTCGTCGCGCAGTCGGGTAAAAATATCGAGACGTTTTTGTTTGTTCATCCGGTGACTCTGACGCGTTTGCTACCGGCTTGAGCGGGTTCAGTATGTGCGATGGGAGTGGTGCTTTTCTTGTCCATGACTTTTTTAAGCGCTATCAACAGGCCCATGAAGAAAAAGGCGCCCGGCGGCAAAATTGCCAGCAGGAATGGGTGCTCGGCAGAATAGATGGTCAACTGCCAGTTATGGGCGAAAGGCAGCAGGCGATGCATGTTGGCGAACACAGCGCCAGTACCGGCAATCTCTCGCAGGCAGCCCAGCACCAGCAGAACAATGGCGAAACCCAGGCCGGTCATCATGCCATCAAGTAGAGCGGGTAACAGGGGCTGGCGTGAGGCAAAGGCTTCAGCGCGCCCGAGGATAGTGCAGTTGGTGACGATCAGTGGAATGAAAATCCCCAGGGCCTGGTACAGTTCGATGGCATAGGCACGCAGCAGCAATTCGGCGCAGGTAGTAAAGGTGGCAATAATCAGCACAAATACCGGCAGGCGGATCGTTGGCGTAAGCAAAGGCCTGCTCAATGAGACAAGGCTGTTTGAACCGGTGAGCACCAGTATCGTCGCCAGTCCGAGACCCAGGGCATTGACGGCGGAGTTGCTGACTGCCAGCAGCGGGCACAGGCCCAGCAACTGAACCAGTGCGGCATTGTTGTTCCACAGGCCGTTGATGGCGATATGTCGAAGATCTGTCTGCATGTCCTGGTGGTTTTGGTTAGAGTTCTTTCAATCTGGCCTGGTTGGCTTCAAAAAACGACAGGGCCCGTTGGACCGCATTAACAATGGCTCTCGGGGTAATCGTGGCACCCACCAGCTGGTCGAATTCTCCGCCGTCCTTTAAGACACGCCAGCGTGCCGGCAGTGGCTGTGACAGGGATTTGCCGTTGAAGGTGAGTATCCAGTCAGACTGGTCAATATCAATTTTATCACCAAGCCCCGGGGTTTCGCGGTGTTCCAGAACACGCACGCCACTGATATCACCATCAGCCAGAATGCCGACGAGCAATCTGATATCGCCGCTGTAACCGTCATGGGCTTCCACGGGCAGAATGATGCCGGCAAAGGCTGCATCCCGATAGGCAAGGTAGGCGGGGCGGTCAGAGGTCAGCGCCAGCAGTTCTGTCTGGTTCCAAAGCGTGCTATCAGATGAAAACAGCAACTTGTGCTGGAGAAGGTCATTGTCATGGAATGCTGGAGGTAAAACCTGGGCCAGGGCCTGTCTTTCAGCCTCCAGTTGCTGCTGGAATATCCTGTCGCGGGTGCCGGCATAAGCTGTAGCCAGCAGGATGGCCGAGATCAGGCAGAAAAGTCCAAGGCTCAGGCTGTTGCGGGGTATGTTAAAGGCGGCTGTGTTCATGGTGTTTGCCGGGTAGTGCGGTTACGCAAGCCATAGTCAATGGCCGGGGCGGCAAAATTGGCCAGCAAGACAGCAAAGGCGATGCCGTCGGGGTAATTCCCCGTAGAACGCATGGCAAACACAAGTATCCCGATCAGGGCGCCATAATAGAGTTTGCCGGTGTTGGTCGCTGGCGCAGTGACGGGGTCGGTAGCTATGAAGAAAGCACCGAGCATGGCAGCCCCGCTGAACAGGTGAAAAACAGGAGAGCCGTGGCTGGCGGAACTGCCGCCGTCATAAAACACCAGGGCAAGCAGTGACAGGCTTGCCAGCATGGAGAAAGGGATATGCCAGGTAATCAGGCGCCGGTAAAGCAGGTACAGTCCCCCGAGCAGAAAGCCGACGTTAATCCATTCCCAGCCTTGGCCGGCCAGTGCGCCGTATAAAGGATTTCCTTGCCAGTATTCAGCGATGGTCAGGCTGCCCCGATCCTGCTTGAACTGGTCCAGGGCTGTGGCACCAACAAAGGCATCCATGGTTTCAGCGGGCTGTCCCAGAAATTGAGGCAGGATGTTCTGGAAAGCTGGCAGGCTTTCCGCAGTACCTATGGGCAGAATCCAGCGGGTCATGTCCACGGGAAAAGCAATCAGGAGAACCGCATAACCCACCATGGCCGGATTAAAGGGATTGGTACCAAGGCCTCCGTATAATTGCTTGGCAATGACAATAGCAAAAAAGGCGCCAGTCAGGCCAAGCCACCAGGGTACTGCGGGAGGCAGGGATAACGCGAGCAGTACGGCAGTGACCACGGCGCTGTAGTCAGCCAGTGCAGGACGCAGGGGTTTTTGCCTGCATGCCAGGGTGACAGCTTCCAGTGCCGCAGAGCAGATCGTCAGCCAGAGGATGTTGATTAGAACGCCCGCGCCAAAATACCAGGTCATTACAAGAGTGCCGGGTATGAGCGCCAGCAGTACCAGTTGCATGATCTGTGCAGTGGATGGTGTGCGCTTACGGGAATATAGCAAGAGGGAAGCCAGGTTCATGGCCGGGCATGTTGCCACTGACCGTCGCGGCCATCAAGTTTTAAAGGCGAATGGCTTGCAGGGAGAGCATTTGAGTTTGTCCAGGATTTGCGCCCGGAAAAACAATCCACGTATGATTGCCGGAATATTATGGTATGAAGACATCGGGGGATGTTATGAGCATGATGAAAACAGGGCTACTGTCCGGTTTGTTGATGGTGCTGGGTCTGGGCCAGGCGAGTGCCCAACCAGCGAGCGGGTTTTCCGATCACACGCTGACCTCTGCTGGCTCCCAGCGCCAGTACCTGCTTTACCTGCCACAGCATCGTCCTGCAGGTTCCTTGCCGCTGGTATTCAGTTTTCATGGTTCCGGGGGCTACCCCCAAAACCAGGTGGATACCAGTCATTTTGAGGCCCTGGCCGAGGAGCATGGTTTTATAGCCGTTTTCCCCGCGGGGGCCTTCACCAATTCACTGACAGCCCGCAGCTGGAATGCCAATGTGGAAGCCGGTGTGGATGATGTTCAGTTTGTCCGTGACTTGATTGAGGATGTCGCCGGCATGGTGGCTGTGGATCGCAAGAGAATTTACACAAGTGGTTTCTCGGGCGGTGCCAGGATAAGCAGTCGCCTGGCCTGTGAACTATCAGACGTACTGGCTGCAGCTGCCCCTGTTGCAGGATTACAGTATCCGGATGGCTGTATACCAAAACGGCCTGTGCCCATCATCGCTTTTCATGCTGAAGATGATCCGGTCAATACCTATGAACAAACAGAGGATTCCAGGCCATACTGGCGCATGGGCGTGGAAACCGCCCTGGATAAATGGCGGCAGGCCAATGGATGCTCTTTGGCCAACAGTGATTCACAGGTGGCATACGGGGTGAGGGAATACACATGGGATGACTGCGGCGGAGACAGTGAGATCCGCTTTTACCAGACTTCCACAGGGGGGCACACCTGGCCAGGCGCCGCCCAGCGGGGTGCTGTCCAGGACATTAATGCCAGTGAACTGATCTGGGCGTTTTTCAGTCGGCATCAATTGCCATAAAAAAGTCGCGCAGGATGAAAATCTGACCTTTACTGTCTATGCGATAACGCAAAAACCAAATACATGGAGGTAGTAAAGGATGAGAGAACTTAATATTGAGGAAGTTGAACAGGTAAGTGGTGGTACATTGACTGAGGCTCTGGGGTTGTGGGG
>CAZBBS010000048.1:0-22471 GCA_964490145.1 uncultured Enterobacteriaceae bacterium
CTTGGGCAGCTGAAACGTTTCGCGACCGACACTGACCTGGTGTTCGGCCATGGCCTCCAGCAGTGCTGACTGCACCTTGGCCGGGGCGCGGTTGATTTCATCCGCCAGTACCAGATTGTGGAAAATTGGCCCCTGCTGGAAACGGAAGCTGCCATCCTCGGGCCGATAGATCTCGGTGCCGGTGATGTCGGCGGGCATCAGGTCGGGGGTGAACTGAATCCGGTGAAAATCGCCTTCAATGCCTTCTGACAGGTTCTTGATGGCCTTGGTCTTTGCCAGGCCTGGCGCGCCTTCAACCAGCAGATGACCATCTGCCAGCAGGGCAATCAGCAGGCGGTCGATGAGTTTTTCCTGGCCAATAATATGCTGGGCCATCCAGTTTTTCAGGGTGGTGATTGCGTCGATCTGGGTCATGAATAAGGTCTCTTTACTGCTGGCAGTATGGCTGCTCTTGATTTCTGGCGGCCAGGCGCTTGTAGCAATGTGGCGTATGCTTCAAGGCTTGCTGCCGTCGTCGAAAGAACCGATTCTATAGTGAATCCGGGCCCAATGAAAATGGTACTTGAGGGTGCCTCTACAGGCCCTTATAGTGGAGCTGCAGGCAGGTTTTGTCTGCTTTCAACGATACCGCCAAACCTGAAAAGGAATCAAGTTGTGACTGACCAGCGCGTGCTGCTTTTATATTCCACTCCGGCCTGTCATTTATGCGAAACAGCGCATGCACTGATAGCTCCCCATCTTGCAGGACATAACCTTGTCCTTGAAAGCATTGATATCAGTGAATCGGACGAACTGGTGGACCGCTACGGCATCCGGATTCCGGTACTGCGATTCGAGGATGGACAGGATGAGTTGGGCTGGCCCTTTGATGACGCGGCCTTTCTGACCTTTATCGGGCAGGCTGGATGAGCTGTCAGATAATCTTGATGTGCCAGGGTTCGTAACGAACGCCATAGCGGTTGGTGTCGGTATAGCGAATGTCCACATAACCCAGGGTAATCAGCCGCCTGAATTCTTCGGTATTGGAAAAATCCGCGGTGAAGTTGGCCTCACCCAGGCCGATTTTGCCTACATCAAAGTCACCCACACCATGGAAGGAATATCCGGGAGGTGCCAGGGAGCGCGAAGCCTTGGACAGGTTGCCGTTGGACTGGCGGGTCTTGGCCAGGAAAAGGTGCATCTGCTTGACCACGTTGCGAATACCGGAGGTCAACAGCAGGTTGCTGCCCACATCCTTGTGTATCAGGTTGTACTGGTTGAGTGAATCACCCTTGAGCAGGTAATGCCCGCTGCCATCGATTTTTTCCACATCCACCTGTGAAATGCGATGGGTCAGCTCAGGATTGACCTTTTCGCCGAAAAAACCGTAATTAGTGGCATCGTTGTAGAAGATTTCTTCCATGAAGGCCAGTTCGGCGGGGTCAAACTCGCCGATTTCCTCATAGTTTCGGGCAAAGTAAATCATTTCGTCGAAACCGATCAGGTTGAAGTTGCCATGGCCGATGAAACGCTGAACCCTTTCCAGCCGCTCAATGGTGGGGGCAAGCAACAGCTGGTTGATTTCACTCAGGTAGATGTCGCCGGCAAAATCACCACCGAAATTACGGATTTTCTGCAGATAAAAATCCACGTCCTCATGTTCCATCTGCTCAATTTCAGCAACGTCCACCTGTCGCTCTGTGTGCTTGAAACCTTCCTGCAGGTCGTTTTCCGGTGCAACCACCAGAACCTGTTCTTCTGCTTGCAAGGGATTTCCATTTATCCGGGAGGGGCTGTCAGAACTGGAGGCGAGCGTGTCCAGTCTCGTCAGGTCGGGAAGATCCAGGCGATCATTTTTATACTGGTCATACAGGCGCGAGCTGAGGAAGGAAATGCCTCCACCGGCGACCAGGGCTGCTAGGAAATCCCGTTTTTTCATCTTGCGGCGACTATATCAAAGTTTATAAATTGAAAAAATCCACGGCGTTGCGAGAAGTGAGTTCAGCGACCTTTTTTTCACTCATTCCAAGGCATTCCGCAACAGTGGTCAGGACGTAACGAATGTTGGCTGGTACGTTCCGCCGGGTTTTTGGTTTGGGACGAATAGTCCTGGGTAGCAGGTAAGGGGCATCGGTTTCCAGCATCAGTCGGTTTTCCGGAATCAGGGAGACGATATCATGAAGATGATGGCCCCTGCGTTCGTCGCATATCCATCCAGTAATGCCAATGTACAGGTCGAGTTCCAGATAATCCCTGAGTTCTGCTTCTGTACCCGTAAAACAATGAACGACAACCCTGGGCAGTGCATTACGGTATTCACGCAGAATGGCGATGAAATCCTCATGGCCATCACGCTGGTGCAGAAAGGCCGGTTTGTTTGCGTCTGCAGCAAGCTGCAGCTGGCCGGCAAAGGCCTCGCGCTGGGATTGGCGCGGCGAGTAATCCCGGAAATAGTCCAGCCCGGTCTCACCTGCAGCCAGCACTTTTGTCTCACCAAGCAGAGCCCCAAGCTCGTTAGCGGCCTGAGAGCCATAATCGCCAGCCTCGTGAGGATGAATGCCAGCTGTGCTGTACAGGAAACCGTCGTACTGGCGGGCCAGGGCCAGTGCATCCCGGCTTCCCTGGACAGAGGTGCCAGTCACCATGATATGGGTGATGCCTACACGCCGGGCATCATCTATGACCTGCTCCAGGTCCTGATGAAAGCTTTCGTGGCTCAGGTTGGCACCGATGTCGATCAGGGGTAAGGGCTGAATTGCGGACATGTACTGCGGACTGACTGCTCAAGGAAAGGGCATGGTACTACAGTGTCAGCGAAGGAAGGAAAGTTCTCTGGGACCAGGTGCAAAATAGTTGGGAGAAAAATGCCATTGGCCGCTATAATACGCGCTTTTTGATTATCGCCACGGCAATAGAACACCATGAATTCACAGGAAAAAAAGCCCATTGACTGGAGCAAACTTGGCTTTGAGTACACCAAAACCGATTTTCGTTTTTCAGCCAGGTACGTCAATGGCCAATGGAGCGAGGGCGAGCTGATCACCGATGAGGTGATGCATATTCACGAGGGTTCCCCTGCACTGCATTATGCCCAGCAGTGTTTCGAGGGCATGAAAGCACAGACAGCAAAGGATGGACGTATCCTGCTGTTCAGGCCCGATCTGAATGCTGAACGTATGCGCAATACGGCTGACCGCCTGTCCATGCCGCGAGTCCCTGATGATCTGTTCATGCGGGGCGTGATGGAAGCTGTCAGGGCCAATGCCGCCTGGGTGCCGCCTTATGGCAGTGGTGCCTCACTGTATATTCGTCCCTTGCTGGTGGGTTTGGGCGCCAATATGGGGCTGCGGCCGGCACCAGAATACGAATTCCGGGTGATCGTCTGTCCTGTCGGTCCGTACTACAAGAGTGGCGGGTTGTCCGTTATCAAACTGGCGGTGTCCGATTTCGACCGGGCTGCACCGCATGGAACCGGTGATGTAAAGGCCGGTGCCAATTATCCCGGTGGTCTGTATGCCACTCGCAAGGCTCAGGAGCTGGGTGCCAATGAGGCTCTTTACCTGGATGCTGCCGAACGCCGCCATATAGAAGAAGCAGGATCAGCCAACATCATCATCTATACCCGTGACAATAAACTGATCACCCCGAAATCTGCCGCCATTCTGCCCAGCATCACCCGTCGTTCCATCATGGATATCGCCCGGGTGGACCTTGGACTGGAAACAGAAGAGCGTGCCATTGATCTGCGTGCCGAGCTGGACTCTTTTGTCGAAGTGGCCGCCTGCGGCACAGCTGCTGTATTGTCGCCTGTCGGCAAGATCTGGTTTGACGACAACTGGCACAGTTTCTATGGTGAAGGTGAGCAGGTTGGCCCGGTGATGCAGCAGCTCTATGACCTGCTTCGGCAGGTACAAAATGGCGAGCGGGACGACAATCACGGTTGGACTGTCGACGTATAAGCCCTTTGACCGGTTCGCCTGGAGGCGAGCCGGTCACCGTGAATGTGTGCTGAATGTTCGCCCATCATGATGCCGGGTCGGGAGACCTGGAATCGTTCCTCACGCTTTACTTTTTTCCAAAAGCAATGGTTTAATGCCCGCCTTTTTGAGCCAGCCTGATCGAAATTGGCGGGTATAAATAATTTCTGTGTAAAAAAAGCCTGTAATTACTGCATATTTCTTTCGCGGCAGGCGTTGATGTGAAGCGGATCAAAATTTTTCCCCTTCGCAAGCCTTGACCCGGTGGGGACTTGTCATTAATCATGACGCCTGTCTGAATTCAGGCTAATGCCAGAAATTATGCCTTGTTGCATTGAATTGAAACGGAAGACGCTGTTTACATGAGTAAATCCCTGGTTATTGTTGAGTCGCCAGCCAAGGCCAAAACAATCAACAAATACCTCGGTAATGACTTCATCGTGAAGTCATCCGTTGGTCATATCCGTGATCTGCCCACCAGTGGTGGTACAGAAGCCGTGGATGCGAAGGCCCGCGCCAAAGCGGCAGCAGAAACCCGGAAAATGGATCCGGAAAAGAAAAAACTGCACAAGGCCAGGAAGGCGCGTGAACAGCTGATCGCCCGCATGGGTATCGATCCGGAGCATGGCTGGAAAGCCCGCTACCAGATTCTGCCGGGCAAGGAAAAGGTTGTCACAGACCTGAAAAAACTGGCGAAGGATGCCGATACCATTTATCTCGCGACCGACCTTGACCGTGAGGGAGAGGCTATCGCCTGGCACCTGAAAGAAGCCATAGGGGGTGACGACAGTCGCTATCGCCGTGTTGTGTTCAACGAAATAACCAAGAAAGCCATCACCGAAGCCTTCTCTCATCCTGGTGAAGTCGACATGAAGCATGTCCAGGCCCAGCAGGCTCGCCGTTTTCTGGATCGTGTCGTGGGCTTCATGGTATCTCCGCTGTTATGGGCCAAGGTGGCGCGTGGTTTGTCCGCCGGCCGGGTCCAATCCGTAGCAGTCAGACTGCTGGTGGAAAGGGAGCAGGAAATCCGGGCCTTTGTGCCTGAGGAGTACTGGGAGTTGTTTGCAGACCTGCTGACAACTGACATGGATGCAAGTTCTGCTGAGGGGCTGAGATTTCAGGTCACCAAGTTCCAGGGCAAGGATTTCGAACCAAAAAATGAAGATGCGACCCGTGCTGCCATAGCTGCACTTGAAGGCGCAGCTTTTACGGTTTCCGAGAGAGAAGACAAACCTACTTCATCCAGGCCCCGTGCACCATTTATTACCTCGACGCTGCAGCAGGCAGCCTCAACCCGCCTGGGATACAGCGTCAAGAAAACCATGACAATGGCCCAACGCCTGTATGAAGCCGGTTTCATCACCTATATGCGTACAGATTCCACGGCCTTGAGTAATGATGCCCTGACAATGGCCCGTAATTACATCAAGGAAAATTTTGGTGACAAATACCTGCCTGACCAACCCAACCGTTACAGCAGCAGGGAAGGAGCACAGGAAGCCCATGAAGCGATCAGGCCTTCCGATGTCACCGTGCTGGAAAACTCATCCCGACTGGATGCGCTCGATCGCGATGCGGTGCGGCTTTACAACCTGATCTGGCAGCAGTTTGTGGCCTGCCAGATGACACCGGCCCGTTATAAAAGCAGTTCGGTGAAGGTATCTGCTGGCGAATACGGGCTCAGAATCAAGGGCCGGATCATGGAGTTCGATGGCTATACCCGCGTTCTCCCATACAACAAGGATGGCGATGTTGAACTGCCGGATATGAAGGTCGGGGATACGCTCGGTCTCAAGGCCCTGGATCCCATTCAGCATTTCACCAAACCGCCGTCGCGCTATACGGAAGCCAGCCTGGTGAAGGAATTGGAAAAACGCAGTATCGGCCGTCCTTCTACCTATGCTTCCATTATTTCGACGATTCAGGATCGCGGATATGTGAAGCTGGAAAACCGTCGTTTCTATGCCCAGAAAATGGGCGATATCGTTACCGACCGGCTGGTGGAAAACTTCACTGACCTGATGGATTACGAATTTACCGCGCGCATGGAAAATAACCTGGACGACATTGCCCAGGGCAACAAGGCCTGGCTGGACGTTCTGAACCAGTTTTACAAGGATTTCACCATTCAACTGGACCAGGCGCGTTCGGAAGAAGGGGGGATGCGCGAGAACAATCCCACGGAAACCGATATCAAATGTCCAACATGTGAACGCAACATGCAGATCCGTACCGGTTCAACCGGTGTGTTCCTTGGCTGTTCCGGTTACAACCTGCCGCCGAAAGAACGTTGCAAGACCACTCTGAATCTGACGCCTGGTGATGAGGCGATAAGTGTTGATGCGGATGATGAGGCGGAGTCCCGCCTGTTGCTTCACAAGCATCGCTGCAAAATCTGCGACACAGCGATGGATTCCTACCTGATCGATGAAGACCGCAAGCTTCACGTTTGCGGCAATAACCCGGGATGTCCGGGATTTGATGTGGAAAGCGGTAAATTCAAGCTCAAGGGCTATGATGGGCCCACGCTGGAATGTGACAAGTGTGGAGCGCAGATGCAGTTGAAGAATGGGCGCTTTGGCAAGTATTTTGGCTGTACTGCAGAGGACTGCAAGAACACGCGCAAGCTTCTGCGCAATGGTGAAGCCGCACCGCCCAAGATGGATCCGGTACCCATGCCGGAACTGCAGTGTGAAAAAGTGGAGGATACCTATGTCCTTCGCGATGGTGCTGCCGGCCTGTTCCTTGCTGCGAGCAAGTTCCCCAAAAACCGCGAAACACGTGCTCCGCTGGTGGAGGAACTGCTGCCGCACAAGGACGAGATTGATCCAAAATATGCCTTCCTGATGAAGGCGCCCATCGAAGATCCTGATGGCAACAAGACAGTCGTTAAATACAGCCGCAAGAACAAGGAGCAATATGTTCAAAGCGAGGTCGACAAGAAGGCGACGGGCTGGCGGGCAGTGTATCGCGGTGGCCGCTGGGTCGAAGACGGCAAGGACGCAGGACAGGCCAGAACCGCCTGATCTCTGAGCTCCTGGTCATTTTCCATGGAAAACCTGATTACCTGGATCGACAATAATAACTGGATAGTCCACGTTTTCGGGATTGTGCTGGCCACGGTGCTGACCAATTTCGTGTTACGTCGTGTTCTTCATCGTCTGCAGGAAAAAGCCCGATTAACAATCAATCCCTGGGATGACGCCCTGGCAGCAGCAAGCAAGAAACCCCTGTTGCTGTTTGTTTGGGTAATTGGTCTATCCATCGCAGCGGAAATTGTAGAAGCAGTGTCAGATAACGAACTGTTCCAGTTCACCGCTATCGTCCGCTATATCGCCATCATCCTGCTGTTGATGCTGTTTCTGACCAGGCTGGTCAGTAATATTGAGGAAAGCCTGCTGGGCAAGGAAAAGCCCAGGGATGTCGATGCAGATGAAGTCACCGTCAAGGTTATCGCCAGGCTGCTGCGCATCTCGGTGCTGATCACAGGCACTCTGGTGATACTTCAGACCCTGGGTATCAGTATCAGTGGTGTGCTGGCCTTCGGGGGTATCGGAGGTATCGCTGTCGGTTTTGCAGCAAAGGACCTGTTGGCCAACTTTTTTGGCGGCCTGATGATCTATCTGGACAGGCCGTTTTCCATTGGCGACTGGGTACGCTCTCCGGATCGGGAAATCGAAGGGACGGTTGAGGATATCGGCTGGCGCCTCACCAAAATCCGGACTTTTGACAAACGTCCCTTGTATATCCCCAATTCCACATTCACGACCATTGCCGTGGAAAATCCGTCCAGGATGAGCAACCGCCGGATCAAGGAAACCTTCGGCCTGCGTTATTGTGATGCAGATAAAATGGCAGCCATCGTGGCGGATGTTAAAAGCATGCTTCAGCATCACGATGAAATTGACACCAGCCAGACACTGATCGTCAATTTCGATACGCTGTCGCCATCAAGCCTGGATTTCTTTATCTACACCTTCACCAGGACCACCAACTGGGTGCATTTCCATGAGGTCAAACAGGATGTCCTGCTACAGGTGATTGGCATCATCCATAGCCACGGTGCCGATATTGCCTTTCCCACCAGGACGCTCGACGGCCTGGAGAACCTGGCACCTGCACCCGGCGCTCACTGAGTCGGGAATATCAGGCACACCGTTGCGGCCTTGGCCGCCGTGGATTCAATGGTCGATGATGATCCGTATGGGTCTGAAGATAGCGAGACATCGCTTTATCGATTGTTTTACCGCCCCCTGGAATACCCTGGTTGCCAAACAGACGATTGAACTCAAGCAGGTAAGGATGGTTCCCGACCATGGCGACATCAAAGCCGGCGTGATTGATTTTCAGCGTCCTGGCCATATCCCTGACCAGTGCCACCGCGCTTTCCGGAATATCACTGTAACTGACCTGGCCGCCACGGGATACATTGGTATGAAAGCTGCGGTCTGACTGATGTCGCCAGTAAGTGGCAATAATGTCTTCCCCAACCAGCACAATTCTCAGGTCCCGATCGATAGGCAGATATTCCTGGACGTAGAGTCTGTCGGTACGCGAGAGGTAATCCAGCCAGTCCTGGCGGTTGCTGATCAACCAGACGCCTTCACCCTGACTGGCCTTGGGCAGTTTGGCGATGAAAGGTAAGGACATTTCCTCCCATATTCGAGCGGCTTCCTCTGGTGTGTTGGCCGCTATCCGGGTTTCGGGGATGTTGTGCGGATACATCAACTGACAAACCCGGGTGGTCTCGATTTTGTCATGACCAAAAAGGTATGTGTTCTGGCTGGGAAATACCTGGCAGTCCAGGCCGCAGGCCAGGGCACTGAACTGCCAGTATTCCGGAAACAAAATCCAGTCAGCGCTCTCGAGCACGGGGCGGGAGAGTGCCGGGGAGCGGGCAAACTCCTGAGGCTTGATGTATGACACCTGAAACCTGGAATCAGCCGCCAGGCCAAGGGTTCGGAACACATTGAACGAGACCAGCTTCATACCAGCCTGTATGGCCCGTTGCGGGCACAGTGAAAAGGTGCGCGATTCTGGAGGAATCCCGGTCACTCGGCAAGATGGCGGTGAAAAGTTTTTTTATGGCATCCGGTGGGGCTTTCTGGTAAAAGGCGCCGTGGCTGGCGAAAGGGCCAGCGTCTATAAACCGATTTGTAAGGAAAACGTGTAATGTCCACTTTTGACAATGTCTCCGTCACCAAGCTGGCCAACGTCTATTTTGACGGCAAGGTCACCAGCAGAACTGTCCATTTTGCCGATGGCAGCCGTAAAACCCTGGGCATCATGATGCCGGGTGATTATGAATTCGGGACTGATGCTAAGGAACTGATGGAAATCCAGGCCGGGGAGCTTGAAGTGATGTTGCCTGGCGAGGATTGGCAGAAAATTCAGGGTGGGCAGTCTTTTGAAGTGCCTGCCAACGCCAGTTTCAAACTCAAGATACATACCGTGACAGACTACTGCTGCAGCTATTTCTGATGGCTGGTCTTTGCGTTATCTCAGGGTTGGGGTTCCAGTGACACAGGCTCCGGCATATGGGCAGATCCGGGTATAAAATATGGAAATAGGAAGTAAATCTCCCTGATTTGCCCGAAATCAAACGGTTTGCCGGAATGGCGATGGTAATCTAATCATGTATTTAAATTACCTGTTTGTTGCTGGAGAGAGTGTTGCAATGACGTACATGAAAAACCGTAAGCGCTATATGGGATTGCTGGCAACAGGACTGTTGCAGTTGGTCATTTCCGGGCTCGCCCTGGCCCAGTTCACGGCCAGTGATGAATATGCGCTGATTGGTTACGAGGGAGAGGCCCAGGATAATCCCGTGGCTGAACTGCAAAAGCAGTTGCTCAGTGGCGAGGTCAAGCTCGAATTCAAGGAAGAGCGCGGCTATTTCGATGCCCTGATTTCCCGACTTGGCCTGAACCCGGATTCCCAGACGCTGGTTTTTTCACCCACCAGTCTCCAGCACAAGCTGATTTCTCCTGAAACTCCCCGAGCGCTTTACTTCACTGACAATGTATACCTGGGGTTTGTCCAGAACAGCACCATCGTCGAGGTGGCAACCATTGATGACCGCTTCGGGGTCGTGTTTTATGCCTTTGACAACCAGCCGGAAACGGACAGATTTTTCGAACGGACCAATCAGAACTGCCTGGTCTGTCATGATATCCAGGGCACCATGGGTGGCGGGGTACCCATGCTGATGGCCTTGTCTTCGGTATATAGTGCCCGCAATGTGCCGATGCAGAATTTTTCCGGCATAGGCAATGTGGGTGATACAACGCCTATCGAGGATCGCTGGGGAGGCTGGTATGTGACGGGACGTCATGGCCTTCAGGCGCATCTTGGCAATATTCTGCTGGAAAGCCCTGATCATTTGAAAAACCTCGATGATTTCCGGATTTGGAATGTTGAATCATTGAAGGATGCCGGCTATATGGATACTGACCCTTATCTGAGGGAGACCAGTGATATTGTTGCCCTGATGGTGTTGGAACATCAGGTCACCGTGCAAAATCAGGTGACATATGTGAAGTTCAAGGCGCCGGCCGTGCTGAAAAGGCGTGGGCTGGAAGAGGCTGTCAATGCCAACACCTGGTCGGAATTGCCGGCACCGGCACAGAAAACCCTGACACGAATGCTGGACAGGCTTGTCAGTCAGCTGGTGTACATGGATGCTGCAGACAGCATGTCCAGACTGTCCGGTACGCAGGACTTCGTGGATACTTTCCAGGCTCGCGGCCCTTTTGATTCGCAGGGACGCTCACTGCGCGAACTGGAATTGAGCAAGCGTCTGTTCCGTTATCCACTGAGCTATCTGGTCTATACGGATGATTTCAACACCCTGCCGGGCTATGCCAAAGACTACGTATTTCATCGCCTGGACAGCTACCTGTCTGGCGAGGTCGAATTGAAGGGACGCAGTCAGTACAGTCAGGAAGACCGGCAAATGGCATTGGAGATTCTTGCCCAGACCCATCAGGGTTTCGCGGCCTGGCGGGATAACAGGCGTCTGGCTGCCAGGTAAGCCTGTCTTACAGCCGGTTAACGTTTTTCCCTGATCATTTCGGCAAGAGTGGCCAGTGCCTGGTCACTTTCAGGTGAATCGCCAAACCCGCAGTTCATGCGCATGAAATTCCTGAAACTGCCTTGTGAACAGAACATGGACCCTGGTGCGATATTGATCCCTTTCTCGATGAGTCCCCTGAACAATTCCGTTGAATCGACATAATCCGGGAGTTGTACCCACAATATGAAGCCACCGGCTGGATTACTGATTTTTGTTCCATCAGGAAAGAAAGCCAGGATCTTTTCGGAAAGGGTAACGAGCTGATATTCAAAGGCACGCTTGAGTCTGAATATATGCCGTTCATAGTTTTCCTCGACCAGGTAGTTCGCTGCCGCATAAGCATTGATCAGTGGTGAGCTGATGAACTGGATAGCCTTGCTGTCGAGAATTTTTTCCCGGAAGCGGCCATTGATCAGCCAGCCCACACGCAGTCCGGTTGAGAGGGTCTTTGAAAAGGATGAACAGGTAATCACCAGATCCTTTTTATCGAAGGCTTTCAAAGGTGACGGGTTGGTTTCATCAAAGGCCAGTTCCCCGTAGATATCATCTTCAATCACCGGTATCTGTCGGTGGGCAAACAGGTCAGCCAGAATTTTTTTACCGGCGTCCGGTATGCAGGCACCTGTCGGATTCTGAAAGCAGGGCATCAGGATGGCGGCACCGATGTCACAGCTGTCCAGGGTTTGTTCCAGGCAAGCCAGGTCTATGCCGGTTTCGGTGCTGGCCGGCACCTCGCAGACATCGTAGCCATGAAACCTGAGCAGCTCCAGAAAGCAGAAATAGGTAGGGGTTTCCACCAGTACGGTACACCCTGGAGGCGCGACTGATTTCAGGGTGAGCATAATGGCTTCAAGGCAGCCATTGGTGATGATGATGTCGTCTGGTGAGACATTGAGCCCGCGCCTGAAATACAGCTTGGCAATCTCCCGTCGCAGCTCCAGTGGACCCTGGCTGAAATCATATTCGTCAATACAGCTGCTGTGCTGCCTTGCTGCCTGGGCCACTTTCCTGCGCATAATCGAAAGTGGCATCAGGGCCGGATCAGGCAGGGCTGCGCCAAATTGAGGGGGGGTCACCCGTCTGCTGGCTTCTCAGAACTGCCGAATCAGGCGTGCCGGAGTGACATCCCTGGAAATGCGAATTTCACGGGGAGATTCTGGTGGATCTGATTTGCGGGAGGCTGGCAGGCGGGCGAAATATCCGGATCTTTCCTTGCCCTGAATAAATCCCTTTTTTTCGAGGTCTATATAAGCTGAAAGGACTGTTGAGACGCTTACGCCATACTGGCTGCTGATCTTGCGGACGGAGGGAATTTTATCTCCTGCCTGCAACGTGCCGTTCAGGACCAGATATTCTATATCCCGGCTGATCTCTTCATACTTGAACATGGGTCATGATGCTAACAGGAATATATCTGTACTGGTAATATTTTTTAAAATCTGTATCTGTTATTCAATTGCCCAGACGATACCCTGAAAGTGCTGTTAACAGCGCAAAAATATTCAGGAGGGGGAACAGAATGAGAAAATCGGTCTGCATCCTCGCATTCGGGGGGATGCTTGGATTGGCGCAGCAGAGCCTGGCGCTCAGGGACGATGAAGAAGGGGCGCAAACCCTGCTGGCGCAGGAAAAGTTCGTTCAGCAGTGTGCCTATTGTGACCTGAAAAAATACCGGTTCGGGCGCTCACGTATCGGTAATGTTCGGGAACAGGCGTTCTGGGTCACACAAACACCTACCGGCATGCAGTGTGAATTCTGGGATGATGGCTCAGCGACATCCGTTTCAGCCTTCAGTATTGGTGTCCCGGGTGATGCCATTCCCCTGTTTCATACACACCCGACCAATCAGGCACGTTTTAGCGACCAGGATCGTTCCGAGGCCTTGCGGCTGGAAGGGGATTACCACCAGGGTATTGATTTTTATGCCATGACGGGCAGCAAGTTCGGGGTGATAGATCCCACTCCTGTGCCAGGCCAGCCCCTTGAAGCCTGGTACAGTAATTCGCTCTGGCTGGACACCCTGAGCAGCACCGAAAAGCGTACCGCCTGCGACCTGTTCGAATAAGGCTCCCACACCAGGCGCCTGATTCGTGCAGGCTGGTCAAGCACCTGCAGCCTCCATATACTAGTCGCACAGTATATGTCGTCTACAGGAATGCGCTATGTCTTCTCGAATCAGGTGCCTGGTTTTTCTTCCGCTCATCCTTTCCACATTGCCGCTTGCAGCCCAGGAGGCCGTGGTCAGTGCCGATGTAAACGCTGCCGGCCAGGCGATCTATGAACAGACCTGTGCCACCTGTCACGACATGCCCGTTGAAACCAAATCCCCGCCTATCGATACCCTGAAGCGGATGGGGCCCAGGGCCGTACGTTATGCCCTGACCAATGGCAAAATGAAAGTCCAGGCATCAGCGCTGACTGATGGACAGATTGACGATCTGGTTGCTTTTCTGGCAGCCACGGCTGACATAGACAACTCGTGGATTACTAGCAATATCTGTCCGGCTGACCGCATGGATGTAGATACCGGTGAGCCCACAATCTGGACCCAGGGCTTTGACCGGATGAATCATCGCTACCTGGGCTCTGAGCAGGTTGGACTGACAACCCGGGACCTGGGAAACCTGGAACTGGCCTGGTCCATGGCTTTTCCATCGACAGCGAACATGCGCTCACAGCCCGCCATCGTTGGCAGCACCATGTACTACCCGATAGTCGATTCCGGGCAGCTGTTTGCCCTGGATATTGGTGGTGCTACGCCCTGCGTGAAATGGGTTTATGAACATGATATTCCTCTGCGGACTACCATCGGGTATCACACGGTGAATGGCCGACCTGTTCTGGTCTTTTCCGATAACGCCGCACACACCCTGTTGATGGATGCTGTCACGGCTGAAGTCATCTGGGATGTCAGTGTTCAGGTCACCAGTGTATCCAATGTAACCGCCATGCCTGTGCTGTATGGCGACAAGGTGTTTGTACCGATTTCTTCAGGCGAACTGAATATGGGGGCTGCACCCGATTACGAATGCTGCACCAGTCACGGTGCCGTGGTTGCCCTTGATGTGGTCACCGGGGAAAGGCTATGGGTGTATCACACCATGGAAGAGGCAAAACCAACGACTGTCAGCCGGCTGGGTGTTCAGCAATACGGCCCATCAGGTGCGCCTATCTGGACGGCCCCGGCAATTGATGAAAAACGCGGTCTGATTTATGTGGGGACCGGAGAAAACACATCCGCCCCGGCCACGGATACCAGCGATGCGATTCTTGCAATCCGCATGTCCGATGGTTCCCTGGCCTGGAAATTCCAGGCAACACCCAACGACATTTTTCTCACGGGCTGCATGGCTGATCCGGAAGGACCGAATTGCCCGCCTGATTACAGTATTAACAAGGACTGGGATTTCGGTGCAGCCATCATGCTTACCCAGCAGGCCGATGGAAGCGACCTGGTACTTGCCGGTCAGAAAAACGGTGTGGTGTGGGCGCTGAATCCGGATGACGGTGAACTGGTGTGGGATACCAAGGTTGGTCCGGGCGGGGCCATGGGCGGGATACACTGGGGCATGGCCTTCGATGGCGAAAGGGTGTTTGCCGCCAATAACCAGTCCAGTGGTCCAACCGCGGACGGCAATGATCCCGGTCTTTTTGCCCTGGATATCAACAATGGCAATATTGTCTGGGATTACCACCATTTACCGGATTGTACTGGTGATCGTCGAGAGAACCTGCCTTCATGCGAACGCAGCTACGGCATGTCTGCAGCAACGCTGGTGATTGATGGTGCCGTCATCCAGGGAAGCAATGACGGTTTCGTCAAGATCTTTGATACTGGCAGTGGTGAGCCGCTATTCAGTTATGATACCGCCAGGCCCTTTACAACCTTCAATGGTGTGGAAGGCAGGGGCGGCGCTATCGACAACTTTTCCATCTGGGCCGCCAATGGTTTGCTGTTTGTTCAGTCAGGCTACGGTTTGATGGGTATCCCGGGTAATGTCCTGCTGGCTTTCAGGCCTAAATAAACATAAAAAAACCGGGCCTGGCCCGGTTTTTTTTGTCCTAGCGTCCTGGCAGGATGTCCCTGAGTTTCAATCGTGCCTGTCTCAAGGTGTTTTCCGTGGTCTCCCAGTCGATACAGGCGTCTGTTACAGAAACGCCATATTGCAGATGTGACAGGTCTTCCGGTATGTCCTGGCGCCCAGCATTGATATTGCTCTCTATCATGACGCCGATGATGGATTTATTGCCTTCCACGATCTGGTTCACCACGTTTTCCATGACCAGGGGTTGCAGGTTGTGATCCTTGTTGGAGTTGGCATGGCTGCAATCGATCATGATGTTGGTAGAAACGCCTGCCTTGCGGCACTTCTCCTCACACTGGGCAACGCTTACCGAATCATAATTCTGCATGTTATTGCCGCCGCGAAGGACCATGTGGGCATAGGGGTTGCCCTTGGTGTGCACGATGCTGACCTTGCCTTCGGGGTCAATTCCCAGGAAACGGTGGGGACTGCTGACCGCCTTCATGGCATTGATGGCGACATCAAGACCACCGTCCGTGCCATTCTTGAAGCCCACAGGTGAGGACAGTCCGCTGGACATTTCACGATGGGTCTGTGACTCCGTGGTTCGAGCGCCGATCGCCGACCAGGTGATGATGTCATGCAGGTACTGGGGAGAGATGGGATCCAGGGCTTCGGTGGAGGTAGGTAGTCCCATGGCGCTCAGCTTGAGCAGCAGACGCCTGCCGATATGCAGCCCTTCCTCAATATGGAAACTGTCATTCATATGAGGATCATTGATCAGTCCTTTCCAGCCAGTTGATGTCCTGGGCTTTTCAAAATATACACGCATGACCGGTACGATAGTGTCATCGATTTCAGCGGTGAGTGACTTAAGGCGTTCGGCATAATCCAGAGCAGCATCCACATCGTGTATGGAGCAGGGGCCAACCACCGCAAAAATCCGGTGATCCCTGCGATTCAGGATATCGCGAATAATTCTGCGGTTGCGATCAACGATCTCAGCGGTTTCACCATGCAGTGGCAGCCGCTCCTTGAGTTCAAGCGGGGTGATTAGCGGCTGGTATTCACCGATATTGACGTTTTCTGTAATTAGCGTGCTCATGAGATAACTGGCTCAGGGACAAAGGCGCGCATTATAAAGGCTAAACAGGGAGGAAACAGCCAAATCCCGGTGAAACTGCTAAAAAAGACTGTTTTGCTGATGGTTTTGGGTTATTTGCAGGTCGATTTCATGGAAATGAGGAATGCCGGTAAAAAACAGTGCACAGCGCACAGGATGGCTTTCCATGGTCTGGTAAAGTCGGCAATAGATTTCCAGTTGTTCGCGATATTGCTGTTCCTGCCGCCTGGTAAATGCCTCAATGCTTTCACCATCCCGGGGCCGTGAGGACTTGTAATCGATGATCCAGCGACTGCCGCTGCTGTCAATAAAGGTTCTGTCGATGATGTATTCTCGTCGTCCCCCCCGGGAAAAATCGCTGAGTGCAACTTCAGCGCCAGCAGATCTGTGTTCCGGATCAAACAGCCAGTCAAAGCGCTCGTGTTTCAGGCAGGCCTGCAGTTGTCGGCGAATGTCGGCCAATGCCTTGTCGGGTTCCCGTGTCAGCTTTTCAAGGCGGACCAGCCAGAAGGGTTCAAGCGGGGATAATACGTTGGTATCCGTCAAGTCCATCTGCCCAAGAGCGACCTGTTGCAGACATTCGTGGATGATATCGCCAATACACCTTTCCACAAGATTGCGGTGGGGAGGATCCTCCTGTGTTGTCGATGAGGGAGATTCTTCCTGTAATACATAGGTCTGTCCCGGCCATGAAGGCGGCAGGCGCCGGCTTCTAAGAGCATCAGGGGATTGATGCCGGGATTCATCAGGCTGCACGTCGACAGGTATCTGCGTGATATCGTCCTCTGACAGCTGCTGCCAGATTCGTGACAGCAGTGAGTTTTTCGGTGGCGCGACAAGATCGCCGTTTTCCCGGCTGGCGCAGGCAACAAGAATGGCCTGGCGGATGGCGCGGGTCACGCCTATATACAATAGTCTTGTCGCCTCCAGTCGTTCCTCAAGTTCGGTCTCACACTTGAGATAGTGATATACCGGATCTTTATCCCGGTCGCGGCCTTTACGTGCAGGCAGGCTGATGACAACACGGTCTTCTCCGGCTGCGGTAATGTGCTCTTTCCAAAGCAGCAAAGGAGAGTCTTGGCGGGGAGTTCCCCGATCCAGACCGGGGAGGATGACATGGTGGAATTCCAGCCCTTTGGCCTTGTGGATGGTCATGATCTGTAAACGGGCACCAGGTTGTTGATCGCCGCCATAAAGTGCGCCCAATTCAGTCTCAAACAGGTGGAGATCGACAATGTCGCCACCGGCGTCATGTTCCTCAAGCAGGTTAAAAAACTGCTGCAGGTTTGTCTCCAGTGGAGAATCTCCCATCACAGCCTTGCCGCAGAGCATGAGCCACAGATTTTCGATCCAGTCCCGCAGGGGTAAGCGCTGGCGTTCCTGCAGAGCTCGAATCAGGTGAGGGCTTGTTCGATTGACGATCAGGCGGCCTTCCTCGCTAACATCGGCCGGCAAGTCAGCGTTGCTGAAAACCTCCCACAATGACGTGTCATGTTCTACTGCCAGCCGTGACAGATGGTGGATGTCCGCCATTGCCAGGCCAAACAGTGGGGTTCTGAAGAGGGCCAGCCAGGCGATATTATCCGAGGTTTTGAGCATGGCCCGGGTAAGTGTAAGCAGATCATTGATCAGGGGATAGCTGCTCAAAGGGTCTATTTCACTGGCCTGCCAGGGAATTTTTCTTTCCTGCAGGACGGGTATCAGGTCGCGCAAATGGGAGCGATATCTGACCAGGATGGCAATGGAATCATCAGGGCAGCAAGTTGTCAGTTTTTCAACTTCATCGGCGACAAGCTGTGCTTCCTGTCGGCGGATGGTTTGTTTGTCCAGTTCAGTTTCCTTGTCAGCGCAAACCAGCAACGTTCTGACACCGGCATATGCCGTTGAAGGACGTGTAGGGCTTGCTGGATTAAAACTGACGCCGCCACGACTGATGTCATCATGGACAGGAAAGGCGCCGGCAAAAACCCGGTTGCACCAGTTCACCACACCTTCTTCACTTCTGAAATTGCTGTCCAGACGTAAATCGTTAAAGCGAATATCACCAATGCCATAATCCCTGGCGGCCAGAAACAGGCCGACCCTGGCATTTCGGAAACCGTAGCAGGACTGCATGCCGTCACCTACGATAAACAGTGTCCTGCCATCGCCTGGCTGCCAGCCGCTGGTAAGCCTGGCCAGCAGTTGAATCTGCATGGACGATGTATCCTGGAATTCGTCCACCAGAATGTGTTTCAGGTTGTAATCCAGCCGCATTGCCAGGTCAGTGGGGTGCTCGTCGTCACCAAGAGATTCCAGGGCGGCTGCGCTTATCAGGGTGTGATCGGTTTTGCGCTGGCGGGAAAAAATCAGGCTCAGGCGGGAAACCAGTTCCGGCAGAATAACGGTCAGGCTTTCCAGGACACGCCACTGACTGTCATCAAAATGGCTGGCCGGGATAAACAGAAAGGTTTCTATGGCATCAAGGACACGGACATCACCAGAAAGTTGTTCCAGCTGGGCGAGAAAGTCTTCCTTATGCTGCTTCAGTCGGGCAGCTTCCAATTTATCCTTGCAGGAAGAGGGGGCCGGGAATCCTTCACTGGCCCTGACGGTTTTGCGTATGTCGCCGTCTGTTTTCAGGATGATTCGCATAAGAGCCTGCCAGGCAGCAAGACTTGTATTGTCAGCGTCCGGGAAGCCATGCTTCAGACTCTCCGGAGGCAGCTCTTTTAGATCCAGGTTCCCGGCTGCAAATTCCAGATGGGGCAGAAGAGTTGCTTGATAGGGCAGAAATGCCAGGCGCAAATTATTCAGTGTCGAGCAAATGATTTCCTGTAGTGTCTCTTCCATGGGCGGACGTACAGAATCGCGATACCGCCTTAAGGAGAGGATATATCCAAGCCACTGGTCACGACTGTGCAAAAGGTTGCACAGCTGATCTTCCAGACTGTTCCAGCGGTTGTTGAAATGGGAAAGCAGGACGGCGAGCTCCTGGCCAAGCCGGCCATCGGACTCCAGTGCTTTCATCAGGTCCCGGACCGCCTGGCGAAACAGTTCTCCAGGCTTGACCGTGATGTCAGGCAGCAGGCCGAGCGAGGCGGTAACAGGCAACTGATTGACCAGGAACTGGTTGAAACTGTCTATAGTGGTGATGCGAAGTCTTGAGGTTGTGTTTGCCAGATTCCAGCCAAGCTCATGATCCCGGGCCAGCACGGCTTTTGCCATGGCCATTGTGTGCTGTTGATGGGTATCCAGGGATTTCAGTTCTGAATCTGACAGTGACCGCGCCTGTTCCAGATTATCAAGCAGGCGGTTGCGCATTTCAGATGCCGCTTTGCGGGTAAAGGTAATCGACAGGATTTCTTCTGGACGCTGGGCCAGCGCCAGCAATTTGAGCAGGCGTTGGGTCAACAATTCTGTTTTACCGGAACCCGCCGGTGCCTGCACACAACAGGACCGGGAGGTATCCAACGCCTGGTCTCGCTGTAATTGATCGGAAAGTTGAGGTTGCGTCATTCGCTCATCACCTCGCTGACCCGACAAAAAGGCTTGATCTGGCAATAATCGCAAGTACCGGTATTTTTCGGATCTACCACAAGACGGCCTGCCAGGAACTCTTCAGCCAATACACCAAGGGATGCTTCCCACTGCTTTTTCAATTCCTGCCAGTTTGCGTTTTCGCTCAGTCCGCTGCGTTTGCCAGCCTGTTCGCCGACACTCGCTCCGGGATAGATGCCCTCATGCGCAGTAAGTCCATTGAATGCTGTTTTTTCAATATTGACCTGAGCAAAGAAAGTGCCGCTGACCTGGTGTATGGGCAGTGAAGCCGCCTGTTCCACTGCAAGGGTGTAAAGCATTAACTGGGGGTTGCCGGGTCTGGGGTCTTCCCAATCCACAGCGGTTTTTGCTGCGGATTTGTAATCAATCAGAACCAGTTCGTCATCGTGAACCTGGTCGACTCGATCGATGCGCAATTTCAATGACAGATTGCCGTGTTCCCAGACGGTGTCATGTTCCCGTGCCAGTACCTTGAAACTTCCCCGTTTTTCTTCCTCTTCAAGCCACTGCAGGAGAAGTTCCTTCAGGCGGGAATGTTCCAACTGGCAGAAACGTATCGTCATGGTATGTCGATACCTGTTGGCAGTCAGGCGGATGGCTTCAGAGACGACTGAGTCAATAATATGGTCTCGCGTTGCGGCATCCGTGGCTGACAGTGTGTTCTGGTCCTGCAATTTTTGCCAGAGCAGATCCAAGGCCAGGTGAAGCAAGCTGCCTGCTGCACTGGCAGAAAGCCCGGGAACCAGAGGCTCGACATCACGGGCGCCCAGTCGGTGTCTGGCAAAACTTCGAAACGGGCATGCTGCCTGGTCAGTCAGCAGGGCACTGCCGCCCCGGATTTGCTCTTGCGGCAGCAGTGGAAAAAAGCCGGGGTCATCGAAAGTTTCGCATACAGGAAGCTTTATCGGGATAGCCTGGGCAGACCCTGGTTCAGGGTGCGAGACAGATTCTGTTGCAGCAGAAAGGAGTTGTTGTCGGTAAATGGCTGCCGGTTTTTGTTCTATATCACCATCCATCAATGTGTAACTCAGGGTTGCCTCGGTATCCGTGCTGGCAATAAAACTCTGTATGAGACTGTTCATCGCCTGACTATGACTGGTGACATCAGCATCGGGGATGCCTTTTTCTTTCTGCAAGGCATAAGGAAGAAAGGGCGAAGGTGAAGGCCTTGGAGGCCAGCTCTGTTCGCTCATCCCGGTTATCCAGCAATGGGTAAATTGCAGTCCCTGAGCTTCAGTGGGAGAGAGTATCTGTACCGGGTTGTCACTGCTGACCGGGTTGCTGGAAGAAGCGGAAACCAGTTGTTCGAGAAGTTCGAGAGCATCATCAAGCCCGATGTCGCCAAAGACTGCTGAAAGTGACTGGAAGGATGCCAGGACAAGCTGCCAGGAGGTCAGATGGTTTTTTTCGGCATTGCTTAATGGCCGGGTGCCAGGCCAGCCCAGTGCCTCCAGTTGACGTTCAAAACACTCGCTCCAGAACAAGGTTGTAGCCCGATGGCTGTCAGCGGCCACAGGACGAACCTGGTCAAAGTTCAGCAACATGTCGACCAGCATTGGAGCAAAATGATTGCTGTTTTCCTGGCCGGCAAGGTAGCGCAGGTCTGTATTGTTCAGAAATGGCGGGTTGTCGCGACGTATCCTGAATTCCAGTTCTCCGCGAGCAACTTCCTCTTCTTCCGCACCAGCCAGGAAGGGTAGGCGCAGGAATACGATAGATTCCAGTGTGCTGATGGTATGTTGATTACGCCTGAGGCATTGCAGGGCGGCATGGATCAGGGGTTTATTGTTAAGGGATTCCCCTGCCGACAACGTGAAGCGGTAATTGTCACGAGCGCGCAACGAGCGGCTTTCATCAGGATGGAATATGCGGGAAAAAATCCTCTGCACAGTGTTCCGGTACCTGTGCAATTCAGGAATGATAATGCCAATACGGCTGCCAGCCTCCTGACTTGCATTGTGTGCCCAGCGGGCAGCAGCTTCAAATTCAGTTTCCACATCATCAAATTTTTCACACCGTTGTTGTGGTGAATAATCAGGCGCCTTGTAGTGCTGGCAGTGAGTAGTTTTTTTTGCGATGGCGTCCAGCAGTCTGAGATAGATGGGCGGCGGTGCAGAAAATCCGATGAGTGTTACTTTTTCGGGAAGTGGTACCACATTCTGTTCAAGCAGGGTGATGAAAAATTCAAGGAGCTGTACCAGGGTTATCAGCTGGTGCTTCTGACAAAACTGGTTGAAGGCATCTGACCAGCCCATATAGGCGCGCAGATCATCATGTGCCTGCGCGCCCCTGAAGGCAGCATAGGGCCGCAGTTCGTCGCGGGTGATTTGCCACAGGTTGATCAGTGACCAGGTTTGCTGGATGGCTCTTGCGGTTGCCGGCAGGTTGAGAAGTGCAGTACCGGAATCCGACTGACGGATGATCTGCTGCCAGACCAGTTGCTCATGCCCGGGTTCGAGTATGTTCACCGCAGGGATGGCGTTATGCGCTGCATGCGCCAATTTGTCCCATTGCTGCCGTATCCATATGTCCACTGGAAAGACTTTGGGACTGGGGCACACAGGAGGTAAACCCAGTTGCTCTCGATGGCGCCCATATTGGTCAAGCAGCTGGAAGGCCATACGGTGATTCGGAGTCAGGACCAGGCAGCCCTCATCAATGGTGCTGAACAGGTCTTCCTTGTCCATTGATGTCGTTGTCATGGGATGCGCAGGGCAGACTCCATAGCGTGCTTACATATTGGGATAATTGG
>CAZBBS010000049.1:0-2213 GCA_964490145.1 uncultured Enterobacteriaceae bacterium
GTACTACAACTACGATGAAAATGCCGGTTACGACTTCGGTGAAATCTACGGCTCCCTGGGTTTCGGTAATTTCGGCCTGACCCTGTACTTGCTGGCCAATGCCGAGCCTGATGAAGGTCCGGGTGAAGACTTTGGTTTTGGTTCTGCCTCCTATACCTCTCTGGATTACACCATTCCTCTGGCCAGCGGTGCTGAAATTGGCCTGCATGCCGGCTATCACGAAGGTGACTTCGTTTACTCCTTTAACGGTGTAACCGATGACTACATGGATTTTGGTATCAGCATCTCCAAAGATGGTTTCTCTGCCATGATCACCATGACTGACCTGGGTTCAGATGATGACGGTGACGGCATTGAAGACTATGCCAGCATGCCAGCTCGCGACAACGACGAAATCAAGTTTGTGGTTTCCTACGGGGTCGACTTCGAACTGTAAGGCTTTTAGCTCCCTCCAAAGAAAAACCGGTGTTGGAAACAACACCGGTTTTTTTATTGCCTAAATAATCCTGTAAGCCAGGTTTAATGATCAGTCTTTAATTAACGCGATCAAATATCCAGCGTCCGGATACCTGCACTTCAACCACGGAGTTTGCTTTGCCGTTGGCATCGCGACGGAATTCATAGGGTTGGCTCCAGGTGCAGGAAGCACAGATAAAAGTGGTTTCAGACTGGGGAATGAGTTCTTCACTGTCTTCCCCGTTGCGACTCAGGTAGAGGGCGCCATCCTGCAGGGAAACCTCGACAGTAGTGAGGTATTCCAGCCAGATGCCTTCATAGGTGCCGACATAGTTGGCCAGAATGTCAGGGGCCACATCAACGGCTGAATTGCGGGCATCCGAGAGTTTGTCGCCTACCCAGTGTTTCACTCCACCTTCCGTGGATTCATTGCAGACAATTTCCAGAATGACATCGTCTGCGGCATAAACCATCTCGATAGTGGTTTGTAGAGGCTTGTCGAAGGTACCGGGATCGTTAAAGGTCACTTCGACATCCATATGGCCAAAATCACGTCGCGTGTAGCGCTCGGTCACCCGCAGGTTTTCGGTATGTTCAAGTCCCCAGGCATGCAACCAGGTTTTGTCATTGTAGCCATTACTTTCCACGACCATGGTATCGCCTTCCCAGTGGCCCACTGAATAGCCCATCCAGATTGGCAGAGGATCTTCTTCAAGTTCGCGACCATCGATGAATACCTGGCGGTAGGTGAGGTCGCCAAAGAGCAGCGCAATCACGGAGGGGCTTTGGACAATCTGTCTCAGGCTGCCGCCTCCGGCAGGACCGCCGGCGATATAGGCCGGGCCGCCAGGCATGCACTGCATCTGGGGACCATCCTTATAGTAATTGCGTTCGTGGGATGCCATGGTCTCACGAGCCCACGGTTGGACCTTGGAATCATCATCAAGATCGCCTGTCACTTGCGCTGCCCGCCAGAGGCCGGTCAGGTCAGGGTGATTTTCAGCAGTACGCGGCAGCGGAGCCGAAAGGTCTGGCGCACCATCTGCAGTACGCGGGATACCCGGTGTGGGCATGCCAAGCCATTGCGCAGAAAGTGAGGCGGAAAAGGCCATGAGAACCAGTGATATAAAAAAACGTTTCATTTGAAATTCCTCGATCTGATCAATGCACGATGGACAAGGTTACAACGGGGTCCGGCTTCGCTCCCGGCCTTCACGCCCACTGTTGGCAACACTCTCCCAGAGCAGCTCTCCCGATTCCGTCAGGCGTACAGAGGCGGCATTTGCGGTATTGGTACCATTTCTGGCCCCGTAACCGGTCACGCTGATGACATCACCTTCCTTCACCCGGTTGCGTCCCCAGCCAAGACGCATCAGGTCATTGATACCTACCAGCTCAACGGCCCAGTTCTGGATGCTGCCATCTTCTGCTTTCGATTCCATGAACAGCCAGGCATGGGGGTTGGTCCACTCCATTCTGGTGATCGGGCCTGACAGGTTTACCGGTTTATTGATATCAAATTCGGAGGCAAACGCATGATGGGACGAGGCTTGTGCAGAGGCGAGTAGCCAGGCGATACCTGCACAAGTCAGAAACAGCTTTTTCATAGACCTTCTCCTGGAGCTTGCTGACAACGTGAGCGGTGAAACGACATTCTAATAATGTCAGTAGCATAAACCGCTGATCTGCTATAAGTCCATCCTGACGGTTTCAGCCGGGTCAGGTGTATCAGGAGGCGGGGTCAGATAGGGATTCAG
>CAZBBS010000049.1:2313-21831 GCA_964490145.1 uncultured Enterobacteriaceae bacterium
CAGGAGGCGGGGTCAGATAGGGATTCAGGATTATCGAAAGCGTAAAAAGCATTCATACCCTCGAGCAGGGGTGAGGTGAACGTTCGATCGTAGGTATGAATGCAAGTAGGAAAATTGAAGGGGACACCCCGCCTCACGGCGGGGTGCGTATGGTTTATACGGCTGTAGCCGCCTTGAGTTCGTGAACGCTATCAAGACGGCTTGTCTGCTTTCCCAGATAGGTCAGTGCCGCTTCAAGGGCTTCCTCCCGCGTCTTGTAATGGTCACTCTTCTCCAGGTGCTTGTCGGCCTCCAGGGCACTTAATGTATTTTCCACATCCTGGTTCATGGCACACATGTAGATCTTCCGTCCAGAGTGCTTGGCATCACTACCAACAGTTTCGATGGCCAGCGCTGCAGACACATCCAGGAAGGGCACACGTTCAAAATCCAGGATAATAGCCTGTGCACCTCCTTCCAGCTGGGAGCGGGCATGGTGACCAAGATCGGCAGCAGCACCAAAGCTCATGGGGCCACCGAAATCGAAAACGGTCACCTTGTCGCCCAGTTCATCAAGAATTTCGATTTCACGAGGGCTGGCATCATGACGCACGGAATGAATATCACGCAGTCTTTCCATCTGGTCGTGGGCCACCTGTTTGACGAAGGCTATTGACGCCAGTACCACACCAACACCTACGGCAGTAATCAGGTCAACAAATACGGTCAGGCCAACCACGATCACCATCAGTGCCAGGTCCCAGCGCGGGCCGCGATGGGCATTCTTGATGTAACTCCAGTCAATGATGTCCAGGCCCACCTTGATCAGGATGCCGGCAAGTACAGCATTAGGAATAAAACTTGCGTAGGTGCTTAATCCCAGTACCACCGCAAGTAGGACCAAGGCATGGATCATGCCTGAAACACGAGTACGACCACCGGTACGAATATTGACTACAGTACGCATGGTGGCACCAGCACCTGGCGCGCCGCCAAACAGGCCGGCAAACATATTTCCGATACCCTGCCCAATTAGCTCCTTGTTGGATTCATGGCGAGTACGGGTCATATTATCCGCAACCAGAGAGGTCAGCAGGCTGTCAATGGAACCAAGCAGAGCGAGCACGAACGCCGCTTCTGCAATGATGAGGAAAGACACTGAATCAAAGGTGGGCATGTGGATAGATGGCAGGCCAGATGGGATTTCACCGAGGATCGGGGCGCCGCCCAGGACCAAACTCATTAATGTACCAATGATGAGGGCTGCCAGAGCGCCTGGGACAAACTTGCCAAGTTTGCCTGGCCATTTCAGGGCAATAATCAGTGACAATGCGCCAATGATCAGGGCGTTGAAATTAATGTCTGACAAGGCAGTTGGTGTGTAGAACAGGGCATCCAGGGTGCCAGCTGGAGCATCATGACCCAGCATGGGGCTGATCTGGAGAATGATGATGATCCCGCCAATACCGCTCATGAACCCGCTGATAACCGGGTAGGGTACCAGGCGAATATATTCACCGAGCTTGAAGACGCCAAGGACAATCTGGAACAGACCGGCAAGCATGATGGCGGTAAAGATCAGGCTGGTATTGCCCATCAGGTCGGGATGGGCCGCAATACTGGCGGCAAGTCCCGCGCAGACGACGGTCATGGGGCCGGTAGGGCCGGAAATCTGGGGTTCGGTACCGCCGAACAAGGCGGCAAAGAAGCCTACAAAAATGGCACCGTACAAACCTGCAATGGGGCCAAGGCCGGAAGCCACACCCATGGCCAGGGCCAGGGGCAGTGCGACCACACCGGCGGTGACACCGCCGTAAATATCTCCACGTATGTGACTGAAGTCGAGTTTCAACATGTTTATACCTCCTGCTCCCCGGGCTTGATTGCCAGGGGATCGATGTAGATTCAGCTAAAAGCTAATAAGAGTTGATTCAGGCGCGCTGGTTTGCGACCAGTTTATGGTCGTCGTACCAGTCTTGTACCGGGATGAAGGTTCCCTGGTCAGGTGAATGGCAGGTGACTTCACCCGTTGCGATGTTGTACACCCACCCATGGAGGGTGACGTCATTGGTGGCCATTTTTGCGGCTACACTCGGGTGAGTTTCCAGGTGCTTGAGTTGCAACAGGACGTTTTCCTGGATCATTTCCAGGGTATGGTCGCTGCACATATGTTCTCCATGGCGGGCCTTCACACGGGCGAGGGCCGCCTGGCTATGGCCAAGCCAGCTGGATACCTGCGGCAGGCTTGCCAGGGATTCCGGATTCATGGCTCCTTTCATGGCACCGCAGTCAGTATGGCCGCAAATGATAATGTCTTTCACACCCAGTACAGCCACGGCATACTCGATGGTCGCCGTATTGCCGCCACCGGGCATGGCATGCGGCGGAACGATATTGCCCGCATTGCGTATGATGAATAACTCACCAGGCTGTGTCTGGGTGATCATGCTGGGGTCAATTCTGGAGTCGGAACAGGTAATGAACAGCACTTCCGGGGACTGGCTGGTGGCCAGTTGTGCAAACAGGGTTTTTCTTTCCTCGTAGTCCTTTTTCTTGAACTCGGAAATACCTTTTATCAACTTGTCCATAAACTTTCTCATCTCCTAGACATAGTAAATCGTGTTGGAAAAAATTGCGCTTTAAATCAGCGTTGGTTTTCAATATAGTGAATAAATATCAATAAAAAAGGTAAATAAGTGATAGGAAATAGCTTTCATTAAAATGCCTGAGTTGGATCGCTTTGAGGTAATACCATGATTGATATGAATATTTCTCTTAAACAGCTGCGTTATTACCTGGTGGCCGCCAGGCATGACAGTCTGCGGCAGGCCGCACGGGAACTAAAAATCAGCCAGCCTTCCCTGAGTGCCCAGTTGCAAAAACTGGAGGAATTGCTGGGGGTTGAATTGTTCGAACGCAGTCGTGGCGGGGTGAACCTGACCCCGCTGGGACGGGACCTGCTGCCCCAGGCCCAGCAGGCAGTGAACGCTGCCCAGGTCATCATTGATGCTGCCACCTTTGCCACAAAAGGACCTTCCGGGACATTCCGTCTCGGTGCCAGTCACACACTGGGTCCTTACGCCTTGCCATGGATCCTGCCGGAAATTCACAGCAAGCACCGTGGGATGAAATTCTTTGTCAGGGAGGAGGTGCCTGACCGCCTGGCCCAGGGGCTGTACAACGGACGTTACGACCTGATATTTACTACCCTGCCGCTGAAAGAAGACGGCATCACTGCCATGCCTCTGTTTCGTGAACCCCTGTATCTTGTGCTCAACAAGGATCATCCACTGGCCAGCAAGCCATCAATAACAGCAGACCAGCTTGCCGGTCTGGAGGTCCTGACCGTGGAGGAGCACCACCTGCTGTTCCGTCAGGTACAGGATCTGTGCAAGCAGTTCAACGCCACAGTACTGCGGGATTATGAAGGCACCAGTCTGGATTCCATCAGGCAGATGGTTTACATGGAAATGGGGGTGGCCTTCCTGCCTGCCCTGTATATCCGCTCAGAGATTCGTGAGCGTGATGAGTTGAGCGTTCTGGCCGTCAGGGATGAACCGATCAATCGTGTACATGCCCTGGCCTGGCGTGACACCTCTCCCCTGAGGAACTTCTACCGTGAGCTGGGTGATCAATTCCAGGACATCGTCAGGGAAAAATTTGGTGATGATGTAATGATGCTTTGACGAACCCATAATCATTGAAGCAAAAAAAAAGGCCCCTGGGGGCAGGGGCCTGAATAAATAGAGACTAGGGGTGTCTCGTTAAGGGAAAATGGTGGCTCATCATCAAGGGGGGAAATGAAACTACCATGTCTGTGTATATGCAGACAGCGTGCCAACTTTTATAAACCTGAAAAAAGGCCGGAAAACAGGCTTTAAAAGCCAGGTTGCCACTGATACGGCTGAATTTACGCCCATATTTGCACCATGCTGGTGCGACGGCAGGGGAGATGCCCCAAACATGGCGCATTGTCATGACGGCAATTTTTTGCCACCTGCCGGTTATCTGTCGCTTTTTGCCTGGCTTGAAATGACCGATACGTCTATAAAAAGCGGGCGGATTTTAGTAAGATGCCGGCTTGTTTTTCTGACCAACCCCCCGGGAAAATCACCAAGCGATGCTAACCTTGCCAGGGGCACAGGCCCTTTCCGCCTTTTCCAGCCACAAGCTGCTGCAGAACATCCAGTCACACCTTCCAGCCGTCAAGGCAATCCACAGCAAGTTTTACCATTTCATTGATCTGTCAGAGCCACTGACGGATGACGAACTGGAGGTTCTCAAGCGCCTGTTGACCTACGGACCTCGCACTGAAGAGGATCAGAATGATGAAGAGGGCCATTTTTTCCTGGTGACACCCCGGCCCGGCACCATTTCCCCCTGGTCCAGCAAGGCCACGGATATTGCCCGCAACTGCGGTCTGGAAAAGCTCAGGCGGGTGGAGAGGGGCATAGGTTTCAGGGTGGAAGTCAGTGATGATGAGATTGACCATGCCCAGCTCAACGCCTTCCTGTATGACCGGATGACCCAGGCTGTTCTGGGCTCTGTTGAAGAAGCTGAAATCCTGTTTGCTGCTGCAAGTCCCAAGCCGCTGACCAGTGTTGATATCCTGGGGGGAGGCAAGCAGGCCCTGGTTGAGGCCAATACGTCCATGGGACTGGCGCTGGCCGAGGATGAAATCGACTACCTGGTTAACAGCTTTCAGGACCTCGGGCGCAACCCCAATGACATCGAGCTGATGATGTTTGCCCAGGCCAATTCCGAGCATTGCCGGCACAAGATATTCAATGCCTCATGGACCATTGATGGCAAGGACCAGGATAAGTCCCTCTTTGCGATGATCCGGAACACGCATGAATGCAACAATGAAGGCATCCTGTCTGCATACAAGGACAACGCTGCTGTCTTCACCGGGTTCACCGCTGGGCGTTTTTTTCCTGATCCGGGTTCCAGGCAGTTTGCCTTCCATGAAGAACCCATCCACATCCTGGCAAAGGTTGAAACCCATAACCACCCGACTGCAATCGCTCCCTATCCTGGTGCCTCTACAGGCTCTGGTGGAGAGATTCGTGACGAGGGTGCAACCGGTATTGGTGGTAAACCCAAGGCCGGACTGTCCGGTTTCAGTGTTTCCAACCTGAAGATTCCGGGGTTTGAGCAGGCCTGGGAAAAGGATTATGGCAAGCCGTCACATATCGTATCCGCCCTCGACATCATGCTTGAGGGGCCCATTGGCGGCGCTGCTTTCAACAATGAATACGGGCGTCCCAACCTGTGCGGCTATTTCCGGACCTATGAGCAAAGCGCCGCTGACGGTGTACGCGGTTACCACAAGCCCATCATGATTGCCGGCGGGGTCGGCAATATCCGTGAACCGCATGTCCAGAAAAAAGAAATTCCGGTTGGTGCAAACCTGATTGTCCTGGGTGGGCCAGCCATGCTGATCGGCCTGGGGGGCGGGGCAGCTTCATCCATGGCCTCGGGCGCCAGCAGTGAGGATCTGGATTTTGCCTCTGTACAGCGCGATAACGCCGAAATGGAACGCCGTTGCCAGGAGGTCATTGACCAGTGCTGGCAATTGGGTGACGACAACCCCATCAGCTTTATTCATGATGTGGGTGCCGGTGGTCTGTCAAATGCACTGCCAGAACTGGTGAAGGACGGAGACCGCGGCGGTCACTTCCAGCTGCGGGATGTACCCAATGCTGAGCCAGGCATGTCACCCCTGGAAATCTGGTGCAACGAGGCCCAGGAACGCTATGTCCTGGCAGTCCCTGATGACAGGCTGACGGCTTTCCAGCAAATCTGCGGCAGGGAGCGTTGTCCGTTTGCCGTGGTCGGTAAAGCCCGTGAAGAGATGCATCTGATACTGGAAGACAATCATTTCAATAATGAGCCAATTGATTTGCCAATGTCAGTCCTGTTCGGCAAGCCGCCAAAAATGCATCGTGATGTGAAAACAGTGAAGCCGGAGCTGAATCCTGTGGATGTCAGCACGATCGATCTTGCAGACGCAGCCGAGCGGGTACTCATGCTGCCCACCGTGGCGAGCAAAAGCTTCCTGATAACCATTGGTGATCGCTGCGTAACCGGTATGGTGACTCGAGACCAGATGGTGGGTCCCTGGCAGGTGCCGGTGGCCGATGCCGCAGTGACAGCCATGTCCTACGACAGCTATTTTGGTGAAGCCATGTCCATGGGAGAGCGGACACCGCTGGCCCTGGTTAATGCCCCGGCCTCTGGCAGGATGGCTGTGGCTGAGGCTATTACCAATATCGCGAGCGCAAGGATAAAACGGATCAGTGATATTCGTCTGTCAGCCAACTGGATGGCCCCGGCGGGTTATCCGGGTGAAGACAGCAACCTCTACGAAACTGTCAATGCCGTTGGCATGGAGCTGTGCCCTGAACTGGGCATTACCATCCCGGTAGGCAAGGATTCCATGTCGATGCGTACTGTCTGGGAAGAGAGCGGTCAGCAAAAGAGCGTGACAGCGCCACTGTCCCTGATTATTTCCGCTTTCGCACCGGTTCTCGATATTCGCAAAACCCTCACGCCACAGCTGCACCTTGACCGGGGGGCCAGCGAGTTGATCCTGATCGACCTGGGGCTTGGCAGCAATCGTCTGGGGGGCTCAGCACTTGCCCAGGTTTACAACCAGGTTGGTGATGAAGTACCTGACCTTCACAGTGCCAGCGATCTGAAAGCTTTCTTTGGGCTGATCCAGGACGCGATGGAAGAGGGGATTCTGCAGGCCTATCACGACCGCTCTGATGGCGGACTTTTTGCCACGCTGGTGGAAATGGCCTTTGCAGGGCGTTGCGGCCTGGACATTGAGTTGGCTGAATGCGGCAATCAGGGACATATTCTGGACACCCTGTTCAATGAAGAACTGGGCGCCGTCGTGCAGGTGCTGGAAAAGGATCTGTCGCGTTTCCGGCAACTGGCGGATGAGGCCGGTTTGCTTGATGTCTGCTGCAACCTGGGCCAGCCCATAGCGGGTGGCAGTATTCGTTTCTCTTTACAGCAAGAGCTGGTTCTTGCAAATACCCGCGCCCATTACCAGCAGTTGTGGGCCAGTACCAGCCACCAGATTCAGCGTATGCGGGACAACGCCGAGTGTGCGGATGCAGAATTCAACAGCATCCTGGATGATGCCAATCCGGGGCTGCAGTCCTCGCTGACCTATGATCCGGCTGAGGATATCAGTGCACCGTTTATTGCCTTGCAGCGACGACCCAGAATTGCCATTCTCAGGGAACAGGGGGTTAACTCCCAGATGGAAATGGCGGCGGCTTTCCACAAGGCGGGTTTTGATGGCATAGATGTCCACATGAGCGACATCATTTCAGGCGCTGTGACCCTGGATAACTTCAACGTTCTGGCCGCCTGTGGTGGCTTTTCCTACGGGGACGTTCTGGGTGCCGGAGAAGGCTGGGCCAAATCCATTCTGTTCAACGAGGCCGCCAGGAAACAGTTTGCGGACTTCTTCAATCGTGACACCACACTGGCCCTGGGCGTGTGTAATGGCTGCCAGATGCTGTCCAACCTGCATGAGCTGATTCCGGGTACTGGACACTGGCCGCACTTTGTCCGCAACCGGTCAGAACAGTTTGAGGGGCGGACCGCATTGGTCAAGGTGGCAGATTCCAAATCTGCTTTCCTGGCTGGAATGGCGGGTTCAGTATTCCCCATCGGCTGTGCCCATGGTGAAGGCCGGGCAGAGTTCTCATCACCGGCAGCGGCTGAAGCCGCACTGGCCAGTGGTAATGTCGCTCTGCAGTTTGTCGACAACTATGGCAAAGTCACCGGAACATATCCGGCCAATCCCAACGGTTCACCGTCTGGCATTACCGGCCTGTGCAACGACGATGGTCGTTTCACCATCATGATGCCTCATCCGGAACGTGTAGCCCGGGCAGTCTGTAATTCGTGGCAGGCGGATGAGTGGGGTGAGGATAGCCCAACCATGCGGATGTTTCGCAATGCCCGGGTCTGGCTGGGATAAGAGTCTGTACTGAAAAGCCTGAAATGTCTGCCGGACAGATGTTCTACTGTTGATTACGATTTCAGGGTTTTCTGGGTTTCCGTGATTTTCTGAATCACGAAGGGATGATATTCAATGGCTTCCTGCAGGTTGTTGATGATGTGATTCCGGAAGCCTTCCTGCATCACTTTCTTGCCTTCAATGCTGTCATGGGCAAACCAAAGCCGGGTCATCAGGTCCACGTAGTATCCCAGCCTGAGCAGGATGGCGTACTGGTTCTCGATAATGTCGGCCAGCTCATACCCGATGATGTCCGGAAGATCCCCGCCTGTTGTGGCCGTTTCCCAGGCAATCGTGCTGATGTAGAAGCTTTTCCCGAAGTGGGTGTTTTCGTAGGCCGGCTTGGCATTCTCAAGGGCAAAAAAATTGTCCTCCAGTTCCCCGTAAATATTGTGCAGGATTATCTTGGCGCGCCGATGCTTCTGGTGAATTTCCTGCTGGCGGTCGATGTACAGGGCGCCCACACCGCCAACCACCACGCCGATCAGTGTGGCAATCATTTCGGGCAATGCCTGTTACAGTAACTCCATGTCAGTTCACCAACATTATCAGGGGTTGTAAAAGACCGGTGATGTCCACGCTCTTTCCTGCAGGGTGGCCGGTACATCCTTGGACAGGGGCAGGCCATTGTTCACGGCCAGGTAGGTACTCCAGCGCGGCGTGGGAATCTCCAGCACGCGGGCATAGTAAATGGCAGCCTGCCCGGGATCAAATTCCGGATCTGACCATTCTCCAATCAGGGACACTGCGCCAATGGTGTTGGTGAACGTGGCGGTGGTCGTGTCCACGGTATTGCCCACAGGCGGCAGTTTGCCGGTGTCCGGATCAACCTGCCTGTCACCGGCCCAGAGGGCATCAAAGACTTTTTCCCGGGCCTCGCCATCCTCAAGCCAGATCTTTACCACCTGGATCCGGTCAATGTTGCCGGAGTCGGGATCTTTCAGGGCCTGGAGGATAAAGCGGGGTACCTGTCCCGATGGCAGATCGGAACCCATCGCGACGCCTTTTTCATAGGCCTGGTTTACCCAGTTGCTGTCCTTCGTCATGCCCTCAGGATAATCGCCTGCAAATAATCGAACCTGCATGCGAGGACCCGAGGTGGCAAACACCTCCCGTCTCTTCAGGGCGGCAAAAATGGACTCGCGGGTATTCTCTTCGGCCCAGACACCGGTCAGGCCGCTGGCGCTCATGACGGTAGTGGGTGTACCCATCACAGGGTTTATCGAGGTAAGTACGCGATTCGGGTCTGTCTGTTCGTCAGTACTTCCCAGGCCGCCCGGGAAATTGAATTCTTCGGCGGAGGTCAGGCCGGAATGAAAGTCGGAACTGCCAATCAGACCAAAAACGAAGGGATTGCTGCCCAGAGACTCCTGTAATTGGAGACCGCGCTTGAAGGCTGTGCGGACAAATCCGCCAGCCAGATCCACGCCTTCATCCCCGACACCCCATTCCAGGAGTTCAAACCCGGCAAACTCATCGGTAGGAGAAAATTCCGGGCGTGTTTCGCTGGTGCCCTTGTTCTGTGTGATCTCCACCAGTCGTTCCAGCCGACTGCGGCGCTGGGCATAGGCGGCAGTAAGGTCATTGCCATAGGAATCCTTGAAGGCAAACATCAGTCCGTGGCTGAGGTTGGAATTATGAGGGATCAGTACCAGGTCCCTGCCAGCGTCAATTTGGGCTTCGGCATAAGTCCACAGGTCCTCGGGTTTCATGGACTCAATGGCACTGTAGGGCATTTCAGGAAAATCCGGCCCTTTGAATATCACGTTACGATGCATGTGGGCCCCACCTGGCATCGGTGACCATTCAAAGGCCACAAACGTTGTGAATTCTCCCGGCCGGTAATATTTCTCGGCAGCATCCATTTGATTCTGCCAATTCGTAGTAATGACTTCATCAGTCACAAATTCCGGAATGGGCTCGGCACCCCGAAAGCCGGCAGTGGAGAAAACCCGCATGAAGTCCATGACGTTTTTGCTCTTTTCAGCAAGGTCCGCTGGCCAGGAAGTATCGCTGAATGGCCCCTGGGGATCGCTGGCGGCCTTTGCCACACCCAGATATTCAGCGTGGTCGGTAACGGCCAGGAAGTCGAGTGGTGCCTGACGCTGGACGGGTCTGCCAAAATACTCCACGGCTTCACCCTGGGCAAAACGATAGGCGTCTTCCGGCGTGGTATTGGTGGCTGAGGAGGCAGCATCGAACGAGTTTCCGGTGTGAAGGTGCAAATCCCCGAACAGGGCGCGACGCGACACGGGATCGACAACCGGTGCCGGTGCCATGGTAGTGGCTGTCTCTGCCTTGGCTTTGTTGTCCATCATGGCAGTTGTTTCTGTTTTGGCAGAATCCGTACAGGCAGACAGTAATGCCAGGCTGGCGGCCAGTGGTGTGAGTGCTTGGGCAAAATTGAATCTATTCATGGCTGTAGCTTTTCACTATTTGATAGTTTTCGGAATATTGCTGGTATTGATCGGCAGCCTGTACTGCCTGCAGGTCCTCCCTGTAGGCAGCCAGGACCTGTTGCCTTATGGATGCAAAATCAGGCAGGCGTGAAGGGGTTCTCTCCTCTATGAACAGCAAATGCCAGCCATAGCCAGAGGGCAGGGGGCCAGTCCAGATACCGGGACTGGCGGAAAACAGCGCCTCGGAAAAGGCGGTGTCACCAAACAACTGCTTGGCCGACTGCAAATTCATGTCCAGATAACTGGATTGCAACATGAACGGGTCGGCAAGATCTTCAGACTGTTCGGGATAACCGGATCCCTCAGTGAGTAACGCCAGGCTTTTGTTTGCACGATGACGTGCAGATTCAAGACTATCCCTGTCTGGACTGAAGTACAGGTGCCTGAATGATACCAGTGCCGGAAGGTGGAACTGATCCTCATGCTGCCTGAACCAGTCAAGCAATTCAGCTTCTTCAGGTACTCGGGTCTGTGCCGTGGCATTCACCAGGTACTCCAGTTTCTGGATAAGCCGGCGACGCACTATTTCGTCATTCTGTGCCAGATTCATGGCCATGGCTTCCCGGTAGAGCACTTCATCGCGAATGTAATTGTCGACAAGGGTATCAAGGATGTCAGGTGTGGGGTATTCACCCATCTGGGTCCGGTAGAGGGAACTGAGTGACGTACGAACCCCGTCATCGATAATAATGGTATTGCCCGTGATACCGTCATGTTGTCTGTACAGGGCCAGAACAAACAGCAGGATCCCCGCTACCAGGAAGTGCAACAGGGGTTCACGTAAATATCGACTCATGGAAACTGTCATTGGCATGGGATTTACAACAGCGGATCACCAAGGGTTGGCACTGGCTCAAATACCTGCCCGGTACCAGTAGTTGGCATGACAGGCTTCACAGGCTTCATCCAGGTTGGCACCGTATTCAGACAGTTTGTCGGTATCCCGGGCGTCGATAGCGCCGAGGACGTTTTTGGCTGCATTCTGCAGCCCTCTGGCGAAGCCAACCCACGACAGCCGGTCAGCAGCCAGCTTCGCCTCCACTTCTTCCGGCGTGAATTCATAGTCGGGAAATTCCCCTTGCGCACCTGGTGGCGCAACTTTTCGGCCTGGCATCATCAGGGCGTTGCTGCCCTCGATGATACCGATGGCGTTGGCACGCAGGGAGGCCCAATCCTCATCGGTTTCCGGTACGTATTCGATGATGCCATTGCTGTCTGACACGACCTTCACGGAATTCCAGATGGCATCGGCATTGATATCCACCAATGTGGCCATGATTTCACGTATGCTCAGCGATATGTCATAAGTGGTGGCTTCAACCGGAGCCACATTTGGAGACGTGGTCTGGGGCGGTGTTGCAGGCTGTTCCGAACAGGAGGTCAGCAGGGCGGCCAGTGGCAAGGCGGTCATCAAGGCGGTCATCAATGCAGGGAAATTTGGCATGGTTTCATTCCGGGTAATATGCACCTGTAATTTATAGCAGATTTTGGCTGGCAATAAACGCGCGTTTACAGCCTCTTGCATACTTGTTTGTCATGTTTGTCATTGGTCAGACACGCAGTTTTTGCGAGAATGCAACGTTTACACCCGACAGAGAAAGGTATTTTGCCCACTACACGTTTTTTTCCTCTCGCCGCCGCCCAGCAGAACCTCAAACGTCTGCTGGTGATCAGACTGATCGTATTCACCTGTCAGTTTCTGGCATTGCTTTATGCGTGGCTGATTCTCTCCCTGGACTTGAGCTACATCGCCATATCCACGGTGATGGCGGTGGTAGTGGCAGTGAATGCCGGAGTTGTCTTGCGCCTGCGCAAGCAGGTCAGTATCAGCAACCAGGTTTTTCTGTATCACCTGTTGTTTGACATCGCTGCCCTCAGCATGTTGCTGTATCTGGGGGGCGGAGCCAGCAATCCGTTTGTGTCATTTTTCCTGGTGCCCATTACCATCTCAGCGGCTATTTTACCGTGGAAGCACACCTGGCTTATTGCAGCACTTTCCCTGCTGGCCTATACCGTCCTGTTGTTTTTTTACCAGCCTCTGGACGTACTGATGCCGGAAGCCATGGATCCAATGAGTCATGACATGGAAATGGCAAATGAAGAGTGGGGTATCAGCCTGCATATCCTGGGGATGTGGTTCAACTTTCTGGTCAGTGCTGTCCTGATTACCTATTTCGTGGTGCAAATGGCAGAAGCGATGCGTGGACAGGAAAGCCTGCTCAATCGCTACCGGGAAGAAAACCTGAGAAATGAGCAGATTCTGGCGGTAGCAACACAGGCTGCGGGTACTGCCCACGAATTGGGGACCCCCCTGAACACCATGGCTATTCTGGTCACTGAAATGGCGCAGGAATATGAGGGAAATGAGGCGCTTGGGCAGGATCTGCGCATGCTCGACACACAGCTTCGAGCCTGTCGTCAGTCGCTTAAGGAGCTGGTCAGCAGAGCTGATTTCAAACGCAATGGTAGTGGACAGGCAACAGACGTGACGCACTTTGTGGAGATGATTTGGGATCAGTGGCGTCTGCTCAGGCCTGAAGTGACCCTGGATATCCAGATCAGCTCACCAGGAGAGTCACCGGCAATTCTGGTAGATGTCACTCTGCAACAGGCCGTGATGAATATCCTCAATAATGCAGCGGATGCCAGTCCCAAGAAGGTAGAGCTGATGGCCAGCTGGGATGGCTCATACTGGTCGCTGAGTGTTCGTGATTATGGTGATGGAATTCGTGGTGAACTCATGGCTAATCTGGGTTCGGGTATAATCTCAGGCAAGGAAAATGGTCTCGGCGTGGGTTTGATGCTTACCCAGGCCAGTATCAGCCGACTGGGTGGGCAGATCGACATGCACACTCACTCTCAGGGGGGGACTGTTATCGAGATTCGGCTGCCCTACGATACCCGGATGGCATCTTGATACATTCTGGTGTAACGCATTATCAACAGGGGATTCATACTGAGGTTATGACCACGACTAACGCAGCAGCCAGTTTGGATGCCGACAAGATTCTGATTATTGATGATGACGAGGCTTTCCGGCTAACTTTGGCTAGGGCTCTGGATAGAAAAGGCTACGTCACCCTGCCGGCAGCAAACATCAGCGAAGCACTGGACCTGTCCTCCAGGCATCTACCGGATTATGCCATTATTGACCTGAAGATAGAGCGCGAATCCGGGCTTGATTGCTTGCAGCCCCTGCAGGACATCAATCCCGGCATACGGATGCTCATTCTCACGGGATATTCCAGTATCGCCACGGCGGTGAATGCCATCAAAAAGGGGGCGGTGAATTACGCCTGCAAACCTCTGGGGGTGGATGAGATTCTGGGCATACTGGTGGAGGGTAGAGAGACTGATGCCATTCCGGAGGAGGAGCCGGTGTCGGTGGATCGACTGGAGTGGGAGCATATCCATCGCGTACTGGATGACAACGAGGGCAATATTTCAGCGACTGCCAGAGCGCTGGGCATGCATCGGCGGACGCTTCAGCGCAAACTCCTGAAACGTCCGGTAAGACGTTAAATTCTCTCCTGATTAATGATGCTCAGATGGCTTTCGCTGAAAAACGATAGCCTTCAACACGCAGGATCTGTATGAAGTTGGTCTAAGGGTCGTGCTTGAGCAGCTTGCTTCTTACCTTGTCCAACGGTTCAAAACTGGCAGAAACCAAGATAATCCCCAGGTTACATTTGCTTGGCATCTTCTTGGCTATTTCTAAGCCATTGCTCTCTGGCAAGTTAAGGCCCAGAAGAACAAGTGCTGTGAATTATCTACCAGGAACGGATAGGCATCCTTTGACCTCAGACAGCATGGACATCAAATTCAACGTTGGAAATAAAAGCTTACACAATATCGATGATTATGGGGACATCATCAAGTATCAGAACTCTATGGGCCATTAACGTAAACAGAAGTTAGTTACAAATGATTAAATTGCTGAAACATTGTGAGTTCTAGATGTTTTATCCGGCTAAGAAATGACCGTTAGTATAGCTAGCGCAGCTTTATATCTGACAAAAAAACGCTTGGAAGTGTGCTCTGGAACTTACTCAGTATCAAATGCAGTATCATCGTAGTATTTGCAGGCAGGTATATATATTTGAGGTCTTAAATTGGAACCAGGTTGGCAGCTTTTGCTGCTGGCATAATGCCGAATATGATGCCTTCAAACGTGGAGTAACCAAAATTTAGCAAAGCTCCTCATAACAGGGCATGAGCCCGTCGAGGGCCTATCCATGCTGATATGAGCATTAGTAAATTGATACAGCAATACGGAGTGCGCCGGATTCTTTGGGGATTCTTTTCTTATCGCCTCCCTGTTAAGCTCAGTCCATGTATAAATTATGTTTCTTTGTCCCACCTAGCCATCTGGATGAGGTGAAGCAGGTCCTGTTTGATGCAGGTGTTGGTCGAATCGGAGATTATGACCAGTGCTGCTGGCAGGTTCTGGGCTCCGGGCAGTTTCGGGGCCTTGTGGGAAGTGACCCTTTTCTGGGACAGCAGGGCCGTGTTGAGCAAGTAGAAGAATACAAGGTTGAAATGGTGTGTGAAGACAGCCTGATACAGGACGCTGTCAGGATACTGAAGAAAACCCATCCCTACGAGGAGCCCGCTTTTGATGTCTTCCGCCTCTCAGACTTTACCTGAGGTTACTGATGACTCATGGATCGAAGGTATTACCTATAGGTGCTACCATGACACAGTTGTGATACCTGCCACCTTATGAATCAATTGCGCGCTGCTGTAATTTTCCAGATTCTGCTGACAATCCCGGTCTGTGGTTTTGGTCAGGATGAGCCGGCTCTTGAGCGACAGCCCGAGGCAGAGTTCCACATGGCCCGAATGGTCTTTGCTGATGGTGGTGCAGGCGGTCGAGGGCGCTGGGGATTTCGACGCGGCTGGTGGGCCATTGACTATCCTGATGCGGAATACCATTTCACCCGTGGGGTTCGTCGTCTGTCGAATCTGGAGGTGGCGGAGGACAGCCAGCACGTTCAGCTATTAGATGAAGATCTTTACGATTATCCCTGGCTGTTTGCCCAGCAGGTCGGGCAGGGGAACTGGTCGCCTACCGATGTTGAGGCTGAACGCCTGCGGGAATACCTGTTGCGGGGAGGGTTTCTGGTCATTGATGATTTTCATGGGACCTACCAGTGGTCGGTTGTCGTCACGGCAATGCAAAAAGTGCTGCCGGGATATGCCATTGTTGACCTCAATCCTAAGCACGGCATTTTTCATGCCCTGTATGATCTTGACCAGGTCACCCAGATACCCGGGGAAAGGCACCTGTTTTTTTGCGGCTCTAGCGAGGCTCGGCTGGATGGTCCACAGAAATGGGCCGGTATCTACGATCATGAAGGACGCCTCATGGTGGCCATCAACTTCAACATGGACATGGGGGATGCCTGGGAACATGCCGATGATCCCTGTTATCCCGAACCCATGACAGCTCTGGCTTATCGCTTTGGCCTCAATTATGTCATCTATGCCATGACCCACTAGGTGCATGGCTCGCAGTTGACAGCACTGGATTATGGCCGGACCATTTCAGACAAGCCTTACACTACTGTGGTTGAGATGGGCCTTGTAATCATCCCCAGGAGGATATCGAACAGGTACTTAGCAGCTGGTTGTAAACCCGGTGTAAGTCGATGAATCTGCTTGTCAATTCGTGGCTTGTCCATTAACCTAAACCTGTGAATCAAGCCGTTTCCAACCCAGTCTCAAGACCTTTTCTCAAAAGGGTTATGCAGCGTTTTTCCTGTCTTTTTTTATTTATTTTTTTCCTGTTCCATGAGTTGACAGCTTTGGGCGCCAGTTCGGATTTTCCCATACCGGACAGCATCAGGCCGGCTATTGCCTTCTGGACCCGGGTTTACACTGAAGCCGATACCAACAGCGGGTTTCTGCATGATGCCAGGAACCTGAATATTGTGTACGGCAAACTGGAGCGTGATCGGGATACCATAAACATCACCCGTGAAGGCATCCGCGCAGACCTGGAAGTGCTGGCCTCTGGCAAGCGCACCGGACTGACACGGTCCCAGCAGGATTTGCTCGATCTGTGGGGGCGGGAAACATCCAATGAGCGTTTCAGGCAGGCTGTCGGCAGTGTCCGCTGGCAGCTGGGTCAGTCAGATCGCTTTGTCGAGGGGATCAAGCGGTCAGGGGCTTACCGCAGCCACATTGAAAAGGTTATCCGTGAAAAAGGATTACCAGCTGAACTGGCCATCCTTCCCCATGTGGAATCATCATTTCATCCCGGTGCCTATTCAAGCGCAGCAGCAACCGGAATGTGGCAGTTCGTTCGCGCCACCGCCCAGCGATTCATGCAGGTGGATTACGTGGTGGACCAGCGCCTGGATCCGTATGCAGCAACGTACGGAGCAATGGAGCTGCTGGAGTACAACTTCAACGCACTGGGCTCCTGGCCTCTGGCACTGACAGCCTACAACCATGGAGCAAACGGAATGGCACGGGCGGTCAGGGATGTGGGCAGCATGGATATTGGACGTATTATTACGGAGTACACCGGTCCCCGATTCGGTTTTGCTTCCCGCAACTTTTACCCGCAATTCCTGGCGGCCATGGACGTGGATCGGCGGGCTGAAGAATATTTTGGCTCCATATTCAGGGACCGGGCTCCGGATTACCAGACAGTCAAGCTGGATGCCTTCATGGATTCCGGTGTGCTCGCCAGTACCCTGGGCGTGGATATTGAAGACCTGAAGCGGGACAACCCGGCCCTGCAGCCATCAGTGTGGTCAGGCACAAAACGCATACCCAGGGGGTATGAGTTAAAACTGGATAACATTTCTTTTCGTGGAGATCTGGTAGCAGGGTTAAGGGAAGTGCCTGTGACAGCGCTTTACAGCGAACAGATTCCTGATGTGAGCTACAAGGTCAGGCGTGGTGACAGTCTCTCTGTCATCGCTGAACGCTATAGTACTTCGGTTTCCGAGCTTGTTGCTATTAACCAGCTGAGGGATCGTAACAGCATCCGGGTTGGACAGACCTTGCTGCTGCCACAGCCCGATGGTTCCATGCCTACACTGGTTGTAAGCAATAGTGGGCCACAACCTGTGCCGACCAATGGGGAATACGAGGTGAAACGTGGTGATACGATTTCACTGATAGCCGAGCGATTAGAAATACCCCTGAAGACAGTGCTGAGCCTTAACAATCTGGACAACAACGGCACGATTTTCCCGGGTCAGAAACTGATGCTGCGCCGCAGCGATGAGTCGCTATCGATTAATGACCCGCAAACAGTAATCATCGCTGAATCTGATCAGTCAGACCTTGAGGATTCAGAAATCGAGGCTGAATTATCCATTGAAAGCGGCAGCACTCTGGCGGATTCGGTGGCTGTCGTCGAAGAAGGTGTCCGTGAAGAAACAGAACAGCAGCTGATTGCCGATCTGCAGTCGGATCCTTCTGATTATACGGTCAGGCAGGACAGGACGATTGAAATCCAGGCTGCTGAAACGCTTGGGCATTATGCCGAGTGGCTGGGCATCAGGGCCTGGGACATCCGTCGTTTGAACAATATGGAATACCGGCAGCCGGTTATTATTGGCAATCGCCTGAAACTGGATTTTTCCAAAGTGGATAGTGAGCTGTTTGAACAGAAGCGCCGTCAATTCCATCGGGATTTGCAGGCTGACTATTTCAGAAGCTGGCGTATCCGCGAAACAGAAGAGCATAGTATCAAGCGCGGCGAATTTCTGGCTAATCTGGCACGCAGTCGATCAGTACCGATGTGGCTTTTCCGGCAGTACAACCCTGATGTGGATGCAGGACGTATTCAGATTGGGCAGGTTGTGGTTTTCCCGGTTGTTGAACAAGTCGATATCTGACGGTTTCTCAAATACATCCTCATGCCGTGTCCTCCATATTTGATTCGTGCCACCGATAGGTGAGAATCATGATTTTTTAAATCCGGGTGCACCATCAAGCCCTATAAGGCTCGATATACTTCTTTGCGCCTGACAGTCTAACCAGTACAGGCACCTTGTGCCATGATCAAAACCCCGCTTATCTATGCTGTTCTAGACAGTGTTTCAAGTGCACTGCCATACCAGAACTATCTGGATACTCTAGGGTACAGGGTAAGGATTTTTCACACGGGCCAGGATGCACTTGAAGCAATCAATGAACAAACCCTTGACCTGTTGATCTAGGATGTAAGATTCCTGGATATCAGCTGCCTGGATATTCTAGCACATGCAACCAGTGCCGGACTGTCCACAAAACAATCATCATCACATCTGAAACCCAGCTCAATCATGCTATCGAGGCAACCCGACATGGTGCCTTCGACTTTATTGAAAAGCCTTTTTCAAAAGGCCGTCTCCTGGTGACAGTCAATAATACTCTGCGTGAAAACGAGCTGATCAACAGGATTATGGGCTTCAGTGAGGTTATAGATGATAGAGGATTCGGAGATTTCATTGGTGCTTCCCCGCCAATGAAACTGGTGTATCAGATTATCCGTAATGTAGCGCCTACCGAGGCCAGTTTTTTATGATCGGCGAAAGCGGTACAGGTAAGCAGTTATGTACAGCGGCTATTCATCAAGCCAGTAAACATGCGGTAGCTCCATTTGCACCGATTGACTTTACAACTATTCCCCTACATCTGTTCGAGTCCGAGTTATTCAGTGTTGTGAGCGGATAGTTCACTGGTGGACTAAAGGACAGCATAAGGGCTGCAGAACAGGCTTGATGACATAGGAGAGATGGATCTCAACCTCCAGGCAAAGATACTCCGGCTGATACAAGGTGGTAAGTTTCATAAAGCAGGAATTGAACAAGTACAGTCGGTTAATATCCGATTTGTCTGTGCCACTAACAGTGACCCGCTGGTTCAAATGAGGCTGGCAAAAATATTGATAGTTTTTCTGAGCTAGTTTGGAATTATTGCTGGGCTATGGTTGACCTGGAAACGGCGGAGAATTAAGTAATGTCATGGAAAACATTGTAATGACCCAGCACTTTCTGCACAGGTCAGGCCGCTAATGCATATGCCTCA
>CAZBBS010000050.1:0-20489 GCA_964490145.1 uncultured Enterobacteriaceae bacterium
GCCGGTGGTTTACTACTGATATCGTAGGACACGCGACTGACATCACGAATCTCGTTGATGATACGGTTGGATACGGTTTCCAGCAGCTCGTAAGGCAGATGCGCCCAGCGGGCTGTCATGAAGTCGATGGTTTCCACGGCTCTGACTGCCAACACATAAGAATAACGACGAGCATCACCCACAACACCAACAGATTTCACCGGCAGGAATACCACGAAGGCCTGGCTTACCTTGTGATACCAGTCTGCCTTGTACAGCTCCTCAATAAAGATGGCATCTGCCTGTCTGAGGATATCGCAATATTCCTTTTTCACTTCACCCAGTACGCGCACTCCCAGGCCAGGACCCGGGAATGGATGACGATAGATCATGTCGTGGGGAAGACCCAGCTCAATGCCGATATTGCGCACCTCGTCCTTGAAGAGCTCACGCAAGGGCTCCACCAGGGACATGGCCATATCTTCAGGCAGCCCACCTACATTGTGATGGGATTTGATGACATGGGCAGTACCGTGCTTGGAACCTGCGGATTCAATCACATCTGGATAGATAGTGCCCTGGGCCAGCCATTTCACATCCCCCAGCTTGGTCGCTTCGGCGTCAAAGACCTCGATAAAGGTATTGCCAATAATCTTGCGCTTGGCTTCGGGGTCTTCCACACCGGCCAGCTTGCTCAGGAATGTTTCCTCAGCGTCAGCGCGAATGACCTTCACGCCCATATTCCTGGCAAAAGTTTCCATGACCTGGTCACCTTCGTTCAGGCGCAACAGGCCATTGTCCACAAACACACAGGTAAGCTGGTCACCAATGGCCCTGTGCAGCAAAGCTGCCACGACAGAGGAGTCGACACCGCCTGACAAGCCCAGCAGGACCTGATCGGTACCCACCTGCTCCCTGACAGACCTGATGGCATCCTCAATGATATTTGCCGCCGTCCAAAGCCGGCCACAGCCACAGATCTCATGAACAAAGCGATTGAGTATTTGCTGACCGGATTTGGTATGTGTTACTTCAGGATGAAACTGCAGACAGTAAATTTTACGGGACTCATCAGCCATGGCAGCAATCGGCGCACTCTCTGTGGACGCAATTACCGTAAATCCTTCGGGCACAGCGGTGACCTTGTCCCCATGACTCATCCAGACATCGTGCAGGAAGTTGTTACCGACCCGTTCGGAATGCTCCAGGTCGCTCAGCAGGACACTGTCTCCAGGAATCTCGATCCTGGCATAGCCAAATTCTGACTTGTTGGAACCTTCCACCTGTCCGCCAAACTGGTGGGCAATAGTCTGCATGCCATAGCAGATCCCCAGAATGGGCAAGCCGGCACTGAGAACGAATTCGGGGGCTCGTGGTGAATCTGCCAGGTTGGCGGACTCCGGACTGCCGGAAAGGATCACACCCCTGGGATTGAAACGCCGGAACTCGTCCTCCGGCAAACCGTAGTGGTGGATTTCACAATAAACACCGGCTTCACGAACCCGGCGGGCAATCAATTGAGTGTACTGGGAGCCGAAATCCAGGATCAGGATCCGGTCATCATGGATATTCTGGGACATGCAAGAATCCGCGGTTGCGCGATGGGGTTAACAATTATCCCTCACCACCACGTTGGTCAATCTGGCCGATCAGCCAACGCGGTAGTTGGGTGCTTCCTTGGTGATGTTTACGTCATGGACGTGGCTTTCGCTGACACCGGCAGCGGTAATCTTGACGAACTCCGGCTTGGTGCGCATGACATCAATGTCACCACAGCCGGTCAGCCCCATGCTGGAGCGCAAACCACCGATCAACTGGAACACAATGGCGGTCATCGGGCCTTTGTATGGAACACGGCCCTCAATGCCTTCCGGCACCAGTTTATTGGCACCGCTTTCCAGGGTCTGGAAGTAACGATCAGCAGAGCTGTGCTTGGCCGCCATGGCGCCAAGCGATCCCATGCCGCGATAGGCCTTGTAGGAACGGCCCTGATACAGTTCAACTTCGCCTGGTGCCTCTTCGGTGCCGGCCAGCAGACTGCCGATCATCACCACATTGGCACCAGCCACGATAGCCTTGGCAATATCGCCGGAAAAACGGATGCCGCCATCTGAAATCACGGAGATATTGGTATCCTTGAGGGCTTCACAAACATTGGCAACAGCAGTGATCTGGGGAACTCCCACGCCAGTCACAATACGTGTGGTACAGATGGATCCAGGGCCAATACCGACTTTCACCGCATCCACACCGGCTTCAGCCAGGGCGACAGCGCCTGCCGCAGTGGCCACATTACCGCCGATGAGCTGCAGGTTCGGGAAAGCCTTTTTGATCTGCTTGATCTTGTTGATCACGTCCTGGGAATGACCATGAGAGGTATCAACAACCACTACATCCACACCGGCAGCCACCAGTGCGGCAACACGATCTTCAGTGTCCTTGCCGGTACCGACGGCTGCGCCGACGCGCAGCTGACCCAGCGCATCCTTACAGGCATTCGGGTAGTCCTCGGACTTGCGAATGTCTTTCAGGGTCACCAGGCCTTTGAGCTCGAAACTGTCATTAACCACCAGCACCTTCTCAATGCGATGGTTGTGCATCAAAACCTTGATTTCATCCAGATCAGCCCCTTCCCTGACTGTAACCAGCCTGTCCTTGGGCGTCATGATTTTATCGACAGTAGCTTCCAGATTGTTTTCGAAACGTACATCACGGCTGGTCACAATACCCACCAGCTCCTTGGATTCATTGCTCTTGATAACTGGCAGGCCTGAAATCCGGTATTCCTGGGTCAGGGCCAACAACTTGCGGACAGTGGTGTCTGGCGTGATGCAGATGGGGTCGGCGACTACACCGCTTTCGTATTTCTTGACGGTGCGCACTTCCCGTGCCTGCTGTTCGATGCTCATGCTCTTGTGAATGATACCCATACCGCCTTCCTGGGCCATGGCAATAGCCAGACGGGATTCGGTAACCGTATCCATGGCAGAGGACACCAGGGGAATATTCAGCGTGATTGTGCTGGTCAGTCGGGTTTTCAGGTCCACCGTGTTAGGCAGCACCTCGGAATGGGCGGGAACTAGAAGAACGTCGTCGAAGGTTAAAGCTTCTTCAGCAATGCGCAGCATAGAAATTCCTGAAATCCCTGTGCGGGGAAATCGAGGCATTATACTCCATGAGTGAAATTCAGGTAAATGTTTGAATACCCCCCTGGTGGGTAAAAACCCTGTTTGTTATCCCGGATATCAGCGTCGTTTCAGCCCGGGACGCTGCACACGATCCTCCGGATCAATGATCCTGAGGCCACCAGGCAGGGTGTTGCCATCCTCAGCATCTGCAGGTTCCGCAGACTCGCTGTCATCACGGCCGCGTCGGGGCTCGGCACCGGCTGGCGGACCAAATGACAGGCAAACCTCTTCTGCGATGGCAGCTACTTGCTGGCGATCCCTGGCATCCAGTTTGTCAGATATCTCCTCACTCAGCCTCAGGGCTATTTCCCGCCCCTGCTGATTGCACATCCTGGCGCGAGGGTCAGGCCCAGAGGGCTGCGCACCCAGGGTTACCGGGACAAATATCAGTGTGCACAGGGCAGTCGTCATCAGGGTTTTCATGCTCAGATCCAAATCAAGATGGAAGAAGTCATGATTGTAACCCGGACAGGGAGGTCTGTGGCCAGCCCGTGAATCAGGGTATGATGTCGCACCATGAAAGATCCCTCCTACCAGGATTCCGACGTCATCCTCAGTGTCAGCGACCTCAACCGCGAGGCGCGCTACCTGCTTGAAGACAATTTTCCCGCCATTCTGGTGGAAGGCGAGATATCCAACATTGCCACTCCGGCATCCGGCCACTGGTATCTGACCCTGAAGGACCAACAAGCCCAGGTGCGCTGTGCCATGTTCCGCAACCGTAATATGCGGGTTCGTTTTCGGCCCACTGATGGCATGCAGGTACTGGTTAAAGGCAAGGTCTCCCTGTATGAAGGTCGTGGTGACTTCCAGCTTATTATCGATCAGATGGAAGAACGTGGTGATGGCGCACTGCTCAGGGCCTTTGATCAATTGAAGGACAAGCTGTTCCGTGAAGGCCTGTTTGACGACGCCAGCAAGCAGCCACTGCCCCGCCTGCCCAGGCATATCGGTGTTATCACATCCGCCACTGGCGCCGCAGTCCGGGACATCATCAGCACCTTACATCGCCGCTTTCCGGCGATACGGATTACTGTGCTGCCTGTTACGGTTCAGGGCAATACAGCCGCCCGGGAAATGATCAATGCCTTGCAACTGGCCAATGCCAGGCAGGGCTGTCTGGAGGACCTGGATGTCATCATCATAGGTCGCGGTGGTGGTTCGCTCGAGGATCTGTGGTCCTTCAATGATGAAAATCTGGCCAGGGCCATCCATGCCAGCGACCTGCCGGTGGTCAGTGCCGTGGGACATGAGGTGGATTTCACCATTGCAGATTTCGTCGCTGATGCCCGTGCAGCCACCCCTACTGCAGCTGCCGAACTTTTAAGCCCGGACCAGTCAGAATACCGGCAACTGTTCCAAGCCTACGAAAACCAGTTTGCCGCCCAGATGCTGGACAACATCAGGCAAAAGCAAAACACCCTCCAGTGGCTGCGCAAACAACTCAAGCATCCTGGCCGCAAACTGCAGGAACAGGCACAGCGGCTGGATGATACTGAACTGCGACTGCGGCGCTTACTCAAACATTATCTGCAGAACCTGTCTGCAAGAGTGAATACCCTGCATGTGGGAATACGATCACATTCCCCGCAGCGCCTGGTCAGGGAATATCGCCAGAACAGTCAAAACCTTTTTCAACGTCTGAACAGGGCCATGCGCCATACCCTGCATGACAGAAAACAACGGTTGGCCGGCCACAGTCATGCCCTGAATACAGTAAGCCCCCTGAACACTCTGAGCCGTGGCTATGCCATTACCACTACTCGGTCGGGCGAGGTAATCACAAGCTATCAGGCGGTCAAACCCGGTGATACAATCCTGACGCGTTTGCACGATGGCGAACTGGTCAGCACAGTTGAGCAAACTCATCCTGGACAACAGACAGATTCCTCTGAAAAACCGCTGAAATAGTGCTTGATCTGATCTGTATCAAATCTGTTATTCTGGACGTTTTCTAATCTTTCCTTAATCATTTCCTCACATTTATTTAATAAGGTAGGAACTGGCAATCAGGCAGCAGGTATTTATGGGCAGCAGTGAAAAACACATCAAGGAAGTCCGCGGACTGAAGATCTACAAAAAGAAACACAAGGTCATTAAAAAACTACTGAAGGAATCCAGTACGCCTGAAATTCATGGCGACAAGGTCTGGTTCTCCAGTTACCTGATCCACGACTATCTGCTGGAAAACCCGCCTAAAAAGAAAAGCCGGATCATGGAAATCGGTTGCGGCTGGGGTATTCTGGCCATCCACTGCGCCAAGGAATTCAAGGCCAAGGTCATTGGCGTGGATGCCGATAAAAACGTTTTCCCCTTCCTGGAAAAACACGCCAAGCTGAACAAGGCCAAGGTGGAACCTCTGGTTTGCCGTTACGAGAGACTAAAGGCAGGATTGATCGCGGAACAGGACATGATCCTGGGTGGAGACATCTGTTTCTGGGATGAACTTATCGAGCCCTTATACAAGTTGATCAAGAGAGCTGTTAAAAACGGCGTGGGCACCATCATCATTGCAGATCCCGGTCGCTCCCCTTTCCTGAAACTGGCCAAGCGCTGCAAAAAGGAGTTTGGTGCTGAACTGCTTGAAGTGGAACTGGAAGACCCTATTGAGGAAGACGGCTATCTGCTGATTATCAAGCAGTAGTCTTCCAACCGGAAAATTGAACCCAGGCGATCAGGCATGAGCACAGTCAAGGATATAAATTTAAAAAGTCCCGAGTACTACATCAACCGGGAACTGAGTCTGCTTGAATTCAATCGCCGGGTATTGTCACAAGCCAGGGACAAGAAAACCCCGCTGCTTGAACGCCTGTTTTTCCTGTGTATTTCCAGCTCCAACATGGATGAGTTCTTCGAAATTCGTGTCGCCGGGCTCAAGCAACAGGTCGCCTTTGGCGCCATGCAATGCGGACCCGACAACATGACCCCGTCTGAACAATTGCAACGCATCTGCGAATCAGCACACCAGATTGTGACAGAGCAGTACAAGTTACTGAATGACGACATACTTCCTGCCCTGAAGAAGGCGGGCATCCATTGTTTGGACCGGCACACCTGGACCCAGAAACAGAAGGAATGGATAAAGGGTTACTTCAACCGTGAGTTGCTGCCTATCCTCAGTCCTGTGGGACTGGACCCTGCACACCCCTTTCCCCAGGTTCTGAACAAGAGCCTGAATTTCATTATTTCCCTGGAAGGAAAAGATGCCTTCGGCCGCAATTCCGGCATTGCCATAGTCCAGGCTCCCAGGGCCTTGCCTCGTCTCGTGCAATTTCCCCAGTCATGTTCCAATCATGAATATGACTTTGCTTTCCTGTCCTCGATAATTCATCACCATGCTGGCGACCTGTTTCCCGGCATGACTGTGACTGGCTGTTACCAGTTCAGGATTACCCGTAATGCCGACCTGCTGGTGAGTGAAGAGGAAGTGGGTGACCTGATGCGAGCCCTGGAAGGCAAGCTGCCTTCACGACGTTTTGCTGAAGCCGTACGCCTGGAAGTGCCGGACAACTGTCCCCAGGAAATGATCGATTTCCTGATGCACCGCTTCAACCTGCAGCAAAACGATGTGTATCAGGTAAACGGGCCTGTCAATCTGAATCGCCTGATGGCCATTCCCCAAATGGTGAAGCGGCCCGACCTGAAATACCCTCCTTTTACGCCAAGCATCCAGAACAGGCTGCTCAAATCCAGCAGTATTTTTGAGGCCATCAAGAAAGGCGATATTCTGCTTCACCACCCGTACCAGTCCTTCAATACCGTGGTTGATTTCGTGCGCCAGGCGGCCAGGGATCCGAATGTACTGGCGATAAAACAAACACTGTACCGTACCGAAGATGACTCAAGTATTGTTGATGCCCTGATCTCGGCAGCTAACGCCGGCAAGGAAGTGACTGTGGTTATCGAACTGCGGGCCCGTTTTGATGAAGAGGAAAACATTGAACTGGCCAACGAACTGCAGGCTGCCGGGGCGCACGTTTCCTATGGGGTTGTCGGACACAAGACCCATTCGAAAATGAGCCTTGTTATCCGTCGGGAAGGTCGTCAATTAAAACGTTATGTACACCTGGGCACCGGTAACTATCATGCCGGCACTGCCAGGCAATATACCGATTACGGTCTACTCACCAGCGATCTGGCGGTGACTGACGATGTCCAGAAAGTTTTCCAGCAGCTGACCGCTCTGGGCAAACCGGGAAAACGCAAAAAAATACTCCAGGCCCCTTTTACCTTCCATAAGGGCATGCTGGACCTGATTCAACGGGAAGTGGATTTCGCCGCAGCGGGCCAACAGGCCAGAATTATCGCCAAGATGAATTCCCTGGTGGAACCCACCATCATTGAGGCCCTGTACAAAGCATCCCAGGCAGGTGTGAAAATCGATCTGATTGTACGTGGCATTTGCTGCCTGCGCCCGGGCATCAAAGGGGTTTCAGAGAATATCCAGGTTCGCTCTGTGGTAGGCCGTTTTCTGGAGCATAGCCGGATTTTTTACTTTCACAATAATGGTGAATATGAAATTTACCTGTCCAGCGGAGACTGGATGGACCGTAATTTTTTCCGCCGAGTGGAAACCTGCTTCCCCATCGAGGAAAAACGGATGAAAAAGAAAGTGCTCAAGGAAGGCCTGCAGCTATACCTGTCTGACAACACCCAGGCATGGATTTTACAGTCCGACTGCAGCTACAAACTATGTACACCCGGCAGCGCCAATCCCCGCAATGCCCAGAACGCTCTGCTGGATATTTACACAATCTAGCAATCAGTTAATGTCGCCGATCTAAACGCCAACACCGCACAGTGCTGAAAAACGCCGCAACAAGCCTGTTGATTCCGGTGTGGGTGCTACAGCAGCCAACAACCTGTCCGGATCCTGTCCTTCCCGACGAATGTCATCACGGCGCTCATGCAGATATCCGGCCATGATGTCCTCATCAAATTCCGGATGAAACTGCAGACCCCAGGCCTTTTCAGCAAACCTCAGTCCATGGTGTGACTCAAAATCATTGCTCGCCAGGACAATAGCCCCTGGTGGCGGTGTCAACACGCTTTGCATGTGAGTAACATGCACGGGGAAAGTCGGGTTAGAGCCGGCAAACAGTGCATCGTTTTGCGCTGCATTGCTCAGGGAAATTGTAGTAGTTCCGATTTCCCTGCCCCGTGGATGCCAGCCCACCACGCCGCCAAGCGCTTGCGCTATCAACTGGTGTCCGAAACAGATACCCAGTGTAGGCACACGATGATTGATGAGTTCTTTGACAAAATCTTCTGCACGAAGCATCCAGTCACTTCTTTCTGTGACCATGGCTGGAGCGCCTGTAATGACGACACCGGAAAGCAAGCCTGCCAATGGCAGAGGCTCATTATTGGCAACATCAACGACCAGCACGTGCCGGTCATCCAGGCCCAGCCCTGTGGTAATCCACTGTTCAAAATCACCCCGCCTCGCCGATATGGCCGCTGGTGTACAACCGGTTTTAACAATCAGCAGAGGCTTATCGGAGGAAATCATGGATGGTATCAGGATTAACGCACTGGTTTGCTTCTACTACCACCCGGTTTTTTAGGACCTGCAGGTTGACCCGGCTTTGCTTTTGGTCCGGCACCGGCCCTGCCTTTGGGTGGCGCTTTGGCACGCGGCTTCTTGCCGGATTTACCCAGGGTTTTTGTTGCCATCTCCCGGTTCTTTTGCAATCTGCGCTTACGGGCAACCTGACGATCCGTTTTATCTTCCTCGTCCCGGGTATAGGGGTTGTCATCACTGATCAGCTGGATACGGATAGGTGTACCCTCCATGGCAAGAAACTTCCGAAAACTCTTTTCCAGATAGCGGACATAGCTGTCGGGCAGTTTGTCGGTTTGCTTGCCATGTATAACGATCAGGGGCGGATTGCTGCCCCCCGGATGGGCATAGCGTAATTTAATACGGCGATTGTTTATCGCAGGTGGTGCATGCGTGGCTGTAATTCTCTCAAGCATGAGTGTCAGCTGGTTGGTTGTCAGTTTTTTGCTTGCTGACTCGTAAGCTCTTTCCACGGATTTATACAAGTCGCCAACACCAGTACCGTGCAGCGCCGAGATGAAATGAATTTTGGCGAAGTCGATAAACACCAGGCGTCGTTGAATGGCTTTTTTCACCTCATCCTTGGCATAGTCATCCATTCCGTCCCACTTGTTGAGCGCAATCACCAGAGCACGCCCGGATTCAAGCACATAACCAAGAAGATGAAGATCCTGTTCAACAATGCCTTCCCGGGCATTGACCAGCAATATCACCACGTCTGCATCCTTGATGGACTGCAGTGATTTGACCACCGAAAACTTTTCAATGGTTTCCGTAGTCTTGCCACGCTTGCGAATACCAGCCGTATCAATCAGGGTGTATTTCTTGCCTCTGCGCTCAAAAGGAATATAGACGCTGTCCCGGGTTGTGCCTGGGTGGTCAAACACCACCACCCTCTCTTCCCCCAGTATCCGGTTTACCAGGGTGGATTTACCCACGTTGGGCCGTCCGGCTACCGCGATCTTGATCCCGCTTTCCTCAGCAGGCAGCACATCCTCAGCTTCAAACGGATAAGGTTCCAGCACGGTATCCATGAGCTTGTTAACCCCCCTGCCGTGACTTGCGGCAATTGGCAGCACAAACTCGCACCCCAGGCGATGGAAATCCGCCATGGCGACATCAGGATCAAGCCCATCGGTTTTATTCACTACTAGCGTGAATGTTTTCTGATTTTTACGCAGGTAATCGACAAGTTGCTCATCCCCTGGCAGAAGCCCTTCGCGAGCATCGACCAGCAGCAAGGTCACATCGGCTTCTTCGATAGCCAGCAATGACTGCGCACTCATATGCAGGTCAATGCCTTCTTCCGTGCCTGTAATCCCCCCTGTATCAATGACGATGAAGCTGCGCTCACCGGCTGTTCCCTCTCCGTACTGGCGATCACGGGTCAAACCGGCATAGTCGGCCACCAGGGCATCACGGGATCGGGTCAGCCGATTGAATAACGTCGACTTCCCAACATTGGGTCTGCCTACAAGGGCAATTACGGGGGTCATGTTAAAACCTCGGCTGCAAGCCAGAAACTTTTACGGAAAGTCGATTATAACGGGAAACCGGTTACCGGTTGATGAATACTCAATGGTATATGAAAAATGCTTTACTGCTGGATTGTCAGGGCGCTCAGGTTGCCATTATTGCCATACACATACAGCATGTTCCCTCTGGCAATCATGGCACTTCTTACACCGCCACGATCGACCCGGGTACGCCCCACCAGGCGGCCGTCAACCTGGGAGATAAAGTGTACATAACCTTCAAAATCACTCACCGCGACATAGTTGTTGAAACTTTGCGGGGCAGTAATGCCGCGCAGGTCCAGCAAATCGTTGCTCCAGACTGCCTCTTCCTGATTGGTTCTGTAAGCCTTGACGTGATCCCGTGCATCACTGATATAAATATTGCCAAACCCCGATGTTGCCCCATTGACACTGGATTCCTGGACACGCCAGCGGGTCTGCCCGGTCACCACATCAATCGCTGCCAGATACCCTTGAAAACTGGGGACCACCAGAAGACCGGCATCAGTCACCAGCAGATTACCGTCAATATCCACCATCCGGTCAATTTCGGATGTTCCCGTTGGAATGGCAACACGCTCTTCCCAACGCAGGGTGCCATTATCCATGGCAATGGAAGCCACTGTGCCATTGGCAAAAGCACAGATAACAAAATCCTCGATAACCAGGGGAGAACTTGTACCCCTCAAAGTCAGGGCCGGAACCGTGCTTTCATAAAGCCATAACTCTTCCCCGGTGTCAGCATCAAGTCCGGTCAGCTTGCCATCGATTGACTGGACAACCACCACTTCACCATTGGTTCCAGGCGCTGACAACACCTCGCTTGACACCTCGGTTTCCCAAAGAACATCCCCGGAACGGGCATTCAGCGCTATGACACTGGAGTTTTCAGTGCCGACCAGGACCAGGTCCTCATCTCCACCCACGCCGCCGGTAATCTGATAGTCGAGTTTTTCCCGCCAAAGGCTCTTGCCGCTAGCGCGATCAAGCACCATCACAACGCCATTGTTGCTGGCCACATAAATATTGTCCCCGACAATAACCGGTCTGAGCCTGTTGAATTTGTCACCCTGCCCATTACCGACATTCACGTTCCACTGGCGTCGGATGCTTATCGCATCATCAATATCCACCAGTTTGGCAGGTTGTTCCTCGTCTTTCTTGGAAGAGAAAAAGCTTAAGGGATTCCAGCCGCACCCGGACAGCAAGACCAGTGAACATAAAACAGCAATGATTCTGAACAGGCGCGCACACATCATGAATTTTCCAGGTTAACCGTTAACACCAAGCAGTTTGAGTTCAACAAAGCCCAGATTATCCGGTTGCAGGTCAATTGACCGCTGGTAAGCACCGCGTGCCTGCTCGTTTTGACCAAGTTGCGCATAGGCATCACCCTGAGCCTCGGCATAACCGGCGGCCAGTGAACCAGGGTCAACCGCTGTGACCAGATCAAGGGCTTCCTGAGCCTTGTTCTGGGCCAGCAGAACACGTGCCAGACGTAAACGTGCCGTCAGGAACAATTCAGGTTCGGCACTGCGCATGAAACCCAGTTCCTGGTTCTCCATTACCCAGCGCAGTTCAGCGGCGGCCTGGTCATAGTTCTCCTGTTGGACATAGACACTGGCCAGCATGAGTGCTGCGTAACGGGAATAGATACTGTCGGCGTAGTCGTTGCGCAGAGCGTCATAACTGGCTTCCAGGGCATTCAATGCTTCGGCGGACATATCACCCGTCTGGGCGCCCACCGCAACCTGTTCAACAATGCCATCATAGATTTCAGATGCGTTTTCAGCCTCTCCCTGGCGGGAGCCCTGCCATTGACGGCTGCCAAACAGCACGACAAGCGCTATCACCACACCGACAATCAGTGAAGATCCGTTTTCATTCCACCAGCGTTTCAACGCCTCGATTTGTTCTTCATCACTTGGATAGTGTGCCAAGGTAGTACTCCCGATAATTAATCAAAAAATGCCAATAACTGTTCCTGTACGGCATCCAGAGCCAGTGTCGTTGTGGCTCCTTCATCATTCAGTACACGAAATTTTAATTCTGACTGTGCTTCGCTGCCTTCCAGAACCAGGGCGCAACGGGCGCCGCTGGCGAAGGCTTTTTTGAGCTGGCTATTATATTTTCCGCCCCCACAGTGGGTCAAAATTCTTAGGCCGGGCAGCCCTTGCCTGAGTTCAGCGGCAAGAAGAAGCGCCTGTTGCCTTACCCCTTCTCCGATAACAGCGATGTACACGTCCACCTGGCGGTTTATGTCAGCCGGAAGACGGCCCAATTCCTCCAGAAGCAGAATCATACGCTCCATCCCCAGGGCAAATCCGACACCCGGTGTATCCGTGCCGCCTAATTGCTTTGACAGTCCATCATAACGGCCGCCGGAACATACCGCCGATTGCGCTCCCAGCTTGTCTGTCGTCCACTCAAAAACCATGCCATTGTAATAATCCAGGCCGCGCACCAGGGAGGGATTGAGCACATAGGCTATACCCGAAGCGTCAAGAATGGCCAGCAAGTCAGAGAATCCTGCTGCAGATTCCGGGGAAATGTAATCCGCCAGCTTCGGCGCGCCCTTTAAAATGTCCTGGGTCGATGGCACTTTACTGTCCAGTATACGCAGTACATTTTTATCCAGTCGACGACGGCTATCCTCATCAAGCGCCTCGCGATGCTCCGTGAGGAAGCCTCTCAGTGCTTCGCCATAACGCACCCGGTCTTCAGACGTACCCAGATTATTGATTTCCAGGGTAATGACGTCAGCGATGCCAAGTTTTTCCCAAAGCTCTTTGGACAGCATCAGCAGTTCGGCTTCAATATCAACACCGGCCATACCAAAGGCTTCCACACCCATCTGATGGAATTGGCGATAACGGCCTTTCTGCGGACGCTCATGACGATACATCGGCCCCATGTACCAGAGCTTCTGGGTCTGGTTGTATAACAGACCGTGCTGTTCAGCAGCCCTGACACAACAGGCTGTACCTTCAGGCCGCATGCTAAGGCTGTCACCATTGCGGTCTTCAAAGGTATACATTTCCTTTTCCACAATGTCGGTGACTTCGCCAATGGAGCGTTTGAACAACTGGGTCTGCTCCAGCACAGGAAAACGGATTTCCTGGTAGGCATAGGCTGACAGCAGTTCACGCATGGTCTTTTCCAGATACTGCCATGCTGGTGCCTGTGCGGGCAGCACATCGTTCATGCCGCGTATTGCCTGAATTTTTGCCAAAACTCTTTCCTGCCTTATCCGGTGCCATTACAGGCTTTTTACCCGGTACCTCTTATTCTTTATCTCTGCATTCCGGTTGGTTCTCAGCGCTGCTGCCTTGTGCAGCCCCCTGAAAGCCCACCCTGCATGTTTACTTTTCTGTGCTACTGCCTGAAGCTGCCATAGCCGCTTCCTTTTCCTGCACTTTTTTGCGAATCATGGCTTCAAGTTCATCCACCAGGTTCTCATTGCTGATCTTGTGGCTGGTCTCACCATTGATGTAGGACATATTCACCGGTGTGGCGCCTGTCAAACCGATATCTGCGACTCTTGCCTCCCCGGGGCCGTTTACGATACAGCCCACCACCGACACATCAATAGGCGTGGTGATATCTTCCAGCCTGGATTCCAGTTCGTTGACGGTCCCTATCACATCAAAATTCTGGCGTGAGCAGCTTGGACAGGCAACGAGATTAACCCCTTTTTTCCTCAGCCCCAGACTCTTGAGAATATCAAAGCCAACCTTGATCTCTTCCACTGGATTGGCGGCCAGGGAAACACGAATCGTGTCACCGATACCATCCATCAACAGCAGGCCAAGGCCGACCGAAGACTTCACCGTGCCGCTGCGCAATCCGCCAGCTTCTGTAATACCCAGGTGCAGGGGTTGTTCTATCTGTGGAGCCAGCTTGCGGTAGGCTTCAACCGTCATGAAGACTTCAGACGCCTTCAGGCTGACCTTGAAATCCTGGAAGTCGTAAGCATCCAGAATGTCGATATGCCGCATGGCAGACTCCACCATGGCATCCGCATTGGGCTCGCCATACTTGCGCAGCAGTTCCTTGCCCAGGGAACCGGCATTGACGCCTATCCTGAGAGGCACCTGTTTTTCGCGAGCGGCTTCAATGACGGCGCGCACCCTATCCTCACGTCCGATATTGCCTGGATTGATACGTAAACAATCCACCCCATACTCGAGTACTTTCAGGGCAATGCGATAATCGAAATGGATATCCGCCACCAGCGGAATAGCGGTCTGGCTGCGGATAGCCTTGAAGGCCTCGGCAGCTTCCATTGAAGGTACGGAAACGCGAACAATATCCGCGCCCACTTTTTCAAGGGCCTGGATCTGGCCAACCGTGGCTGCCACATCCCGGGTATCCGTATTGGTCATACTCTGGACGGCAATCGGTGCATCACCGCCTACCGGTACATTGCCCACCATGATCTGGCGTGATTTACGCCGGGTAATTGGAGATTGATTGCGCATTAACGTGTTTCCGGTTCCAGTATGACGCGAGCGGAATTATTCTGCCTGATACGGGGAATGCTGACCGGTCGGGAGTTGAAAGTGATGTCCACCACGTTTGCATCACCCAGCAGAATGCTGAAAGGTGCTGTACCACGAATGTTGAGATCATCACCGGGTCGCAGCATGTCATGAAACAGTCGGGTGCTGTCTCCATCATCCACTTCCACCCAGCTGTCCCCTTCACTGTGAAGGATGACCAGATCACTGCCAGCCAAATCCAACTCAACAAGACGATGGTCATCCAACCGGGTTACTGTGTATTCAGGAAGGCCATTGTCGATATCACGCATTTCCTCCACAGACTGAATGAAAGGTGATGCCAACTCGACTGAATCAGCCGCAGCGGCAAGCACGTCCTGGTCGTCTTCAATCGCCATTGGAGTGGACACAAGATCCTGCGAGTCTGTAGTGTCGGTTTCAGGATCGATAAGAGTCGGCACTTCCCGGGTTGATGCCTGTGCCTGAGCACTGTCGTCAATCACTTCTGCAATTGTCCCCGCGCTGCTCTCATTCATGACAGTCTGAACAGTTAGCATTTCAGACATCACACGCTGATCCGCACGCAAAGGGGAAGCCCCCTGGCCAGCAATTCCGGCAACCGCTTTGGCAACCCCAGATCCGGTTGATTGAGCAATGCCCGGATTACGGTCAGGCTTGTCAGAACTGGCAGTGGATGATTCGTTATCACCTGACAACCACCAACTCACTGCTATAACAATAACAATGATGATCGCTGCACAAATCAGCCAGCGAATATTCTGGTCATAGGCTTTTCTGGCACGAATAACATTGGCTTCACTGGCTTCAGATTCTTCCAATGCAGCTACATACTGTTCATAGCACTGCATGACCTCTTCAACATCAGTCCCCAGAAACTTGGCGTACGATTTGAAATAGCCCTTGATAAAGGTCTTGCCTGGCAGTTTTTCAAACTGGTCGTTTTCGAGGGCTTTGACGTAATGAGCGGTCATGTGCAGCGCCTCGGCAACGCGTGAGTAACTCAAACCCAGATCTTCACGAATCAACCTGAGCTTTTTCCCTGGCGAGGGCCAGTCTGCCCGACTCTCTGCCGGAGCAGTTTCCACACCATTATTGTCCAGATCTGAATCAGTCATCCATCAATTGCCGGTATTGCTGGTATTCCGGGCTGGCCGGAAAATTGGTTCTGAGCAGCTCCCCATACTGCATCGCATTTTCTTCATTCTGCAAAGCAGCTTCAAGGCGGGCACCGAGCAGGAGGCTGCGTGCGTTGTGTCCGATGTTATAGAACTGGATCAATGTCAGGTAATTACGCCAGTAAGCTCGCGCCTGCAGCACATCACTACGGTTTAGATTGATGCTTGCCAGCTCGAGTGCTGAACGCAGCTGGTTGGCATTCAACTGCAGGGCACGCGTGAAAGCCTGTTCGGCGTCATCAAGTCGCCCCAGGCGCAAGGCGGCTATACCCAGGTTTTCGAAAGCCTGTGATCGCTGTGGATATTCGGTATCCCTGACAACGCGCGAGAGCTGTTCATAAGCGCCTTCCAGGTCATTCCGCGCAAACAGAAAAGCAGCGAAGTTGTTCCTGGCCTTGGAATTATTGCCATCGATGCGCAGTGAGCGCCGGAAACTGTCATCGGCCAGGTCAAATTCCCCTTCCCGCGCATAGATCAGCCCCCAGGTGGCAAACATTTCGCTGTTGTTTGCATCTATTTTCGCCGCATTGCCCAGGTGGCGCTTGGCATTGGCCAGATCACCCTGGTCCAGATAGCCCACAGCCAGTTGCAGATAATTCGCCAGGGCTTCCTCTTCAGAAGGTTCTACATTGAACACCTTGTTGGTGGTTTCAGTTACACAGGCAGACAGCAGCATGACAAGCATGATTACGCTTGCCAGGGAGAGAGAGCCGGGCATGTAAGTGTCGTTTGCCACTGTAGAAACCTGTGATTGACGCAAAGTTGTCAATTTTACCTAAAGTATTAATTTTATTGAATCTTTAGATTCTCAACCGGGATCATTTGTTCCCTGAGAGCCCGGTATCTTTCACTTCGCCGGGTATGATCCTCCACCGCACCGACCAGCTGTCCGCAGGCAGCACCGATGTCATCCCCACGCGTAGTCCGGATAGTCACGGTGTATCCGGCATCCCGCAGCATCTTCTGGAAAGTCGAGATAGCGGCATTACTCGAACGCTTGTATTCTGATCCAGGAAACGGGTTGAACGGGATCAGGTTGATCTTGTTTGGCACATCCCTGAGCAACTCAGCCAGCTCCCGTGCATGCTGGCGATGATCATTCACACCAGCTATCAAAATGTACTCGACGGTCACGGAGCGCTTGTCAGGCAGCGACGCCAGATAGCCCTTGACGCTGCGCATCAGTTCCTTGATCGGGTATTTACGATTGATCGGCACGATCTGACTGCGCAATTCATCGTTGGGTGCATGTAGGGAGATGGCCAGGGAGACATCGGTATATTCGCGCATCCTGTCCAGCGCTGGAACAACACCGGAGGTGCTCAGGGTCACGCGGCGCTTTGACAGACCATAGCAGTTGTCTTCCAGCATCAGACTCATGGCTGTCATGACATTGTCAAAATTGAGCAGGGGCTCACCCATGCCCATCATAACCACGTTGGTGACCCTGCGCGGGGTTTTGGTGCCGAACGTATCCAGCTCACGGTTGGCCAGCCATAACTGGCCGATGATTTCGGCACTGGTCAGATCACTGTTGAAACCCTGTTTGCCAGTGGCGCAGAATGCACAATCCAGGCTGCAGCCGGCCTGGGAGGAAATGCACAGGGTTCCCCGCCCGTCTTCCGGAATAAAAACAGTTTCCACGCTGCTGCCACTTTCCACCTGAACAATCCATTTGTAGCAACCGTCTGCGGCATCAAAGCGTTTAAGGACTTCGGGTGGTCTGACTTCGGCACATTCCTTCAGGCGAGCGCGCAGGTCCTTGCTGATATTGGTCATGGCATCGAAGTCGGTGACCCCGAACTGGTGTATCCATTTCAGCAGCTGTATAGCGCGAAAAGGCTTTTCTCCCTGTTCAAGAAGAAAAGCCTCCATCTGTTGCCTGTTCAGACCAAGCAGGTTGGTCTTCATATCCGGCATGGCCGATATCCTGTCATCAGAATTTGCGTGGGCAGATTTCCCCGTCGCCGAAGAAGTAGCCGATTTCACGTTCGGCAGATGCCGGAGAATCGGAACCATGAACAGCGTTGGCATCAATGGATACAGCAAAGTCCGCACGAATAGTGCCAGGAGCAGCTTCAGCGGGATTGGTAGCGCCCATCAGCTCGCGGTTACGGGCAATGGCATTTTCGCCTTCCAGCACCTGAACAATGACAGGACCGGAAGTCATGAATTCCATCAGGTCCTTGAAAAAGCCTTTGCCTTCGTGCTCGGCATAAAAACCACCAGCAGACTGTTCGTCCAGCTGGACCATCTTCATGGCAACGACGCGCAGGCCGCCCTTTTCAAATCGACTGACAATCTCACCGATCACATTCTTGGCAACGGCATCGGGCTTGATAATGGACAAAGTGCGTTCAACAGACATGCATTTAACTCCGCTGTTTTATCTGGATATTCAGGATTTTGGTTCAGCCCACCATGGGCCTTGAAAAACGGCGTATTGTACGCGTCTTTAGGGGATATTTGTACTGGAAACTATGCTAATTTCAGACAGGTTTGAGGCGCTACAGGGCCTTACAGCTCATCGATCCAGGCCATCTGAATGGCTTCCAGAATTTTTTCGCCGCTGCGTTTGGGGTCGTCATCAAAGGCATCCAGTTCACACACCATTCGGTGCAGATCCACGAAGTTGATGGTTTTGGGATCAATGTCAGGATAACTGTCCACAAGTTCGATGGCGATATCCAGGGTGTCAGTCCATTTCATGGTGAAGACTCCGGCCAATTTGACTCAGTAAAAACATCAGTGGTTTTCCGACACCATGTTGATGGTGTATCTGGGAATTTCCACCACCAGGTCCGAATCCGTGACTTTCGCCTGGCATCCCAGCCGGGATTCCGGCTCCAGCCCCCAGGCCTTGTCCAGCATGTCATCCTCGTTTTCAGTGGACTCAGCCAGAGAATCAAGCCCTTCTCGCACGACCACATGACAGGTTGTGCAGGCACAGGATTTCTCACAAGCATGCTCGAGGTTGATGCCATTGCGTAACGCCGCGTCCAGGATGGTTTCGCCGGTGGCGGCTTCAACGTCCCTGCCGTCAGGGCAGAGTTTTGGATTGGGTAAAAAACGGATTGTTGGCATTACTTGTCAATTTCCTCAAGGGTATGGCCAGCGAGCGCTGACTTGATTTGCGTATCCATGCGTCGGCCGGCAAACACAAGACTGGCCTCGTTCAGGGCTTCTGCGGTCTTCTGGATGACATCAGTGTCTGTACTTTCCAGGACCGCCTGCAAACCGGCAACACCTGCCTTCAGGCTGTTGTATTCTTCTTCACTGAGCAGATCCCTGCCATCTTCAGCAAGGGCGCTCTCCAGTGCTTCGATTATCCTCCGGGCTTCTACCCGGCTCTCCTGCAGGGCGCGCGCCTCCTTGTCGCTGGCCGCCTGTGTATAGGAATCGGTGATCATCCGTTCGATTTCGCCGTCTGCCAGGCCAAAAGACGGTTTGATCACCACACTGCTGCTTACTCCGGTGCTCACTTCCTTTGCCAGCACCTCCATCAGACCGTCAGCATCCACCTGAAAGGTCACTTCGATCACGGCGGCTCCGGCAACCATCGGCGGGATATCCCGCAATTCAAATTTTGCCAGTGAGCGGCAGTCTGCCACCAGCTCCCGCTCTCCCTGCAGAACATGAAGCGACATGGCGGTCTGGCCATCCTTGTAGGTCGTGAACTGCTGGGCCCTGGCCACCGGTATGGTGGTATTTCGTGGGATGATTTTTTCCATTAATCCGCCCATGGTCTCAATACCCAGGGACAGCGGAATAACGTCCAGAAGCAGGATGTCGTCCCCGTACTTGTTGCCTACCAGCACATCAGCCTGGAGTGCAGCACCTACAGCAACCACCTGATCCGGGTCGATTTCCGTATGCACGGGTGCGCCAAAAAACTCACTGACCATTTCCCGTACCCGGGGCGTACGCGTAGAACCCCCAACCATGACGACATCCGCAATTTCCGAGGCATCCACCCTGGCATCACGCAGTACTCGCCGACAAGCCTTCAGGGTTTTCGCCACCAGAGGTTCGATCAGATGGTTGAACGTATCCCGATCAAGGGTTCCCTGCCAGCCATTGAAGCTGACCATCGTTGAATTTTCATCGGTGAGGACATGCTTGGCGGCCCGGGCTGTCCTGGCCAGTTCATGACGCTCACTGTATGACAGGGAAGCATTAATGCCTGCCTGCTCAACAATCCAGTCCATGACAACACGGTCCAGATCATCGCCGCCCAGGGCGGCATCTCCACCAGTGGCAAGCACCTTGAACACCCCCTTTTCAAGACGCATCAGGGACACATCGAATGTGCCGCCGCCCAGGTCGTAGATAATGACGGTTTCTTCCTGCTTGCGATCCAACCCGTAAGCCACTGCTGCGGCTGTCGGCTCACTGAGCAGCCTGAGCACCTTGATACCCGCCAGCCTGGCCGCATCTTTGGTCGCCTGCCGCTGTGCCTCATCGAAATAGGCCGGCACAGTGATGACAGCGCCATCGAGTTCACCGCCCAGTTCTTCCTGACCGCGGCGTACCAGTTCTTTCAG
>CAZBBS010000051.1:0-8311 GCA_964490145.1 uncultured Enterobacteriaceae bacterium
TCCGGCGCAGCTGTCTGTTTCTTTTCCTCGGCCTGATCAAGGATGGAAAAAATCGATTGCGGGATTTTGCCGGGAAGCCCCTGTGTTTCCGCATAAATCCCATCAATGTCTTCCTTGGTCAGGCGACGTTTCTGCAGACCCATCTCCACCAGGTAGGCATTACAGAATGCCTCCAGCTCACTGCGATTCATGGGTTTGACTTCGAAATTGAGGATGATGTTTTTATTGAAGGTGCGGTTTTTGGGTTCGTTCAGCTTCTGGTCAAGCAGTTCAGTGCCGGCAAATACCATGCTGACTTCAGGCCGGTCATGGTAATTTTTTTCGAACAGCATGCGGATGGCATCAAAGCAGTCTTCGGGAATCTGGTCGGCATCGTCGAATACCAGAATCAGCTTCTGTTGGTCATAGGGACGGGCCTGGATGTGCTTGTTCAGGGCAACATAAAAGTCGTTGTTGTCATCAAGATTCAGATGCAGCTGCTGCTGGATGGGGCTGTGCAGTTCGGTCTCGGAATGGGGGATATCCGAGAAAATGACGACTTCCTGGTCTTCCTCAATCAGCTCTGCAGATAACAGCTGCGTCAGGACCGATTTGCCGGAGCCCTCACGGCCAATAATTTTGATGATGCCGTCACTGAAGGACAGCACCACCGTGATTCCGCTGATGATATCCAGGTAAGGATTGATCTTCAGGTAATGCTCTGTGTTGTCGCCATAATTTGCGTCTTATCAACTCAAAAACAGCGCGACAGACCGTAAATTACTAATTTCTTTATTATCAATGAGATAAAATTAATATCTACGGTACTGTCGCAATAAATATGTGTAACCCATTGTATTTACGTCATCAGGGAAATTGCAAGAAAAAATTGAAGTTGCGTGTACGGCGTCACACCCACCGGGATACGCAGAAGTGGTCAGATTTTGAGCAGAAATTGAATAAGGTCTGTCAGCGCAGGCGGATGAAGTGTACCCGGTAGTGGCAGGATATCAGTGGACGGGCGAGGTTCAGGGAACCCCGAAATACAGCATAAGCAAGGGGAAATAGACCAGTCCTGCCAGAATCGAAACCGATACGGCACTGGAACTGAGATCTGTATCCAGCTTCGCAATGGAAGAAAAGGTCAGTGCGTTGAAGCCTATGGGTGCGGCGCCGCACAAGGCGACGACAATGAAGGCCGTTTCCTGGAGTTTCAGGTAATTGGCGATGGCAATACCAAACAGCAGGCCCATGCCCATGCGGACAAAAACCGTAATAGCCACCAGTTTGACTTCCTTGATATTGATTGTGAAGTAAATGCCCAGGGTGATGAGGATCAGGGGGGCTGTCATCTGGGCTAGCGGGTTCACGATCTTGTATGCCAGCTGTGGCAGGGGGATGCCGGTAATAGCCAGAACCAGCGACAGAATAATGGACCAGATAATGGGTGACTTGGCCATTTTCAGCAGCATGGCAGTGCTGGAATGTTCCTCGCCGCCATACTTGAAAGCCAGTGCATAGACGTAGGTGGACATCAGCACGGCGTTGCCGAAATCGAACAGGATGGCATCGGTGAACGCTTCATTGCCGTAAACCACCAGAATGAACGGGAACATGTAGGTGTTGTTCAGGATCATGGTGCTGACCAGCATGGTCCCGGCCTGTTTGCGTTCCACCTTGAAAATTTTCACCAGCAGCAGAGTGATGAGCATGCATGCAAAACTCACTGCAATATTGGCAACCGGCAGGATGGCCTTGTTGGGTGTGAGAGTGGTCATGGGCAACGTGGACAGAATCATCAGCGGCAGGGTGACCATCAGTACCATGCGCAGCATGAATTCACCGTGAGATCTGTCGGCAACCCCGGTGGATTTCAGAACAATACCCAGTCCGAAGTAGAGGAAAATCGGGGCTAACTGAATCAGGATCTCAATCATTGCTCAGACAGCCTTTTAAATACAGAGTCGTTGCCAACAGGTAAAACCCTGCAGCGATTTATGGTGTGGGAGAGTAAATCAGATTCATGCATTTTACCAGTGCAGCGTCATGGTTTTGGAAAAATTCTTTATACTTTTCAGTAAGATAAATCTGAGCTTACAGTCCTGCAATCAGTCGGGCAAACAGCTGGCAAAATACTCCGCCGACCAGAGTCATTCCCAATCCCCAGGCCATGAGCTGGATAAAGACTTTTCTGGATCGCTCCGGATCGCTGATAGTCGCTAGGCAAATGGCGCCAATGGTTGAGATTGGTGATACATCGACCAGTGAGGAACCCACATTGATTGACAGTGCAATTGCCAGTGGGTCACCACCGCCCAGGTTTTCCACCAGTGAGGGAATCGTGGGCAGAAATGCGGGCATCACGACGCCGGAGGTGGAACTGTACGCCGAGATGGCCCCGGTGATGAATGCAATGACACCGTAAATGCTGTCTGATGTGGAGAGGGCCGAGAGCAGATTGGTGAACAGCTCCATTCCTCCGGTTTCATCGAGCAGGGCAATCAGGGTGGCAACCCCACCAACCATGAGCATGACGGGCCAGGGCATTCTGGCAATGACCTTGCTCTCATCCGCGGTACGGCAGATCAGCAGGATGCATGCTGCAGCGAAAGCGCTCAGTCCAACGTGCAGTTCCAGAAAAATGACAGCTGCTATCCAGGCGGCAATAACGACAGTCGTCATTTTCTGCGGCTTGTCCATGGGGGCCGCTGCTGTGATATCCAAATGTAGACTCGATGCCGGCTGCCGGTACTTCAGATAAAACACCAGATAGGCAGCACCTGCCACCAGCAAATGGGCAATAAAGTTGGCGAAAAACACCTTGAAGGCTTCATCACTGATGCCGGCAATATCCATACGGGAATTGGCAATAATGCCTACGGTGCTGATAGGAGAAAGATTGCCGGCATTGGCGCCATTGGCAACCATGAGTGACACCAGCAGGGGAGGCAGCTGCAGTCTACTGCCCACAGACATGGCCACAGGAATGATCAGTGCGGTGCTGGATATGGCACCAGGACCTGCCGCCGACAGCAGGCAGGCAATGAAAAAAAACAGAACGGGCATGGCCAGGGGGTTGCCGCGGATCAGGGCCATGGCATGGTGAGCCAGGGTTTCCAGAGTGCCGTTGGTATCGGCAATCCCGAACAGCAATGTTACCCCGGCAAGGGTCAGGAACAGGGATGTCGGGAATCCGGATAGAACTGTTCCCACGGGCAGGTCTGCCAGGTAAACCCCGATCAGCCAGGCCAGTGCCAGGGCAATCAGGCCCACATTGATCCTGGACCCCATGGACAGTACCAGAGCCAGGATCAGAGCGAGCAGGGAGACGACTGCGATGCTCATGATGTCAAGGCTTCAGGTGCTGTCACACTCACCGGCAGTGCTTACTGCTGCATTGCCGCCGGCAGTTCACCCTTGGATGCGGTATCCCAGTGTTCAATGACACGGCCGTCCTTGATGCGGAACATGTCAAACCAGGGGACGTAATAGATGACGCCAGGTTTGTTGGGATGGGGACGCTCCTCCTGCAAGACCTGCACGACAAGGTCGCCCTCGGCAACGATTGCCACCAGGGGATCCTCCAGGGTGGAGTCAATGGAGGTGTCCGGGCGCATGGCAAAATATTCCATCATGCCGTCCCGTCCGGTAGCCGCGTTGGGATTATGCTGGATATAAATCGGGTCCACATACAAAGGGGCCAGTTCCTCCCGTCCAGCTTCCGGGATATGGCGCCAGAGGTCAAAGGCCAGGCGCTTGTTGGCAAACAGCTGCGGATCATCATTGAAAAGCATATCAAGCTGGGCCAGCCCCTGGGTGCCGACCACCGGCACCGGACCGCCATTGCCGAATTCGGGGGTATTCTGTCCGCGGCGAATCTGAACCGAATCCCAGTGCTCGGCAATCAGGCCATTCTCGATCCTGAACATATCAAAGTGGGTGGAGGTGTAGGTGCCATTGCCATCGGCTTCGGGATATTCAGTCACCAGGGCGAGAATAACCAGGTCGCCTTCGGCCACCAGGGTTACCACCGGGTTCTGGATCGTATCCGGCACCGTATCCTGGCGTTCCACGAACGATGAAAATATCTGCTTGAAAGCTTCGCGGCCGGTTGGGGCTGTGGGGTTATGCTGAATGTAATCCGGGGCCAGATACTGGTCGGCAGCTTCGACATGTCCGGCATTGAGGATGGTGCGCCACATATCATAGACCAGGCGCTTGTTGGCCCGTTGCTGGGGTGCCCCAAGATCCAGCAGGAAGGTGTGATCTTCGTGGGCGGTTACCACGACAGGTTCACCAAAAATGGTGGGTCCGGGAGGCGGCGCCAGGGATTTCACACTGCCAGAATCAGGCATTGTGGTGCTTGCACAAGAGGTAATCAAAATGGAGCTGGCTAGGCTGAATAGTAATCCTGACTTGTTCAAGTTGAGGTCCCCCGGATCTGTCGTTGTTTTTCTGGATAGGTCGTTTGATCTGCCGGGCCATGATACCTGTTACCCGGTGGAATTAGTACGTGGAAAACGTGAGGTAATCCCTATGTCCGGATTTCAGGAAAATAAAAGCCGAGTGCGTTTTCACCAAAAATTTGCCGGGCATGGTCTGGATTGTCGATGAGCCCGGCCAGCCAGGTAATGGTGTCCTGAAAATCAAATTCATGCTCATGACCGACAAAGGGACAGTCGCTGGCCCAGAACAGACGCTCGGGGCCCGTTTGCTGCAGGTAGGCCTGAAAGTGGTTGTCGGCAACAGATCCTATGCGGTAGCCGCAGGAAGCTTTTATCCAGGCTTTGCCCCCATTCACGGCATCTGCTATGGCCTTGAAGGCTGGACAATCCCGGTCATCATCCGGTGCCGGCCGCCCCAAGTGGTCTATGACCAGTCTTGGGCCGGCATCCACCAGATAAGGCATCAGGTCGGGTATGCGTTTGCCTTCCACATGCAGGTGTACATGCCAGTCCAGCTCTGCGAGCCGGCTGAACAGGCGGCGGTATGCCCGTGAACGTATGTCCGGCAATGTCTGCAGGCCAATGAAGGGGAGTCTGATTCCCACAATGCCTTCGTCCGTCATGGTCTCCAGTGGATACTGATCGAGTTTTTCAGGGTGGAGAATAACTGTCCCTTTTAACCGGGGGTTCGCGTTCACGCATTGCCGCGTGTAATCGTTGAAGTCCCCCCAGGGACTGGCTGCAGCGATCACGCCATACCGGATGCCGCAGGTGTCCAGTTGAGCCAGGTATTCCTCCACGGGATAACTGTATTCAGGTGAGTGTCTGGGGTTGTCGATCAGCGGCATATCCCGGGTGAAAATATGTGCATGGGCATCCACCAGAGGAGTGATGGTTGTGGGCTTCATAGCGTATCGATGCCGGCAGCTTCAATGACCTGGCGCCATTTATCAATGTCTGCCATCAGGCGTGCCTGCATGTCTTCGGGACTTGTTGCCCTGGCTTCAACGCCCAGTTCCATAAAGCGGTCACGAATGTCCTGTGTCGCAAGCACAGCTTCCACTTCATCATGCAGCCTGTCGATAATTGCCGGGTCGGTACCGGCTTTGGCATACAGTGCGTTCCAGCCGGTGACGACAAAATTTTCTATGCCGCTTTCCAGGGCAGTGGGGACTTCGGGCATGGCAGGGTTGCGCACCTCTCCGGTCACTGCCAGTGCTTTAGCCTGGTTGTTGTCGATGGCTCCCTTGAGGGCAGTATAGGCGTCAATGGCCAGATCAACCTCCCCACGAAGCAGGGCGCCCAGGACATCCGGGGTGGTTCGGTAGGGGATGATGGTGGCATTCACGCTGGCCAGTGAGGTAAACAGCTCGGCGGTAAGATTCTGGGTACTGCCCGGGTTGATCGTGGCAATTCTCAGGTTGTCGCCCCGGGCGGCGAGCAGTTCCTGGAGGGTGTTGTAGCCGGCATCCGGATTGGCCATCAGGACCAGGTCAAACCAGGCCACAGCAGTAATAGGCACCAGGTCTTCAGTTACCTGATATGGCAGATCTGTGAACAGGGTTTCTGCAATGCTGGTGCCGTTGGTGAGAACGATCAGCGTATAACCATCCGCATCCGCATTTAACATTGTGGTGGTGGCCGCGACACCGCCGGCGCCTGGGCGGTTTTCCATGATCAGGCGCTGGCCGAGGCTCTCGCCAAGGGGTTCTCCAGCCAGGCGCATGGTGACGTCGGCCAGTCCGCCGGGACCAAAGGGAATAACAATCCTGATGGGTTTGGATGGGAAGGAAGATGCATCGGCTTGTGTTGACGAGGTATCGCTGCCACAGGCAGTGAGCAAACAGCCCAGGGCAAGTCCCAGGATGAGGGTGTAAGGTTTTATCATGGATTCACTCGCGTATCGGATTCATCGGCGGCACTGGCTCGGCGTGAAAAGGAATATACCAGCAGCGCGCAGGTCAGCAACAGAAAGACCAGGCTGACCGGACGCTCAATAAAGGTGGAGAGTTGGCTGTCAGACAGGACCAGGGCGCGGCGAAAATTCTCTTCGATAAGCGGACCAAGCACAAAGCCCAGCAACAGCGGCGCTGAAGGAAACCCGAAACGGTTCATGAAAAACCCCATGATGCCAAAGCCCAGGGTCAGCAGGACATCCACGCTGTTGTTGTTAACGCTGTAAACGCCGATACAGATCAGGAACAGAACGGCTGGAAACAGGAAATGATATGGAATTCTCAGCAGCCATACCCACAGGCCTATCATGGGGAGGTTGAGAATGAGCAGGATGACATTGCCGATCCAGAAACTGGCGACAACCCCCCAGAACAGCGCGGCATCAGTGGTCACCAGTTGCGGTCCCGGTGTAATGCCATGGATCAGTAAGCCGCCAAGCATGACAGCCATGATGGCATCTCCCGGGACTCCCAGCGTAAGCGTGGGAATAAAAGCGGCCTGCACGGAGGCATTGTTGGCGGCTTCAGGGGCTGAAATGCCTTCTATGGCACCCTGGCCAAATTTTTCCGGATGCCTGGATAAGCGTTTCTCGCCTGCGTAGGCCATAAAGGTGGCAATGGTGGGTCCGGTGCCCGGCAGCATGCCGATAAAGCTGCCAATGGCTGAGCCCCGCAGACAGGAAAATCGCATGGCTTTGAGATCGTCCCGGGTGGGCAGCATCTGTTTGAAACTGATTTTTTCCTTAAGAGGTTCCGGTGCCTTGCCCGAGGCAAGGTTATTGAGGATTTCGGCAACGCCAAACAGACCCATGGCCAGCGCCACCAGGTTGATGCCGTCACTGAGAGCAGGGAGGCCAAAGGTAAACCGGAACTGGCCAGAGTTGATGTCGGTTCCCACAAGCCCCATGAGGAGTCCCAGAGTCACCATGGCCAAACCTTTAACAGGTGATCCCACGGACAGCGTGGACGCCGCTGTCAATGCCAGAATCATGATGGAAAAATAATCGGCAGCGGAAAAACTGATGGCGAATTTCGCCAGGAGCGGTGCAAAGAAAATCAGCAGGATAATGGCAAAACTGCCGCCTATGAAGGAGGTGATCGTGGTGATGAACAGGGCGACACCGGCCCTGCCCTGGCGTGCCAGTGGGTAGCCATCCAGGCAGGTGATGGCAGCGGGGGCGCTGCCGGGAACATTGAGCAGAATGGAGGCCGTGGACGAGCCATACTGGGCACCGTAAAAAATACCCGCAAGCATGATCAGGCCCAGCAAGGGTTCCAGGTGAAAGGTCAGGGGCAGGCACAACGCGATGGTGGTCAGCGAGCCAATGCCCGGCAGCACGCCGATGAAGGTGCCCAGGCTGACCCCCACAAAGCAAAACAACAGGGCCTGGGGAGTAAGAGCCTGCTCGAAGCCGAGTGCCAGAAGCTGCAGGGTTTCCATTGCCTATCCTATGGCCTCAAGGGGGACACCCAGCTGAATGACAAACAGGGCATAGCCACTGACTGCCAGGATGCCTGCAAGCATAATGACGTTGCGCCAGCGGGGGGAGGGCAGGGCCAGTGAGCAAATAATCACCTGGGCAAACGTGGCGATAAAAAGGCCTGTGGTTTCCACCAGGCCAACCCAGGCCAGTATGCCGATGGTGATGGCCAGAAAGGGACGCCATGCAGGAGGTAGCCAGGTTTCAGACGTTTTCCACGCTTCAAGGAAAATAACAACCCCCAGAATGGCCAGAGCAATCCCCAGGGCCATGGGGGCGAAGCCGGCGCCCATTCGGGTAAAGCTGCCTATGCCGTAATCCATTGCTCTCACAGCAGTACAGATTCCAGTGATGATCAGGATGCCGGGGAGTAGCAAAAAAGGAAGTTGTCGTCTAAAGGGCATTGGCAAAGAATACATCTCGAAAACTTTCTGTCCCATCAGTCAGGAGA
>CAZBBS010000051.1:8411-19532 GCA_964490145.1 uncultured Enterobacteriaceae bacterium
TGGTGAGATAGGTGTCGACAGCCTCCCAGTAGCCTTTATCGTCCCTGATGTTTTTGCAGAAACTGCATATTGGCAATATGGCCTGAAGTGTCTTGACTTCGGCCATGGCAGCCTGCAACTCACAAACGGTTTTCTCAAGTTTTTCCTTGTCTTTCAGCGACTGTGTGATGTCCCGGACAATACAGAAAATCAGCTTTTTATCATTGTAGCTGGTACCGCTGTTACTCAGTTCAACCTCAATCAGTGAGCCGTCCTTTCTTTTGTGACGGGTCTGGAAATGGTGCCCAGTGCCGTCATCATCCCTGGCCAGAGCCAGAATTTCCTCCTTTGTAAACTGGGTGTCCCAGTCCCAGGCATGCAATTGCTGCACCTCTTCAAGTTGGTAACCAAGCATATGGGCAAACTGCTTGTTGGTCTCAATCACCTTGCAGTCCTCGTCACTCACTACAATGCCATCGCGGGACTCCTGGATTAGCAATTTTCGCCAGTTGACTTCATCCTGCAACTGCTTTTCCAGGACATGCGGGGCTTCATGGGCGCCCTCTAGTTCTTCGACGCAATGCAAAAGCTCCTCATGTGACGGGTGGGGCTGACTCATATAAAGTTGTCCATTCAGGATGTAAGTCGTTTAATAAGAACATAGTATTGTGCGTACTGCTTGATCAACGGACATTGAAAATTGTTTTGTGTGTGAGGCATTTTTCGGTATCAAGTGAATTGAAGATTGACCTGATTTCAGTCAATCATCTATAAAAACCACATTAGGTAAGTTCCGCTAAGCATGAAACCTGCATCAACCGGTAGGATTATGAAAATATCATTGCAAATACTTGTTTTATCAGTTCTTTCATCTATGGCATCAGCCCATCATGGCCTGGCCAATTTCAACCTGAACGTGGATATCAGAGTGGATGGTGTCATCACGGAGATTGCCATGGTGAATCCACATTCGTGGGTTTATATCGATGTCAGCAATGACGATGGCAGTATCAGTCACTGGAAGTGTGAACTGCGTGGCGGTACCGTTCTGCGCCGCTCAGGCTGGACAGAGGCGCTTTTTGCCGTTGGCTCCAGGGTGACGATCACAGGCTCCCCGGACCGTTTTGAAGAAAATACCTGCTATACCGGTACCATCACCTTCGCCAATGGTCTGAGTCTTGACCGTTATGAGCAGATCACCGATGCGGAAAAATACCTGAGACAGAATTTTGAAATCAAACGCCTGGCCAATGGTGATCCTGATATATCGGGCGACTGGGCGGCCGAACAGGTGGTCATGACCGATCCGCGTGGCCTGAAAGGTACACTTGTCCCTTTGAGTGTTGCTGACAATTTTGAACCTGGCGAGGTGCCGGAAGGTGGCCGGGCTTTCCAGGGTTCCAGGGGAACGCCGGAATCATTTTCTGAGGACCCCCTCGCCACTACCTGGGAGCGTCAGAGTCCCTTCACGCTGACGCCGGCCGGGCAGCAGGCCATTGCCGGGTTTGACGGTTCTTCCACGGACAATCCCAGGCTGCGTTGCGAGACCACCAATATTCTGTGGGACTGGTCTTTTGACAACCCGGTCAATCGGATCGAGCAGAGTGAAACAGAAATTCGGCTGATTTACGGGACCATGATTTTCGAGCGCATCATTCATCTGGATCAAACGGATTTTCCTGCCACCATCACCCCCAGTCGTAGTGGCTATTCCATCGGCCGCTGGGAAAATGATGAGCTGACTGTCTACACCCGTGGATTTCTGCCGGGTATCCTGCTGGCAGATATGCGTACCCCGCATAGTGAGGGGATGCGCGTGATCGAACGTTTCCGGATTGATCCTTCCAATGGCGCTCTGGTCAGGACATACACAGCAGAAGATCCGGCCTATTTCGACGGACAGTATCGTGGGTCAGATACCATGTTTGTCTCCCGGTATCCCTGGGAACCATACAATTGCGATGACCGCTCCTACCGGTCGGACATCAATGGTTAGTAACAGGCTGGAACCAAATCAAGCATCGAATTAGCCGGCAGAAACGTGCAAGCGAAATCGAAGTGAGGAAAGAAGAGATGACAACCAAAACACAGATCAGTGGGAAAAAGTTCAATTCTATTCTGGAAGCCGTGGGTGATACCCCAGTCATCAGGGTCAACAAACTAGGGCCAAAAGGAATCAATCTCTACGTCAAGGCTGAATCTTTCAATCCGATGAGTTCGGTGAAAGACCGTCTCGCCCTCGGAGTCATAGAGCATGCTGAAAAAACCGGTGCCCTGAAACCCGGGCAGACCGTGGTCGAAGCCACCAGTGGCAACACCGGTATCGGACTGGCCATGGTGTGTGCACAGAAAGGCTATCCTCTGGTATTGACCATGGCAGAAAGCTTCAGTGTTGAGCGCCGCAAATTGATGCGTTTTCTGGGGGCAAAGGTTGTGCTGACACCCGCAGCCCAGAAAGGCACGGGTATGGTGAACAAGGCTGTAGAGCTGGCGGAAAAACACGGTTGGTTCCTTACCCGGCAGTTTGAAAACGAAGCCAATGCAGACATGCATTACCGCACAACAGGGCAGGAAATTCTTGCAGCCTTTGCAGATGAAAAGCTCGATTACTGGGTTACCGGTTACGGCACAGGCGGGACACTCAAAGGTGTGGCAAAGGCGTTGCGGGAGAAAAGCCCGGATACGAAAATCGTGGTTTGTGAGCCGGCGTTGGCCTCCCTGCTGGGCAGTGGCGAGAAACAGGAACGCAACGTGGATGGATCGCCAGCTGTGAGCCACAGCGCCTTCAAGCCCCATCCCATGCAGGGCTGGACGCCGGATTTTGTTTCCAAGCTGGTGGAAGATGCCCAGACAGGCAATATGATTGACCAGGTCATGACAATCGATGGACCAGAAGCACTGCGTCTGTCCAAAGCACTGGCCCAGCAGGAAGGAATTTTTGTCGGCATCTCGGCCGGTGCAACCTTCAGTGGTGCACTACAGATTGCAGAGCAGGCCCCTGAAGGGAGCAATATCCTGTGCATGCTGCCGGATACCGGTGAGCGCTATCTGAGTACCCCCTTGTTCGAGGGGGTCGAAATAGACATGACCGATGACGAGATTGCGATCTCCAGATCCACGCCGGGTTACCAGTTTGAATCCTGACCCGGGCTGCCGGGGGGGGGCGGGAAACATGAAAAGTGGTTCATTCGGCTGAATTTTATGAATTCCTCCAAACACTCTGACGGGAGGGGAAAGGTGAATAAAAAACTGAGTTGTCTGCTGCTTGTGTCGGCCGCTTACCTGAACGGGGGGCTGTACGCTGCAGAACCGGAAGACCAGGGCAATACACCCTTGTCCTGGGCTTATGCGCTCAACACGCCGGGCATTGCCGATCCCCTTGAATATAACGTGCCTCACAGAGTGCCTGACAGTGACCTGGAGTTTGTCTTCACCCTTCCGCGTGACCTGTACTCCCCACCGGACTGGCACCCGGAAGATCACCCGCCAATGCCGCAGATTGTATCCGGTGGACGTAATCCGGGCGTCTTCGCCTGCGGATTCTGCCATTTGCCCAACGGGCAGGGGCGCCCTGAAAATGCCAGCCTGACCGGTTTGCCGGAGGCCTATATTATCCAGCAGATGGCGGACTGGCGCAGCGGCCTGCGTCGCTCCTCTGAACCCCTTCATGGTCCGGCGAACAATATGTTTGCCATAGGCAACAATGCCACCGAGGAAGAGGTTCGCCAGGCAGCAGCCTATTTTTCCAGTCTGACGCCCAAAAAATGGATCACGGTGATAGAAACAGATACCGTGCCGGAAACCCTGGTCATGGGCTGGATGTATGTGGAAAAAGACGGTGGCGGCAGGGAAGCGATTGGCAAGCGGATACTGGAAATGCCAGAAGACCTGGAACGGGTCGAATTGCGGGATGACCGCTCCGGTTTTATTGCCTACGTTCCGCCTGGCACTGTTGCCAGGGGCAAGGTGCTGGTGGAAGCCGGCAACTGTGTTACCTGTCATGGTGAAGGGCTGAAAGGCTTGGGACCGGTCCCTTACCTGGCCGGGCGTTCACCCAGTTACATCGCCCGCCAGTTATATGATCTGCAGGTGCAAAATCGTCGGGGACTGTGGTCGCCACTGATGCAGGATGCTGTCCGGGATCTCAGTCTGGAAGATATTACCGCTATTGCCGCATACGCAGCATCGTTGGAACCCTGATCCCTCAGGCCATGTCCCGCAAAGCCATCATCATCGGTGCAGGCCATAATGGCCTGGTATGTGCCGCGTATCTGGCCAGAGCTGGGCTGGATGTAACTGTTCTTGAAAAACGCACGGTACCGGGTGGTGCCGCTGTCACTGAAGAATTTCATCCCGGTTTTCGCAATTCGGTCTGTTCCTACACGGTAAGTCTTCTGCATCCTGGCATCATCCATGACCTGCACCTGGCGGAGCATGGTCTGAAAATCCTGCCTCGGCGTGTCAACAATTTCCTGCCCTTGCCTGAAGGCGACAGTTTTGCGGCCATTCCCGGGAGGCTTGCCGAGGAAGTCGACAGGTTTTCCAGTAAAGATGTCGATGCACTGGCACATTACGAAAAAATGCTGTCTGCCGTCGTGCCGGTATTCCGCGACCTGATGCTGATGACACCCCCGGCTATTGATAATTCGGGGCTGTCTGACTGGCTGGGCATGTTTAGACTGTCGCGGGTTTTCAGTACCCTGAGCCGTCAGGAAAAACAGTTTTTACTTACCCTGTGCAGTCGCAGTGCCGGAGAGATACTGGATGATCATTTTGAAACACCGGCCTTAAAAGCGCTCTTCGGTTTTGATGCCATTGTCGGTAATTACGTTTCCCCTTACCAGGCGGGCAACGGTTACAACCTGTTGCACCATCTGCTGGGGGAAGTGAATGGTGAGAGCGGACGCTGGGGGCATGCCGTTGGTGGTATGGGCTCCATCAGTGCTGCGGTACTCGCCGAAGGAAAGAAGTATGGCGCAACCTGTCTGACAGACAGGGCCGTCACCCGGGTGATTGTGGACAGGGGGCAGGTTAAAGGGGTGCAGACCAGTGATGGTCAGATAATCGATGCAGACCTGGTGGTCGCCAATGTCAGTCCGGAGCTGTTGTTTTTGCGTCTGCTGGACAAGGAACTGGTTGACGAAGATCTGCAGGCCCATTTCAGTCAGTACAAAAGCGGCAGTGGTGCTTTCCGGATGAACGTGGCGCTAAGCGGCCTGCCTGCCTTTCAAGGCCGCCATGTTGATCATTATCTGGAGGCCGGCATTATCATGGCGCCCAGCCTGGACTACATGGACCAGGCCTGGAGCAGTGCCCGCCAGCATGGCTGGTCTGAACAACCTGTCGTTGAAATGTTGATACCCAGTACGGTGGATGATTCGCTTGCCCCGAAAGGCTGTCATGTGGCCAGCCTGTTCTGCCAGCATTTTTCGCCGGATCTGGGTCGTGACTGGGAAACGTGCCGGGATCAGGCTGTTGAGACAATTTTTGATGTTGTTGAACACTGGTTTCCAGGATTCAGGTCGCTTGTGGTTGGGCAGCAGGTGCTCAGCCCCTGGGATCTGGAACAGGAATTCGGGCTTCCCCGCGGCGATATTTTTCATGGGCGATTGAGCCTGGAGCAGCTGTTTTCAGCAAGGCCCGCAATAGGGCTTGCCGGGTACCAGATGCCGGTCAAAGGGCTGTATCTTTGCGGATCGGGAGCTCATCCCGGTGGCGGTGTGAGCGGGATTCCCGGCCGCAATGCCGCCGGGAAAATTCTCAGGGACCTGTAAAGGTCTTTTTTTGCTGACCCATTATTCGGTTTCCATGGGCATGTTGGGGTCCGCCGTCCATTCCGTCAAAGAGCCATCATACACCGCTACATTGTCATGACCAGCGATGGTCAGGGCCAAAGCGTTAGAACTGGCCGCTATGCCGCCGCCGCAATAGGTGATGACCCGTTCCGAGGCCAGTGATCCGCTTGGGCCAAACTTTTCCACCATCGTTTCTCTGCTGACATAACAATTACTGTCCGGGTCAACCAGGGTTTCGCAATACAGATTCTTGCTGCCAGGAATCCTGCCGGCACGTTTGTAGGGCGTCACCTCGCCTGTGAACATGGGCAGGGGCAGGGAATGCAGAAGCAGGGTACTTTCATCGCTACAGGCGTCCAGAACTTCATACTTGCTGACCATCAATCCCGGTCGGGGCGTGACGGTGAAGCTTTTGGCGGGAGAATAGCAATCTTCGTCAGTGCTTACCTTGCGGTTTTCCGCTGTCCATTTTTTCCAGCCGCCATTGAGTACAGCGGCATTATCAAAGCCGCAGACCCTGAGCATCCACCATACCCTGGCAGCCCAGGCGTGATTGCCACGGTCATAGCAGATGACAGTGGTGCCATCACCAATGCCCTTCGCCTGAAGGGTTCTGGCCAACGCTTCAGGCGGAGGCATCATAAGCGTGACATCCCGGCTCTGGTCGGACAATTCGCCACCGACATCTACATAGATGCTGTTGGGGATATGGCCCTCACGCCAGACATTGATGCCTGATACAAACCCGTAGCTGCCATCCTCATTATGCCGGGCAACCAGTGTGCAATCGAGGATGCGGATATCAGGGTCATTAAGGTGTTCAGCCAGCCAGTCGGTGCTGACCAGGGGGTGTTTCAGGGAATTGGACATGTGTTTTCTCCGTTGAAGTATGACCGGATAATAACAGAGCCAAATCAGGATGAAAGTTTTCGGTATTCCGGCGGCCAGAAATAAAAATGGCCGGATAGGAATCCGGCCATCAGTCGAGAACAGTCTGCAGGAGGGGGTTACAAACTGGTTTCGAAGGGGTCGGAGATCTCATCAATACAGGCACGTACCACGCGACGGACATTGATCTCATCTTCCTGGTGAGCCTGGATTTCCTCCAGACTGATCAGGCCATCGGCATTGCTGTCGATTCGATCGAACAGGTCATGGGCCCTGGCTTCCAGCGCAGTGCTCATTTCGACCAGAGAGATATAGCCATCACCATCCAGGTCGACGGCATCGAAATGATCTTCCACATCAGCGGGGCCTTCCCAATCCGCTATGGTTTCCCTGACACAGGCAATCACTGCTTCACGTTCCGTCGCGTCATGGCCGGGACGCTCTGGTCGGCGTGCTTCATCCTCACTTAACAGGCCGTCGCCATCACGATCATGCCGCTCGAATTCATGGTCTGCCCTGGCAATGCGCTGGTCCAGGAATTCCTCCAGACTGACAAAGCCATCACCATCGGCATCCAGATGTTCAATCAGCATGCCGGGGTTTCCGCCCGGGCGTGGGCCGCGGCGGCCTCCTGGTCCTGGGCGACCCTCACGATTGCCGCGTCCCTGGGGGCCTGCACCTTCCGGACGGCCGCCAGCGCCGTGTTCAGCCCAATGGGAAGGACGGTTAAAACCGGCACCTTCATCCTGGGCAAAAGTCATCGGTACCAGCGTAGCGCTCAGTAACACTGAAGTCCCTGCTATCAATATGTTCTTGAATTTCATTCTTCTTACTCCTGTTAAACAGTTAATGTTCAATGAATACAGGCCGGCATATTCACGTCACTGTCTAAAACGCCCTGAAGCAGGATTGGTTGACGCCCCTGTGGCAAATTGTGATGAGGTTCACAAGTGCCGGGATGTCGACAGGGCCTGATATGACATTGCATTGACTGCCATGGCCGGTAGAATTGGCTTCTGAAAATTCCTTTTCACCCTGTTGAGTGCAAACATTGTCATTACCCGAAGATTTACGGCAGGAATATCTGCATGCCCTGGGCATAGACAGTTATTTCCCCCGGGTTCATCTGCCAGGCGCGCCTGAATCCATTGCCTGTGAGTGGCCCAGGTCCTGGTTAGAGGCTTTGCCTGCCGGGGATGACAAGGAGGAAGGTGCCGGGGTTAACGCACTACAACCGGACAGCACTGAACACCTGGCGCATCGGTCTACTGCAGAAGCTGTCACTCCTGCGTCCCCATCAGTGAGTAATTCCCAAAACCCTGGGCAAAAACCTGTTACACCAGCTGCAAAACCGGAAACAGCCAAAAAAACCGGCGTAACGACAGAGGCAGAGGATCCTTCATTGCTGACTACTGTCGGGCCCCGTGCCGAGCGGGAAGAAATCAGGCTGCAATTTCTGTGCGTTCGTATCAATCCTGACCTGGCCGTGTTGAACGTCATGCCCCATCTGGGACCACAGCATCTTGCACAGGCCCATCGTAATCTGCTGGCCGGTATGCTGCGGTCAATGTCCATTTCGCATGAGCATATGCAGGTAGATGACAAGCCCTTTCGCTGGCCGATGGTGCAGGGAGGCCATGTTGATAACAGCAGGGCAGCAGCGGCCATTGCCCTGAAAGCTTTTCTGGAGCAGAAACATGCTGACTGGCAATTTAAAAGCCTGCTGGTCATGGGCGAGACTGCTGTGCAGTCCCTGTTCCAGACAGATGCAGAGGACGCCGGGGAAAGCTCATCAAACCGCTCCACACTGGAAACTGGTCAATGGCAGACTATCTACTGCCGCAGCCTGGATGAGTATCTGCAGTATCCGCAACTTAAAAAAGAAGTGTGGTCGCTGCTCAGAAAACTTTCAGTCTAATCTGCATCCCTTGTTCCTTTCATGGCCAATCTCATCTTCAGGGTAATGGAAAAAACAGATTTGGAAAGTGTCGTGCGTATTGAGCAGGACTGCCAGTCACATCCCTGGTCCATATTACAGTTCCAGGAAGGAATCAAAGCAGGTCACCAGTGCTGGGTTGCCATCAAGGAATTTGAAGGGAGCGAGATTCTTGTCGGCTTCGTTATTGTGTCAACGGTCCTTGATGAATGCAGTCTGCTGAATATCAGCGTCAGACCGGCCTACCAGCGGCAGGGAATTGGGCGTCAGCTGCTTGAATATGTCATTGAGCGGGCCAGAAGCAATGATGTCGTGAAAATATTTCTGGAAGTCAGGGCTACCAATGCTTCGGCAATCGCCCTTTATGAATCCAGCGGTTTCAGCCAGATTGCCATCAGGCGTGACTATTATCCCGCTTACACTGGTCGTGAAGACGGACTGGTTTATTCCCTGCTGCTGTCTTCTGATGGATCGGGTGGCGAATCATCCTGAGCCCCTGGTTTTTTTTTCTCATCCTGCCCATCATCGCCAAAGAGCATTTTCGGGATAAAACCCAGCAGCTTGAAGCAACTGACAGCAAACAAGGCCAGCAAAAATATACCGACAAAAAACAACAGGGTGGAAACAAGAAATCCCTGTACCTCATCGGCCGGGATATCGGCAAAATTGATCACGGCAAATATGGATGCAATCCCGACAAGCATCCCGGATATCAGGTTGCGTGTGCGTTTACGCATTTTTTTTGCCATGTTTGACTCCTGCTTACAACATTGTGGTCAGGGCATCCAGCAGGCGGGTATTTTCCTCTGCTGAGCCAATCGTGATCCGCAGCTTGTCTTCGAGCCGGTCTTCCTGCTTGAAGTATCGAATAAGGATGCCAAGGTTTTTCAGGGCCAGGTACAGATCCTCGGCAGATTTCCCAGGAGGGACGGTGGCCAGGACAAAATTGCTCTGGCTGTCAGGCACCACAAAACCACTCTGGCGCAAAGCCGCCGTGACTCGTGCGCGTTGTTCCCTGACGTTTTGCCAGGTCTGGCGGGCATATTCCTGGTCTTCAATGGAGGCCTTTGCCAGGATCTGTGAGATATAGTCCGTGTTATAGCTGTCCTTGGTTTTCATCAGGGGACCAATCAGTGCAGGGGAAGCCAGGCCATAGGCCATGCGCAGTCCTGCAAGAGAGTAACCCTTGCTGAACGTCCGCAAAATAATGACGTTATCAAATTCCCTGACCAGGCTGGCTGAATCATAGGCCAGCTCGGGATCGACGAAATCGATATACGCTTCATCCAGCAGCAGCACGCCTTTATAAGCCGCAGCGATATCTGCGATGACGGAAATCGGTGTCAGGGTGCCTGAAGGCGCATGGGGATTCACAATGAAGGCCAGTTTTGCCCCGGATTCGTTCAGCAAAGCGCCGTAGTTGGGCGGCAGAGTCCAGTCATCATTGAGCTCGAAAGAAATCATGTTGCAGCCATGAGCAGAAGCAAGAACCTGATAGAGCGTATAGGTTGGCCTGGCTACAGCGATGTTTTCATCCAGTTCCACAAAGGTGGCTATCGTCATGCGCAGCAGTTCGTCACCGCCATTGGTCACGATGACATTACTTCGGTCAACGCCATGCTTGCTGGCAATGGCCTCCTGCAGGCTGCGTGCAGTGGGGGGCGGGTACTGGCGTAAACGACTGACATCGCACGAGGCGAGTGCCTGTGCGACCCTGGGGCTTGCCGGATAGGGATTCTCATTGGTATTCAGCTTCAGCGTGCGGGGATCATCAATTTGCTCCCCGGGCACGTATGCCTTCATCTGTTGTATGTTTTTACGCTCGTATGTCATCACTTTAGTCCTGGCTGTGGGGTATATCCTGAAGCCCGGGAAGTTCAAGATAGGTATCCAGCCTGTTTTGCCAGCCTTTCAGCCAACGTTGTTCCTGTCGATCCTCCGGGGCATTTGCCACACGCAGGGTTAACATTTTCTTCGCAGATTCTACAAAGGATGCCAGCGGCTCGGGGCCGGCATCCATATTCAGTAGGACCTGTCTGAGGCCCCAACCCTGTCCCCGATAGCTTTCCGTGGCTGAAGCCCCTGTGCCCTTGAAATTCACATAGTCAATCAGGGCGTACATGCCGGCGGGCACCTGCGCATTGGCCACGGCATAAAAATTATTCTCCAGCCGGGTTTTCTCTTCCAATTCGGGGCCGGTTTCAACCAGGATGGCACCCAGTGATGCCGTAAAGCGCTGGATGATAAAGGCCATTTGGGCCTGCCGGTGCCGGAGGAGAAAATCACGCAGTTCAGATAGTCGCTCCTGATGGTATTCAGCCTGAAACTGCTCCCGGTTTTGCCAGGGGGCATCACCATTTGATGAGGCAATCCACCGTGGGATTTCGATTCCCCGGGAAGCCATGAATGTCATGAGATCCGGAAAACTCTCCGTGAAAATGTCCTGCTGATCCTGTCGATACCAGATGAAGTGGCCTATCCCCAGCGAGGGGAAATCTTCACCGGCATTCCAGGACGTCAGGC
>CAZBBS010000052.1:0-18663 GCA_964490145.1 uncultured Enterobacteriaceae bacterium
GGGCCTGACGGGGTTCACAACCTATCATTGCGAGGGGACCGACAAGAGATACCATTAATCAAGCCCGGCCAGCCGGGTCAGCTTCGATGGTAAACGGTTTCCCCTGCATTGCAAAGCATACGGGTGAAACCAGCCGCGCATTATGGGGAAAACAGACCCGTGAATCAACAGGACATCAGGGACTGATTGATACCGGCGATACCGAAAACCCCTCATTGCGCAGATGGGTGATGACACTTTGCTCGCCCAGCAGATGAGCTGAGCCAATCACCACAAAATACCGGCCCGGACGGGCATCGGCAAAACCGGAAATCCCCGCAGCCATGTCGACATTGCGACGGGTGTACAGCGCCTCCATCAGATAATCCATATCTGCCTTTTCCTGTGCAGACAGGGTGTCATCATCAAAATCTGCAAACAGCATGTCGGCCAGAGGCCCCTTGTCAGCACACTTCCAGGCGGCAATCAGGTTCTCGACTTCTTCCGAACCACTTTCAAACGACTTGATGGTATACGCCAGGTAGGATTCCGCATTCAGCGCCTGCAGGAATCCGATCTGCTGCTGGATGGATTCAAGTTCAAGAATAGTGGTTGCTGCAGGCTTGCGGGACAGAAAATAACTTTCCAGGCCATATTGAGGCAGATACCCCATGGCATTCATTTGCAGTCCGGTCAGCATCAGTGTGACAAACCACGGCTGCATACCCATGAAGTTTTCCGCTGGCAGACCAATATTGCCCAGCAAGCGCCTGAAATCCGTGATGACTTGCGCCGAGACGACATCTTCCAGGCTCTGGCCCTGTGGCAGCATGCTCTTTGCCTGCATGGTACGGATTACCTCTGGCTGTTCGGCAGTTGTCGGATCCACTTCAAACACCAGGTAATCGGCCCCCAGGAAGGTTTCCTCTATTTCATCGGGCAGTGGGTAAAAATCCGGCTTGCCCACATGAATGGCGCCGAACAGGTACAGCTCCACCCCCCTGCTTTGGAGAGCTTCGCTATCCACCTGCCATAACATGGATGAGGATGGATCAGGGCATTGCTGCGGCGTACCGGGTGAAGGTCTGGAGGATGCAATACTGATACCAGGCAGATTTTCGCCGGGCAAACGCTGCTCAAGATCAGCCCACAATGGCTGCCAGCCGGATTGGGCCTTGACAGCATCCAGCAGCTCAATCTTTGAAAATGCACTTGCTATATCACGGGAAAAATCATTCCAGCCATTGTCTGAGGTCCAGATGGCCATCCGAATGACCTGGCTGTCTGCCAGCAAGGCCACCCGCTCAAGAAAACGCAGACCCAGCTGTGGATGGCGGTAGCTCATCTCAAGTGCGGATTCATCCTGTGCCAGTTTCACGGACAGTACCTCCAGTCCCTGACTGACTACCCCGGCTGCCATTACACTGCCATATGCCTCCAGATCATCAAAGTAGGTCTCGGTGAGCAGCCTGATATACAGCTGACCACTGTCATGTATACCTATGAATAATGGAGAATCATTTGGTCCCTTGTTTGCCGGAAAATTGGGTTTCAACACATCCGGCGCCTGCTCGCGGCTCGTCACAATTTGCCATGTGGGTAAAAAAGCGGCACGAACGCCTATGTCTTCATTGCGATAGATTGCCGAGGTGCTGATTGCCTGTCCGAACAGGGAGCCGGAAAACAGGTAAATGAGTAAAAGCCACCACAGGTGCCGGCTGGACAGTTTATTCATGGGACGAAACCTGAAAAGAAAACAGTTGAGGAGCATTGTAAAAAACTTTGATCACAATAACAGGCAGCAGTCCGCAAATTACATCATCCGGGCTATCAGCTGCCAGGCCGGATTTAGGGAAATTGGATAAAAGATCAGGTGAGCTGCGGTGCTGGTACTTCATGGTGAGGGAAACCCGTTCTTCCCTGAACAGGCCAGGCAAATCTAGCACATTTTTCAACATGTTGAACCCCGACATGAAAAAAAGTTCAATAAAGTCATATTGTTATGACATCACTGTTCTTTTTGTCCGATATCAGCGCAGCAAACTGTTCATGGGTCACCTGGTGCAAACCTGTCTGGTCCAGCCAGTAAATCCGGTCTGCTGTCATGACCGATTCAGGTCGATGAGCAACCATCACACAGGGAATGCCAAGACGCTTCACAGCCTGCGTAACTCGTGACTCGGTGAGGACATCCAGATGGCTTGTGGCCTCATCCAGAATCAGCAGCCTGGGCTGCCTGTACAAGGCACGCGCCAGCAACAGGCGTTGAATCTGCCCGCCTGACAACGCCGCGCCCATGCTGCCAACCATAGTGAAATACTGCATCGGCAGTCGTGCCAGTTCTTCACTCAGGGCTGCCTGCTCAATGGCCTCATGGAACCTGTCCAGATCCGGTGATTCATCAAAGAAAGTCACATTTTCCAGGACAGTACCGCTCAGAAGCGTGTCATTTTGCATAACCGCGGCAATGGCTGAGCGGTAGCCAGACAATCTGTCGGAAACAAGAACCGCGTTATTCACCAGCATCTGTCCTTTTGCTGGCATGACCAGACCGGCAATGATTTTCAACAGAGTCGACTTACCGCACCCTGTAGGACCAATGATGGCAACCTTCTGTTTACCGGTGAGCTGCAGATTGACCTCATCAAAAAGCAGCGGTTGTCCGGGCTCATAGCCATAACCAAGATTCTGCAGACTGACCAGCAGTTCCGCCGTCCCGGGTAAGACAGGATGCCCAATCCCGATCTGCTCAACCTCGGCCTGGGCAAAAGCAATATCAGACAGCCTGTCGAGATGTACATCCAGCAGACGGTATTCAAAATATTTATCCAGCAGGGAAAATACACTTCGGTAGAAATGATCCTTGAAACTGATGAACGCCAGCAACATACCCACTGACAACTCCCCTTCCATGACAGCCCGCGCCCCCATGAACAGCAGCAGGATGTTCGTCAATCCTGTCAACAAACCCTGTAGCAGTTGCACGTGCAGGCCAAGAGTCTTTGTTTTTATTTCCCCATTCAGGGCAGTCGCAAACTGGTTTTGCCAACCGGACAGGCGCAGAGGTTCACGAGAGAATAATTTGATATCCTGGATGGCGCGGATATTTTCCAGAAAGTAGGTATTCTCAGCCGCTCTGCCATTGAGCCACTCCTGCTGCCTGTAGCGCATGGGGGTATATGCCAGCAGCCGAACAAGTGCGTATAGCAGAACTGCAACCATGGAAATCAGGGACAGGGGACCGTTGTAGCACAGCATCATCACCATGGCCCCAATTACCATCAGGCCATCAATAAACGCTTCCACCATACCGGAACACAGGAAATCCCTGACGGCCGTCAGCGATCCAAAACGGGAAACAATATCCCCGATATGCCTGCGGGAAAAAAACGTCAGGGGCAGGCCAAGTAAATGGCGGCATAACCGGGTGGCAAAGCGGTATCCCACCTGGCTACCCAGGTACAAAATGATTCGCCCACGCAGCCAGTCAGTCACCTGTCGACACACCACCAGTAGAAAAAAGCCTGATGCCAGTAATGTCAGAAGTTCCCTGTCACCATTGAGCAGTACATCATCCAGAATAATCTGTGTATAAAACGGCATCGTCAGGGCAAAGACCTGAAGCAACAGGGACAGCGCAAGCAATTGAAGAAACCAGGAACCAAAACCGTTGGTGCAGTGCCATAGCTGGGCCAGCGACAAATGCTCAGGCTGATCGTTTCGAATGAATTTATCCGTGGGTGTCAGTTCGACAGCAACTCCCGTAAAACTCCCGCCTGCTTCCTGCCAGCCCACTTGCCTGAATCCAGCCGCAGGATCATGAATCTCAAGGCCTGTCCTGCTGACTTTCTTCAGAATGACAAAGTGATCCAGTTTCCAGTGCAAAATTGCCGGCAGCGACAACTGTTTCAATTCTGCCAGGTCCAGTCGTAGCGGCCGGGCGGCCAGGGCATGCTCCGAAGCCAGTCCAAGAACCGTTTTCAGGGAACTCCCGTAAACCGAAATATGACAGCGTGCCCGCAAGGTATGCATGGCTATATTGTGCCCATGATAGACAAGCACCATGGCCAGGCAGGCCAATGCACATTCGCTGCGTTCTGCCTGCAGGATGACAGGCAACCGTCCCATGGAGAATGCCGGTATCCTCAAACCCCACGTCTCCTGATAAACAGCGGCTCGAGCAGCCATTCCAGCAAGGTACGGCTTTCCAACTGGATATCTGCTTCAAGACGCATCCCGGCTCGAAACGCAAATTCCTCTCCCCAGGCCTGGATCGACTGACTGTCGAGAATGGCCGTCGCCCTGTAATAGGGTTCGGTCTCACTGCCGGCTCGGGAAATCTCATTGGGCATCGTTATCGCGCCAGCAACCCTGCCCACAGTGCCACCAACCTGACCAAATTTCTGGTGGGGAAAGGCATCCAGGCGCAGGCTGACAGGCATGGCAGCCTTCAGGAATCCGGAGGCCCTCGAAGGAACATACAGTTCAGCTTCCAACGTGGCACCTTCCGGAATCACGGTCACCAGAGCCTGCCTGTTTATAACAGCCTGACCCGGACTGTAACCAATCTCGGCTATAGTGCCGGCTACTGGAGATATCACTTCCTGGAAACTGCCTGCCTCAATGCGCACCTTTTCCTGACGCAACTCGGAAAGCGACCGGTTAAGGCGCCCTTCCTGATCTCTGGTTTCCACGTCCAACAGCCCCAGATTGTCATTGATCTCGTCAAGTGCAGCGGCATTTTCATTTTGCTGCAGCTGAATCTGCCCCAGTCGTCCCTGTTGTTTCAACAGATCCACATGTGCCGATTCCAAGTCCGAGCGTGAAACAAAACCGCTATCCTGCAGACTCGCCAGCCGCCGGAATTTCTGTTCAAACAGGGCCAGTACCCGGGCTTCATCCCTGGCCAGCGACTCCAGCCCGGTCTGCCTGCTTTCAAGATTTTGCTGCTGTTCCAGTAACGCTTTTCGTTTCAACCCGGTTACCAGAATCAGGTCCTTGAGCTGCTGACGGATAAGCCGTGTCTGCTCCCCGTTTTCCTTCAGCAGTCTGTTTGACGGTCTGGCACCATGAACCTGCCCGGTACCTGTCCACAGCCGCAGTACAGTATCCCCCTTGCCCACCCGGTCACCCAGGCCGACCAACACTTGCTCCACCATCCCATCGGCCGGAGACCTGACCTGTACTGCACCTTTATCCGGCACAAGTGTGCCGGTTACCACGACCTTTCTTCGATACTCTCCTGTCAGCAGAAACAGCAGTACCATGATAAAAAGGGACAGCAGCACACCCGTCACCACACCGTGAGCCGGTGCTGTTCCAACCAGGCCATGTCCCCACAACCTTTCCTCCTGGCGGCAATTTACGGCTTCCTGCCTGAACAAGTGCTCTGACACAATGCTTTTCCTGACATCACTGACCCTGTGTACCCAACATAGTCCTGTAATGAACGGCTCGCCAGAAAATCTGGCCTTATTTATTAGGTAGCTGGCGGAAAATAGACTGTGTTACAATTTCGTCTTTATTGTGAACTGTTTTTATTTGCCTTAAATGAAAATTTCCTTAAAAAACATAGCATTACTGGCAGCTATGATCATTAGCGCGCCAGTCATCGCCCATCATTCCTTTGCTATTTACGATTTTGAGACCCAGATACCTTTCGACGGTGTTGTGGATACGCTGAAATTCAGGAATCCCCATATCGAAATGACCCTGAAAGTCATCAATGCCAATGGTGAGGAAGAGATCATTCATTTCATTGAAGGTGCACCTGCCAACATGATGGTAAGAAATGGTATTCGCCCAGAAATGATGAAACCCGGTTCCCAGGTACATGCTGTCGGATCCCCCCTGCTGGAAGACCCCACCAAATTTTTTCTCAGGTCCATTCGTACTGAAGACGGAACGGAGTATTCAAACTGACGCTGAAACCGGGCCAGGTCTTGAGAAGACAATCCCCTTATCAATAATTACACAAGCACTAAGTTAGGAAGTGAGCATGAGTACACCCAATGAGCCCTGGGGCAATACCGTTGATGTTGAATTTGAAGACGATATAGCGTTTGTCTTTTTCAATCGCCCGGACAAGAAAAACTGCATGAGTCCGACACTGAATCGGGAAATGTATGCCACCCTGCACGCCCTGGAAATGGATGATCGCTGCAAAGTCGTGGTACTGACAGGTCGCGGTGCCGCCTGGTCAGCAGGTATGGACCTGAAGGAATATTTCCGGGAAACCGACAACGAAGGTGATATTTTCAAAATGCGTATTCGTGAAGAGGCCGCTGCCTGGCAGCAGGTCAAATTGCGTTATTTTGCCAAGCCCACCATCGCCATGGTCAATGGCTGGGTTTTCGGTGGCGGCTTCACGCCCCTGACCTCCTGTGACCTGGCTATTGCTTCCGATGATGCCACTTTCGGCCTGTCTGAAATCAACTGGGGCATCCTGCCAGGCGGCAATGTCACCAAGTCTGTCGCCGACACCATGGGCCAGCGCAATGCCCTGTACTACATCATGACCGGCGAAACCTTCAAGGGTCAGAAAGCTGCCGAGATGGGCCTGGTCAACGAATCCGTACCCCATGACCAGCTCAAGGCGCGAGTTTTGGAACTGGCGAAAGAAATCATGAAGAAAGACCCCGTAGTCCTGCGTTCAGCCAAGGAAGTGTTCAAGCGGGTGCGCTACATGGATTGGGAAACAGCCAATGACTACATCTACGCCAAGTCCGATGGTTCACTGCACCGCAGCGGCGGTGAATTCCGCAGCGGCGCCATGAAGGCCTTCCTGGATGACAAGAAACTCAAGCCTGGTCTGGATACCTACAACAGCGAAGACTGAGTTTTTTGTCACAAGAAAAAGCCGGCTTGGAGCCGGCTTTTTTATTGCCTGATTTTTTATCCTGTACAAGCACAGATCTTTTCAAAAAGTGTTGAAACCCTTGGCAGCCACATATGTGAGCGTAATCACGACCAGCAAGAAAAAAACGACCCGAAAAGGTTTTGTCCCGTGTCGTTTTCTCAACTCATACTCTTCCTGGATGATCAGGTGCCTGGGAATTTTTCGTTCTTTGAATATCATGACTTTACCTCCGTCAACAGGCATATTTAACCAGTACAACGTGGTAATTCACTGCCCGAATTGTGGCAGAAAACGGGCAATTGGCCGGTCCTGTTTACCAGCCGGAAACGCCCTATGCCAGGCGCAACAGAGGAGACTCCAATGCAAGGATTTATCAGGATAATACTGACGGTGTTCGGGTTGGGCCTGCCTGCGACACTGTTCTCACAAACCGCTGACACAATTCTGGTCAATGGCAAAATCCTCACGACCGATGCTGATTTCACCATTGCCGAAGCCTTGGCCATTCGTGGTGAACGGATACTGGCTACCGGAAATAATGCTGAGGTTTCAGCACTGGCCACTGCCAGCACCAAAGTCATCGACCTGGAAGGTGCCACCGTTATCCCCGGCTTGATCGATAACCACTTTCACTTCCTGCGTGCAGTACAACGCTGGCATCGCCAGGCCCGGCTTGACGGTATCAATTCCCGTGCCCAGGCCCTGGCGCTTCTTGCAGCCAAGGCAGAGGACTTCCCTCCCGGCGAGTGGCTGTTAACCCAGGGCGGCTGGTATCCGGAACAATTCGCCGACCAACCCGGTGGTTTTACACTGGAGGAACTTGATCGTGTGTCACCTGACAACCCTCTGTTTCTCCAGGAGCGCTATAACCTGGTTTATGCCAATTCACTTGCCCTGGAGGCGATAGGGCTGGATCCTGCCGACGGGGCCCGGCATCCTGCCCAGGGACTTGCCACTTTCCAGCCTCCCTATGGCAGCCTGGTTCAGCAAATTGCACCCACGTCCCCTGAACAGCTTGAGCAAAATCTGACGGACTTCATGCACACCCTGAACAGTTACGGATTGACGGCTCTGTACAGCCTGGGGCGAGGACCTGAAGGCGAAGATTTTGTGCTGGAAGATCGTGCGGCTGCTGGACCATTACCCCTGCGCATCTGGCACACTCTGACCTATGAAGCCACTGATCCCGCTGCAGCCGATGCCGGTGTATCCCTGATCAAAGCCAGCCAGCCTGATACCTTCGATGGCAATTATGGCCAATTCGGACTTGGCGAGCATATTTACCTGCCCTTCTTTGACTTCCCCAGCCAGAACGGCCCCTGGCCTGAGGAGACCATGAGCAATCTCATGAAAATCGCGACAGCTGCCGCCCAAGGCGGCTGGCATATTCATGAGCACACCATGAGCAACTGGTCAGTCATGGATCTGCTTGACCGGTTTGAAAGCCTCAATCAAACCATACCCATGGACCAGCTTCGCTGGACACTGGCTCACGTGTATGACATCACGCCCGAAAGTATCAACCGAGCTAAAAAAGTTGGCATGACACTGGCTGTACATGGTGCCGCAATGAATGGCGGCGTACCGATTCCCTTTCGAGACATCGCCGACAGCTCAATTGTATTCGGTCTGGGTACAGACTCTACGGTGGTTTCCCATTACCAGCCCTTCATCACGCTGGGCTGGGCAGTAAGCGGCCAGGACATTGCCGGCAAAAAAGTGCTGGAACAAACCCTGACAAGGGAAGAGGCCCTGATCGCCCACACTCGTAGCAATGCCTGGATGTTTTTCCAGGAGGACAACATGGGCTCACTGGAGGCCGGCAAGTTTGCCGACCTTGTCGTTCTGGACAGGGATTACCTCACCGTACCCGTCGAGGACATTTTCTGGATAAACCCAACCATGACCATGGTTGGCGGCCGTATTGTATTTGAACAGGAATAAAGCCAATGCTGAATATGGATTTTAACAAGCTCGTAGCCATCGACACCTCGCAGATGGACTGGATACCCAGCCCCGCAACCGGGGTCTGGCGTAAACCCCTGGCCCGCGAAGAAGCTGAACGGGGCCACGCCACCAGTATTGTCAGATATGATCCCGGTGCCAGTTTCAGAGGGCATAATCATCCCCTGGGTGAAGAAATCCTGGTGCTCGAAGGCACCTTTTCAGACGAAACCGGCGATTTTCATGCCGGCACCTATTTCCGCAATCCCATGGGTTTTGAACATGCCCCCTTCAGCAAATCCGGATGCACCATTCTGGTCAAGCTTCACCAGATGGATCCTGAAGATACCACCAGGCTGGCTATCGAAACCGACAAGGCGACCTGGCAGGACATTGATCGGGGTATCAGGGTGTTGATACTGCATCGGTTCGGCAGCGAACAGGTGGTGATGGTTGATCTGCCAAAAGGGGTTGAAGGACCTGAACATCTCCATGAAGGCGGCGAAGAAATATTTGTCATCAAGGGCGGATTTTCAGATGAATTCGGCAATTATGGTCCCGGCACCTGGGTACGCTATCCTCCCGGGAGCCGGCATTGTCCGGTCATGCTGGAAGACACCCTGCTGTGGGTGAAATCCGGTCATCTGAAAACATGACGTTGACTATAGCGGTAAACGATTGGATGCAATAACCTGTTCATCCAGCCTTACCCCCAGGCCCGGGGCATCTGGTACGCTGATCCTGCCATCAACAAAGCTTTCACCCGGGACAAGCACTCCCGAACGCCAATCCACCTCGCCATATTGCTGTTCCAGATAATTGCAATTGGGCATGGCTGCAGCCACCTGCACCCCTGCCGCTGTTGACACAGGACCGCTGGGATTGTGCGGGGCTACCTGGATATTTTCAGTCTCTGCCAATGCCCCGATATGCAGCATTTCCTGCAGGCCGCCGCAATGTTTTACATCCGGCATGATCACATCAAAAGCCTGGCGTTGTATCAGCGGTCTGAAACCTTCCAGCCCGAAAAGGAGTTCACCACCCGCCATGGGCTGGACTATCCCTTCCTTGATGGTGATGGTGGAATCCACATGATCAGGCGGAACAGGCTCCTCATACCAGGTGAGGTTAACGGGTTCGAGCTGCTCCGCTACAGAAACGGCCTGTGAAATTGAGAAAAAGCTGTGGCAATCCACCATCAGGGCTACCTCATTGCCAACGGCTTCACGCATGGCAAAGAGGGCTTCAACGCCTCCGGCGATGTGGGCTTCCTGGTCTGCCTTGCTGCCATTGACAGGGTAGTTATCGAACGGTGCGGCCTTCATGGCCCTGAATCCATCTGCATAGGCCCGCCGGGCAGACTCGGCAAAACCAGCCGGTGATCTCGGATTGGTGGCCCGATTGATATTGGCATACAGCGGTACACTGTCGCGCACCTTACCCCCGAACAACTCGTAAACAGGGACATCCAGCAGTTGGCCTGCCAGATCCCACAGGCATTGCTCCAGGGCTGAAAAGGCGGTGGCAGACACAAGCCCGCGGGCAGCACGCGCCCTGCCCTGCATCCGAAACGCCTGGATACTGAAAGGGGATTGATTCTTGAGCAATTCATAAAAGGCGTTCAGTTCAGCCTGCATGGTCGCTGCATTATCCCGCGTGGTGTTGGCAAACCCGAAGGCATCAGATGCCTCACCGATTCCGGTCAACCCGTTGCTGGTGTGCAGTTTTACAAAGAGCCACACGGTCCGGTATGTGGCCCTGACCGGCAGCAATTCCACCCCGCTGATACGAATCCCATCAAGACCATCAGCATCCAGAGCAGGTGTGGTACAGCCGGACAAGGGCAGCAGAGAGATGCCCGCTGTTTTTATGAATTCACGTCTGGGGATCATGTCATGACCTGATCAAGAAAAAATTCACTTCTCTGCAACAGCCGGATTCCAGGGAGCAACCCAGACCAGCAGCACCATACCGGGAATGGCCAGCAGGAAACACACCAGGAAAAACTGGGTGTAGCCAATCGCCTCGATAATAAAGCCGGTAGTGGCGGTGGCAAAGGTACGGGCTACGGTAACAATGCTGAACAGGAGAGCCAACTGGGTCACCGAGAATTGCTTGCTCGTATGCTTGGCCATGAATGCAGCAATGGCAGCAGAGCCAAGTCCCACACCAAAGTACTCATACGACGTGGTGACAAACAACGCGTAGACGTTTGCCTCTATGGTGGAAAGCCAGGCATAACCCAGAATGGAAGTCATCTGAACTGCGCCGAATATCCAGAGCGCACGATTGATCGAAATTTTAAGCATGACAATTCCGCCCACGAAGGCTCCGGCAATTGACGCGCCGAGATTGGCAAACTTGGCCACTGTCCCGATCTGAAACAGGCTGTATCCCATATCCTGGAAAAAAGGGGTTTGCAGGGCAACAGCCATATTGTCTCCAAGCTTGTAGAGCATGATGAAAAGCAGAATCAGGATGGCTGACCCGAATGTTCCGCGGCTGAAAAACTCTACAAAGGGCTCAACAATGGCGGCCCTCAAAGATGTCGGGGCCTCGATACTTTCATCCGGCTCAGGCATCCAGATTGTTGAGAGCATACCAATGACCATGAAGGCGGCCACTACCATAAACACCACAGACCAGGGCATCTGATCAGCAAGAATGAAGGCCAGTGATCCTGGCACAAGACTGGAAATCCTGTAGGCATTCACATGGATGGAATTTCCCAGCCCCAGTTCGTTATCCGGCAGCAGCTCACGTCGATAACCGTCAATCACAATATCCTGAGTGGCACTGAACATTGCTGTGGCAAAAACGAACCAGATTACCGGACGGATATTAACGGCCGGGTCTATCGTGCCGAATCCGGCGATGCTTAGCAGGAGAAAGAATTGCATGAGGAAAATCCATCCTCGACGACGGCCAAGGAAGGGAAGACTGTATCGATCAATCAGGGGCGACCAGAGAAACTTCCAGTTATAGGGCAGCGTGAGTATTGCAAACAACCCAATGGTGCTCAGATCAACGTCCTGGTCACGTAACCAGCCCGGTACCAATTGGACAAGTACATACAGGGGCATGCCGGAAGCCATGCCCAGGAAGACGCATACCAGCATGCGCTTGTTGAGCAACACCTGCTTCCAGAGAGGCTGCTGCGAGAGTGATGAATTGGACGACATGGATGGCATGCAATATCCGGCTTGCACCCTGCAGGGCTACGCCTCCGGCTGCCCTATTTCGATGCTCAGCTCGCCCAGACTTTCTACACTGGCAACCAGTTTGTCGCCGGGTACTACAGCCCCTACCCCGGCAGGCGTGCCAGTGAAAATGAGGTCGCCAGGTTTGAGCAGGTAAAGTCTGGATAATGCGGCAATGATTTCACGGTTTTTCCAGATCATATGACTGATATTCGCATCCTGGCGGATGGCACCATTCACCTGCAGGGAAATACGTCCAGTATCAATATGGCCCACATCAGCGACGCAGTGTATTGCCGAAATCGGCGCTGAATGATCGAAGCCCTTACCGGTATCCCAGGGATGACCCAGGCCGCCGGAAGCCTGCTGAAGATCACGACGGGTCATATCAAAACCCACGGCATACCCGTAAATGTACTCCTGGGCATGCTCTTCAGTGATATCGCGCCCTTCCCTGCCTATTGCCAGTACGAGCTCGGTTTCGTAATGATAGTTTCTGGTACCAGGCGGATAAGGAACATGCTGGCCAGTGACAATAGCATCTGCCGGTTTCATGAAAAAACAGGGAGGATCGCGCTGGGGATCAGAGCCCATCTCGCGAATATGTTCAGCATAGTTTTTTCCGACACAGTAAATTCGATGAACAGGAAAAACGTCCTCCGAGCCAGCTACGGGAACGCCAGGAACACTTGATGGGGGAAATACATAAGACAATGCCAATTACCTTTGAAGCTGTTTGTTAATTCGTGAAATTCTATCCCAGCCATCCTGACGGTTGCCATTGCTGATGTAAAGTCAAAATAATGGGCATGGCTGACCATCAAATTTCATGATATAAAAGTCTCATTGCATGCCTTTCATCTTGTCAGGTTTCGCACATTCAAGCCAAGACGTCTTCTGTTATCCGAGCATCCTCCATGAAAGCTGTATCGATCAAAAATCTGGTCAAGAAACTCTCCAGCCTGGGCCTTGAATCCCTGGAAAATCTGTATTCGAAAAACAATGTGCCGAAAACCGGTCAGATCAGCAAGCTCTGCCAGGCTCTGCTCAACCTCAAGGGTGAGGCCTCATCTGTTGCCTTGGCAGAGGAAATCCTGTCTGCCTATAACAAATTTACGCCAGAGGAAAAAATAGAGTTTTTCCAGTTCCTGGCTTCCGAACAGAGTGCTGATCCGGAGGAAATAAACCAGGCCATCAAACACTACCAGAAGGACAGTTCTGAAGCCTCAATGCAGGCCCTGCATGCAGCGAGTGAATCACGACGTATGGAACTGTTCAGGGCACTCAACATGGCGCCACTGGGCACCGAGATGCTCATCGCCATGCGCGAGGACATTCTGGATATTATTCGGCAGCATCCCGAACTGGAAAGTGTGGACAGCGACCTGCTGCACCTGTTCAAGTCCTGGTTCAACCGGGGCTTTCTCGAAATCAAGCGCATTGACTGGGAAACGCCTGCAGTCGTCCTGGAAAAACTGATTGAATACGAATCAGTTCATGAAATCATGGGCTGGCCGGATCTCAGGCGCCGCCTGGAAGAAGACCGCCGCTGTTTTGGTTTTTTCCATCCGGTCATGCCCTATGAGCCGCTGATTTTCGTCGAAGTTGCCCTCACCAATGAAATCAGCAGCAATGTGACTGACCTTTTAACAGAAGAGGTCAACCATGAACCGGACTCAAAATACACAACGGCTATCTTCTATTCCATTAACAACTGCCTGACCGGTCTTCGTGGCGTTTCCTTTGGCAACCTGCTGATCAAACAGGTTGTTGAGAAACTGGAGCGGGAAATGCCAACGATGAAGACCTACTCAACATTGTCTCCACTGCCCCGTTTCACCGCCTGGCTGAAAACCGCGCTGGATGAACTGGAGTTTGTGAGTGACGAGGGGCGTGAGCAGATCAGACTGCTACTGCAGACTCCCTCCCAGGAACGTCTTGATGATCCCGAGATAAAAAAACAGATGATGCAAATCTGCGCCTACTATTTGCTAAAGGCCAAAAGCCGGGAAAAGCCTGCTTGTCCGGTGGCCCGTTTCCATCTGGGCAATGGCGCGACACTGGCCCGTATCAACTGGCTTGCTGACCCCTCAGATAACGGCCTCAAGCAAAGCTTCGGCATGATGGTGAATTATGTCTATGACAAGTCCACCCTTGCTCACAATCACGAACGCTACGAGCAGGACAATGCCATTGTATGTGCTGCTGATGTCAGGCAACTGTCACCAGTAAAGTAAAGCCTGAAAATACAACCGCATAAAAAAACCGGAGCAAGGCTCCGGTTTTTTTATGCTATGTCTTGTTACATCTGTTATATGGTGATGACTCTGATCACTCAGGGAACTATTGGGCTGCTGCGATCAACATTATCCGCGCCCTGACCGACCATCAATTCTGCCGCGTAATTGGCCTGCTGGCAGATATATTCGAACAGTTCCTGATCTTCCTGCCAGCGCAGGTTGAAACCGCCGGTATAGATGCCTGTGTAGGCACCGGGATCATCCACGGTGATTTTATAATCGATGCGATCAGAGTTGTAGCGGGTGAAATGTTCAATGGTGTGCAACTGGTCAGTGTGCGGCAGACCACGGCGACCAAACCAGAAATCCTCGTTATACCCGACGGTATCAATCACCAGCGTGTCCCCTTCCCACCAGCCGATGGAATGGCCATAGTTGCTTGGCTCAAGATCAGCCGGATGGGAGCGACCATCCATGTAGACGACCCGATAGGTATGAGGTCCGCCAATATCGAAAATGAACAGACGATTGAGTGCCGGGATTTCGACAAACTCAACTCCGTAAGGTGTCAGGAATTGACGTGAACCGCCTGAAGCCTTGCAGCGTGCATGCGGTTCCAGTTCCTTGGTGTCGCGATCGTCATAAAGTGCTTTCGCCCACGGCTGGAATGGAACAACATCCAGCGGCGCCACAGGGTCAAAAATACTGAACATGGGTGTCCAGACACCTTTGTCTACCATGGTGGCGCCACCAAGCATTACCCTTCCATTGGCATTGCGTGGAGCCGGACCAAAATTCTCTTCCGCCTCGACACCAGGCTGGGCGCCAACACCGGCATTAAACCCTAGAACCAGTGCGATTACCGCCAGGGAAGATTTAGCTTTATTCGAAAGCACGTTTTTGCCTCCTGTGTAAATCAGTCTAGCAACAAGACCCGATTTGAATTACTGCTGGCCGCTGCCAATACTGGATTCAGCATCCAGGGTCTGTCCCGGTGAACTGCCTGTAGAGGAAAGTGTCACACTGCGGGCGTTGACCCGTGGACTGCCATTGCGAGCCAGAAAGCCATCAACGGAGATTGGTGTACCGATGGTCAGGGTATTGCGTCTCCAGCCACGACGCTGCAAACCATGTGGTGGTCCCAACTCAGCACCCCAGTTAACCACTTCACCGGTTTCCTCATTTTTGACGTTCAGGTAGATCCACACATGGGGATTGGTCCACTCGACTTTGGTCACGATACCTTGAAGATTGATGGGTTTGTTGGCATCGAATTCAGCGACGAAGGAATGGTGGGCATACAGACTGCCTGCAAAAAGCAAAGATGCAGACAGAACAATTTTCAACAGATGTTTCATCGTACGTTTCCTCGGTTTACTGCCTGTTGTGCTGGCATAATGAAAATGGGAGTTCCTGCCCGCCCAGCCAGCTGAATTCCCAGCTGGCAGACCAGGGTCTGGTATAGGCTCCGGGGTCATCGATAGTTACTTCATATTGCAGGGTATCGAAATCTGTTCTGGTGAATTTCTCCACCATGGAAAGCAGGTTGGTATGTGGCAGGCCACCGTTGGTGAACCAGAAACCTTCGTTGAAACCGGTTGTATCCACCACGAGGGTATCCCCCTCCCAGCGCCCAATGGACCGTCCGTAAAACAGTGGATTATCATCATCGCCGCCGACATTGCCGACAGGGTCACGACCATCAAGATAAATGATCCGGTAATTTCTGTTGCCGCTTCCCAGCAAAACAAAAATCCGCTCGTTAGCCTTGTCTTCGATCAGCTGGAAGCCCAGATCCGACTGAAACTGACGGGGACCACCCGGCGGTTTGCAGTCCAGGTACATGGGATCATCCTGAAGATGTCTCTCCTGGCGATGGACATAACGGGCCAGAGCCCATTCCTGCATGGGGGCCACTTTGGCTGCATCACGGACATTCGCCAACTGCCCGTATTCATCGGTCACAACGTCAACGCCGTCTTCCATCAGGACAGTTTTGGTGGGGTAGCTCCATAACCCCCCTGCTCCGCCACCCGGCATGGCACCCAGTACGGGTTTGTTATCTTCGGGCCATCTTGGGGTTGGCCTGGCAGACAACGGCTTGGCAGGCGCCATGTCGCTGACACTGTAAACTTCCCGGCCAGTGGCTGTCAGGGAAATATCCTCTCCCCATAATTGCCGACTGCCGTTGCGTGCACGAATGCCATCAACGGATATGGCATCTCCCGGTTTGAGACTGTCTTCAGTCCAGCCGTTGCTGGACAGGATCATGGGATTTTCAAGCTCGACAGCCCAGTTGACCACTTCCCGGCGGTTTTTGACGTTCATGAAAATATGAACATGCGGACTGCGCCAGTCTACTTTGGTCACCACACCTTCTAGGTGCATGTCTTCTGCAGGATCGAATTTTGCCGCTATGGGATGATGGGCCTGTACTGAACTTCCCGCGAGCAATGCCACAGCTGCAGCCAGACATTTCAAAGAACCTGTTTTTTTCAAGTCTTTCATGTTTACTAATTCCGCAACTGTGAGGTTTTACTGTCTGACGATTTCAAAATCCCCGCGTCCACCGCGGCTTTTCCATGAGCCAACGAGTGAGCGTGAAGGCAATTCCAGACTCTCGATTTTGGCATTGATGGTGTAATCACCGGCCTTGATTTCCACGGTCCAGTCACTGGGATCAAGCTCGACGCTTTCTATCTCGAGATTGTCAGTGCCTGGGTTAATCATGCCGGTGACCTCACTGCCATTCCAATCCATGACCACCAGTACAAATTCTCCAAGGGCTTTGTTCCCTGACCATTCCCCGATCCAGGAACCCTTGAGCGGGTGCCCTTCCTGGGCTACTGCTGTATTGATGACAAACAACAGACCTAAAGAGATTGTCAGAGCTTTGATTACGCGTTGAAACATGAGTGATGACTCCAGCCGATTTACTGTTACAGGCACCAGCACGTCTATTAACTGCCGGTATATGCGTTTTCCCTTAAATGTATTGCCAATTCTTATGTGTTCTTCTGGCAGGATTCGACTTGAATTGTCAGCTATATATGACCAATTTTCCTGGCGCCGAATGTTGCCGGTGACACACTGTATCATATTTTCAAATCATGAATATGCATTTGAAAATGCCCGAATAATTTACCATAACTCAATGACTTGGAAGGCTTAATTAGCCTAATCAACATCAAGTTCCACATTTATTGCACGACTGTCCAGTGCAAAAAAAACCCGGCCTGGAGAGCCAGGCCGGGTTTGTTCGGTTGCGTTGGTTTTCCGCTATTGTCGGAAACGCGGGATCAGACAGCCTAATCGCGGTGATACTGCTCGTTGTTCGGTGTGTGATCACCGCCAAGCCAGCGTTTCAGCTCGTCGTGGCATTTGCCCAGCTGCTCAGCATTGATTTTGTCCACGTCAGGGTGATCTGTGCAGAATTCAACGATCAGTCCATCAGGATCAATGATGTACAGGGAATGGCAGTAGCCATGCTCCAGGAAATACCATTTATCCTGAGGGTAGTTCGCATCCTTGACCTTCTGGATCAGTTCATCCTGATGGTCCTGCTCCACTTTCAGAGCGATATGGCGGAATCCGGAAATGGCGTTGTCCGCCGGATTGAATTCGGCATCATCATCTGAATTGGCAAACTGGAAAAATGCCAGGGCGCTTTCATCGCCGATACCGAAGAAACAGTGGCAGTATTCCCTTTCCTTGCCAAACAGGTCGGTTTTTTCACACCAGGTGGCAACCAGGGGCAGACCCAGCATATCTTCATAAAACTGACGGGTAGTCTCCAGGTTTTTCACCGTCCAGGCATTATGGTGAAGACGAGACGGTAATTTGCTTTGAGCATTCATGAAAAATTCCTCGTTATAAATCCTGAAACCAAAATTCAGGTGCCAAATATAAGTGATTTAGAAGCGTTTCACAAAATCCACGCCATACCTGGCTGGTAATGCCTTGAAGACAAAGCCGCCGGTAGAGTATTCAGTGTTGTACTCTTCATCGAAGGCATTCTTACCCCAGGCGGTAATTGACCAGTCGTCGGGTAATTCTACACCCAATCTGAAATCAACCAAGTGGACATCATCACGATCATTGGTGCCTTCTTGATTATTATCAAAAAATGAAGTGTCGCCGATAATCTGGTAGTCCACCCTGAAAAAGGCTTCCAGGCCATCACCAAAGGCTGCAATCGGATGATGGAAATCCAGGCCGGCATTAAAGGTGTACTTGGACACGTTCGGTGCGCTGTCCCCGATATCCCGCGCCGTTTCCGAATCAGTGATTTTGCTGTCGGTATAACCGTAGCCCAGGTTCAGATTCATGTAGTCGTTCATACTGGCTGCCAGGTCAAACTCGAAGCCCTGGTACTCCACTTCATTGAAATTACCCAGGTTCTGGGTGGAGTTCGCGGCCAGGAAGATGAAGAAGTAGGTAC
>CAZBBS010000053.1:0-18305 GCA_964490145.1 uncultured Enterobacteriaceae bacterium
AGACAAACGCATCCTGTCCCTGGATATGGGGGCCCTGATCGCCGGTGCCAAGTTCCGGGGTGAATTCGAGGAACGCCTCAAATCCGTATTGAACGAATTGTCCAAACAGGAAGGGCAGGTGATCCTGTTTATCGACGAAATCCATACCATGGTTGGTGCCGGCAAGGCCGAGGGCGCGATGGACGCGGGCAATATGCTCAAGCCTGCCCTTGCCCGCGGTGAACTGCACTGCGTGGGTGCCACAACCCTGGACGAATACCGGCAATACATCGAAAAGGATGCGGCGCTCGAGCGTCGTTTCCAGAAAGTGCTCGTGGATGAACCCAACGAGGAAGATACCGTGGCCATCCTGCGTGGCCTGAAAGAGCGCTACGAAGTGCATCACGGGGTGACCATTACCGATTCCGCCATCATCGCGGCGGCCAAACTGTCTACCCGCTATATCACCGACCGTCAGTTGCCGGACAAGGCCATCGACCTGATCGATGAGGCCGCCTCCCTGATTCGTATGGAAATCGATTCCAAGCCGGAAGACATGGACCGCCTGGAAAGGCGCCTGATCCAGCTGAAGATGGAACGTGAAGCGGTGAAAAAGGAAACCGATGAGGCCTCCAAAAAACGCCTGGACAAGATCGAGGAGGAAATTGCGGAACTGGATCGCGAGCTGTCCGATCTTGAGGAAATCCTGAAATCCGAAAAAGCCATTGTGCATGGGGCCACCAAAATCAAGAGTGACCTGGAACAGGCCCGCATCGACCTGGAAGCCGCCCGCCGTGCCTCTGATCTTGGTCGCATGAGCGAGCTGCAATACGGTGTGATTCCGGCACTGGAAAAACAGCTACAACAGGCTGAAGAAGCAGATACTGCCGAGATGAAACTGCTGCGCGACAAGGTCACCGATGAAGAGATTGCCGAGGTGGTGAGTCGTGCCACCGGCATTCCGGTCTCCAAAATGCTGGAGGGTGAGAAACAGAAACTGCTGCGCATGGAAGACGAACTGCACAAGCGCGTCATCGGTCAGGCTGAAGCGGTGGATGCCGTCGCCAATGCCGTGCGCCGTTCCCGTTCAGGCTTGTCCGATCCTCGCCGTCCCAATGGTTCCTTCCTGTTCCTGGGCCCAACCGGTGTGGGCAAGACTGAACTGTGCAAAGCGCTGGCGCAATTCCTGTTTGATACTGAAGATGCCATGGTGCGCATCGACATGAGCGAGTTCATGGAACAGCACAGTGTGGCCCGCCTGATTGGTGCGCCCCCCGGCTATGTGGGCTATGAAGAGGGCGGTTACCTGACCGAAGCCGTACGTCGTCGTCCCTATGCCGTCCTGCTGCTGGACGAGGTGGAAAAGGCACACCCGGATGTGTTCAACATCCTGCTGCAGGTCCTTGATGACGGTCGCCTGACCGATGGTCATGGCCGCACTGTGGACTTCAGGAATACCGTAGTCGTGATGACCTCCAACCTGGGCTCAGATCGTATCCAGGAAATGATGGGAGCGGGAGCCGATGAGGAAACCTACGGCAAGGTGAAAACGGCGGTGATGGATGTGGTGGGCAAGCACTTCCGGCCCGAGTTCCTCAACCGTATCGATGAAGTAGTGGTCTTCCACCCGCTGGCCGCCGAACAGGTCCGTGGTATCGCCGACATCCAGATGCAGCTGTTGCAGCAGCGCCTGGATGACAATGACCTGCATCTGCATCTTGGTGAGGGCGTTCTCGACAAGATTGCCGAACTGGGCTTCGACCCGGTCTACGGTGCCAGGCCCCTCAAGCGTGCGATCCAGCAGTGGATTGAGAACCCGCTGGCCCAGAAAGTCCTTGGCGGCAGCTACGCGCCTGGGGATGCCATCAATATTGATGTGGAAGAGGACGAGATCGTGTTCTCCTGATCACAGGCAGTTCCAACGTACTCCCAAAAGGCGCCATCAGGCGCCTTTTTCGGTTATTACAGTACCATTGATTTTCATGGCGCCTATTGGGCCGTGACCTTCTTTCGCCCCGGGAAAATCCGTGGGATTTTTGAATCAAACAGGACACAGTCACTTGAATCCCTTGATTGTTATCAAGCGATCCGGTTTTCTGTACTTGCCTTTAAGTGAAAGAGAGTATTGTTTTCATTGGGGTTCCAGAAATTTTCGCTGGACGATATTTTCGAAAAAGGTAATATCACAATGCTACCAAGGTAGCCGGTTTTCAGGACAGTTTGCATGGTTCAATCTGAACAAAATAACGCCGCTTTTTTCAGTCAGGTAGATGATCAGGCCATTGGCCCCTTGATTGCGGCCTGGCGAAGCGAGTATCCGGGAGGCGGATTGCTGGCACTGGTCGCTGAACAGGATGCCGGCTTGGTGCCGTCATTGCAGGAAGTGGCTCGTCGTCAAGACTACCCCTTGTGGGGGGGGCTTTCCGGAATTGATCTGGGGAGAGGCCATGGAAAACCACGGCCTTGTTCTGGTGCGTTTCAACGACATGCCGGACTGCCATATCATTAACCTGAGTGGTGATAATGCTCATGCCGAAGAGGATGCCGCCAGGATCGTCGAGTCTTTTGATGGACTGATGGGAAATCCCTTGCAGTCACTGTTCATGATTTTTGACGCCATGGTGCCCAACATTACCACGTTAATGGATAACATCTATTTTCGTAGCGGTGATGCCGTTCATTACATGGGTGTAAATGCCGGCAGCGAAACTTTCCAACCTGTTCCCTGTCTTTTCAACAGTGATATTTTTGTCGGCAACGCTGTGCTGGCCATGCTGATGCAAAACCACCCGGGTGCCGTGCTCGAACATGGTTACCAGGAGCCTGATTCATCAATTTCCGCCACTTCAACAACCGGTAACCGGATCAATACCATCGACTGGCGGCCAGCCTTTGATGTTTACAGGGAGTTGGCCCGGGAATGCTATGGACTGGAGGTCACACCGGAAAATTTCTATGAATCAGCTGTCCATTTTCCCCTGGGCATAATGCGCATGGACGGTGAGATACTGGTTCGTATCCCTGTGGCGCTTGAAAGTGATGGATCAATTTTTTGTGTGGGAGAGGTGCCGGAACATGCTGTGCTGACACTGCTCAAGGCTTTTTCCCCTGACTCCAGAAAAACCCTGGAAATACTTATGCAACATGCCGACCAGAAGAGAAAACCCGGCATGTTGCTGTTCTACTGTGCCGGCAGACGTATGCATATGGGGGCAGCAGCCCTTGAGGAGTTAACCTACCTGCAGCAAATGCATTCCGGACAAACCAATTTTGGTGCGCTGTCTCTTGGTGAGATCGGTGGATCCCGGCAGGCAGGCTACCCGCTGTTTCATAATGCGGCACTCGTGAATATTCCCTGGGACTGAATTATGCAGCGAGACCATATCCTGCAGATTCTCTACGAGTTGGCATTGACGGCTGCCGGGGAGTCACGCGTTGAGCCCCTTTCAGGAAAAATCTGCAAAAATTGATGTATCACACCAGTTTCGGTGCAGGTATTTTTATTTCAGATATCGATACTACACATGTTCCCAATGAAGGCCTTGGGCTGGTCAGAGTATTACTGGAACAGGCCGTGGGTAATGAAATTCTGCTTAAAAAAGCCGGAGCACGAATGGCCTTTCCGGAAGAGCTGCTAAGCAGTTCCGGATGTCAGGAATGCAAAGTCAGCCTGCAGGGCGTGTTTGGTGAGAATTTTCCCTATAGTGTGGTCCTGCGCCTTCCAGTGTCTGCAACCGAGTGTTTCATGCTGTTCTCTCGTGAAATGCCCGATACGGATCTTCCTCTGGATATCATGTTTGAACCTGTACTGGCCAATTTCGGCAAAATTCTGACCCTGTGCCGTGAAAATGAAAACCACACGCGCAAGCTCGAGGAGGAAGTATCCAGTAGAAAGTTGCTGGAAGCATCGCTGATAAAGTCCAGGAACCTGATGCAGGATGTGCTTGATACGGTCCCGGCCAGGATTTTCTGGAAAGATACCGACTGCCGCTATCTGGGCTGTAACTCGCTGTTTGTAGCAGATGCAGGCTTCAGCTCTCCGGATGAAATCATTGGTAAAACCGATGCGCAGATGCCCTGGGGGCCGAAGGAAGCCCATCTTTATAATGAAGATGACAGGCGGGTGATGAGTACCCGTGAACCTTTGATCAAGTTCGAGGAACCCCAGACCCAGTCTGATGGCAAAGTGATCTGGCTCCAGACCAGCAAGATTCCCCTGATTGACCAGTTTGGCCATGTTTATGGTGTGCTTGGCAGTTATGAGGACATTACCCAGCGTAAGGAAGCAGAACATGAAATTATTGTCAGTCGTGAGGAAGCCATTCGTGCCAGCAAGCACAAATCCGAATTTTTATCCCGTGTCAGTCACGAGCTCCGTACTCCCCTGAATGCAATTATGGGATTCTCGCAGTTGGTACAGCTTGATGAGGAATTGTCTGCCGAAAACCGGGCAAGCATTGAGGAAATTTACAATGCGGGTAGTCATCTGCTTCTGTTAATTAATGAAATTCTCGACCTTTCCAAGGTGGAATCCGGACGCATGGAACTGAAGATGGAGAATGTCCCGTCCGGTGAGTTACTGGACGAGTGCATGTCCCTGATTTCCCCAATGGCGCAACAGCAGGGTATCCGGATTATTGTTCCCCCTGAGGCTGATCACAGGCTTATCTGGGCGGACAGGGTCCGTGCCAAGCAGGTCCTGACGAATCTGCTGACCAATGCTGTCAAATACAACTCGCCGAAGGGAGAAGTGAGAGTTGAAGTGGAAGTTGTCGACAAGGGCGGAGTGAGAATTTCGGTACACGATACCGGCCCGGGAATTCCTGAGGAAAAATTTGCCGGACTGTTTGAAACTTTCAACCGCCTGGGCCAGGACAGTGATAACGTCGAAGGCACCGGTATTGGCCTGGTGATCACCAAGGTGCTAATGGAGCAGATGCACGGAAGAATTGGTTATGAATCGACGGTTGGCGTTGGCAGTACGTTCTGGGTGTTGTTTCCGCGTAAGGTCGAGCAGATTGAATCAACAGACTCGGCACCAGAGCTTCAGGTCTGCTCCTGAACCAGCAATCTTTCGGACAGTAAATCTCCTCAGCGACTAGTTCGAATCCACCTGCCGTGCAGAAATATCCTGGATATGCCGGGCATTGTTGCCTTCCAGGGCATTGATTCTGGCAATCTGTTCCGGGGAGGCCTCGTGCACATCCTTCATCACCAGCCAGGTGACCGTTTCCGTAAAGGGCGGAGTAGTCAGTGAACCTTCGTAGTGGAAGTAATGTTCGGAGAAATTCAAAAGGGCACTGGCGTTCAGGCTGATGCCGGGTACGTCCCGGGTTTCACCGGCGGTGTCCGGAACATTATTCACGATAGTGGCCAGTGTTTTGTCCGCATCACCTTCACGAAACAGTACGCCAATCACCAGATACTTGCCGGGGTTCCCTACCAGCGTGTGCACCATGTGCATTTCCATCGGGTAGGTGATGCCATCAAGCAGGTGTTCGGACGGCGTGTGGAAGTGCATTTGCTGCAGTTCATATTGCTGGCCATCGAAATCCAGGGTGCTGCCTTTTTCATAGAATGCTTCAACGGTATGGCCGAGGTTTCCAATATGGCTGCCGGATGGTTGGTAGTGCAGGGCGACATCATGGTGACCCTCGGTGGCTTTGCCTGAGAGGATGTTAATTGGCGACTGGGCATTGCTGATGTGTTCTTCGGCAATGTAGGCCAGTCCAACTTCCTGTTCCCCCTCATGGCCATGAATGGCTTCCTGGGCAAATGAGGATTGGCTTAATGCTGACATGGCCAGGGCCAGGCCCAGAGCGGTTCTCATGTTCATGGTATTTTTTCTCATGTTCAGGGGCGGAAAGTCCGGACATTGTAGCACCAGGGTGGCAGAAGGGAGCCTCGAAAATTTGATCCTGAACAAGAAAAACAGGCACCCCCCCTGCGGGAGCGCCTGTCATAAGGTGAATTATTAGTGGAAGGGTTCCGGTGCCGGTGTACTGGCCACTGACGGCGGCAGGATAGGCAGAATGAATCGAGGCTGGTCACCGGTCAGGGTTTTCAGGAAAGCCACCAGGTCATCGAGTTCCTGGTCATTGAAGGTCCGTCCCAGCTGCGTGTCACCCATGATGGCCACCGCTTCCCTCAAGGTCTGGACGCCGCCATCGTGAAAGTAGGGATAGGTCAGTTCGATGTTGCGCAATGTTGGCACCTTGAATACGTATTTATCTGTCTCATTTCCTGTCACACCGAAACGGCCTGTCGCCGGATTATCCGTGCTGTATTCATGCACAACCCCCATCTTCATGTACATGCTGCCGCCAACAGCCGGGCCGTTGTGGCAGGCGGCACAGCCTGAGGTTTTGAACAGGTTGTATCCAGCCAGTTCCTGATCGCTCAATGCCTCCCCTTTTCCTGACAGCCACTGATCGAACGGGGCATTGGGGGTCACCAGGGTTTTTTCGAACTCCGCAATGGCATCCGTGACCTGGTCGATGTCGATGGTGTTGGTGCCGAATATTTTTCTGGCACTGGTCAGGTAGCCGGGAATGGTGTTCAGGATGTCGATCGCCAGCACATGGGTGGAAGCCATTTCCCCCGGATTGGCAATGGGGCCTGCGGCCTGTTCCTTCAGGTCGGCAGCACGACCATCCCAGAACTGGGCCAGGTTGAAGCTGGCATTGAGTACAGTAGGTGCATTGATCGGTCCCTCATGCCAGGCATGACCGATGGAAGTGGGGATATTGTCTGTCCCTCCCATGCTCAGGTTGTGGCAGGAGTTGCAGGAAATGAAGCCGGATTTTGACAAACGTGGATCGAAAAACAGCTGTTTGCCCAATTCAGCCAGGGGGGCATTGATGTCAGTTGGAACAGACAGCGGCTGGATGGGTTCCTGAGCCAGGGTTGGCTGGATGACTGTGGCGCATGCGCCCGCAAGTAGCAAGGCAATTAGCCGGTTGTGATTCATGATGGGATAGTTCCTCCATATCAGGAATAGGCATATACAGGGGTTTTGCAATAGCCATGCCATGGAGGCTGAACTGAAAAGGATGATAGACGAATTCTTGACTGACGGGCTTAATTGCCTGATTTATATAAAGAATTATCGGTGATGCTGTCCGTGGCGAAAGACCTGGCAGGCAGGATTGTCTTTGGGGTTCAAACGCAAGAGTTTCCGCTTCTGCCAAATCTGACAACAACAGTGCCTGATTTGGCAGAAAGTCAGAGAACGCTATTCGATGGCCTGCCTGGCCAGGTTTGCCAGATCCCCGGCATAGTTCATGATGTGGAAGATTACATTCTGCTCGATTACCCCGCTCACCAGGTGCGAGCCCGGGCCAATGGCGTAGATGCCGACGTCCTCGCCACCATGGGTTTCCGGCACATCAATCAGCGTTTCCTGGTGATAGCCCGGAGCCGTGGTATCTATGGATCTCAGGTCGTGCCTGCCGGTAGCCGGGGGACCGCTGCGCCTGTCAGCATCAGTTACCTGGCCGTTATCATCAAACCCGGCGCCGGTTGCATAACCCAGGGTGGTGTAGGGCAGGGCGTTTCTATCGAGACTGGGGCTGTCCTGCGGGTTGCCGTTGTTATCATTGCCAATCACCACACCGAGAATCGGATTGCCGCGGGTCGGGTAACCCGCCATGGTCATCACGTGGCTGTGATCGGCAGTGACAATGATCAGGGTGTCGTTAAGGTCGACGGCATTCATGGCAGCTTCAACAGCACGGGACAGTTCTGCGGCTTCATTCAGGGCATTGTAGGCATTGTTGACGTGATGGGCATGATCGATACGGCCTGCTTCAACCATCAGGAAAAAGCCGTTGGGGTTATTGTCCAGCAGGTCGATGGCTTTGAGGGTCATGTCGGTCAGCGAAGGTTCGCCGGCACTATCCTCGCTGCGGTTTGCCTCGTAACGCATATGTGAAGGTTGAAACAGGCCGAGTATGTTGCGTGTTTCCGAGGCATCAATGGCATCGAAACCGGCCTTGTTCATGACATACAGGCCTCCCTTGTCCTGCCATTCCCGGATCAGGTTGCGACCATCATCACGGCGTCCTTCTCCAGGGGCTTCAGCAAATCCGGCCAGTGATGCCGGATCTTCACCAAAGAAATAACTGCGTCCTCCGCCCAGGGCAACATCGATGCCATCGATGTCTGACCGGGTCCGGGCAATTTTTTCCTGCAGGCGGCCGGGCAGGGAAAGCAGCTGGCTGGCAATGTCTTCGCAGCCAAGCAGACGGGCTTCTTCAGGCAGATTCTGGCTGCCTTCCCAGTTGCGGTCCGGGGCATTGGCAAAGGTAGCGGCGGGTGTGGCATGGGTCAGCCTGGCAGTGGACACAATGCCGGTTTCCTTGCCGGCGATTTCCGCCAGCTCCAAGGCCGAGATCATGGTGGCGCCGGGGGTTTCCAGATAACTGGCACAGGATCCCCTCAGGGGGCGGCCATCAATGCCGATAACCCCGGAGCGGGTTTTTACACCGGTCATGATGGCGGACATGGTGCCGGCGGAGTCAGGCACCTGGGCATCAGTGTTATAGGTTTTTACCAGGCCGGCCCAGGGCATTTTTTCAAAGCTGAGCTGGTATTCCTCGCCATTCAGACCTTGCTGCTGACCGGCATAGATGCGGGCAGCGGTGACGGTGGATGGACCCATGCCGTCACCCAGAAACAGAATGATGTTTCTGGCAGCCCCCGGCGTATTGTTCCAGGTGCGGCGGCTGGCCTGTTCAACGTGGTCCTGGCCATCTTCAAACCAGTCTGAATCCGTCCTGAGCGGAACGATCGGGTTCTGTGCCAGGCAAGCCTGTGCTGCGACGGTCAATAACAGCAGACTTGTGAGAGTTGCCAGAAGTGGGCGGATTGAGCGCGTGTCATTAGCCATAATGGTATGCATTCTGTTATTCAGGTGTCGGCATTATAGAAGTCTGGTGAGCGCTTTAATACCGGTTGCAGGTATACTTGCAACCATGGCCTTGTCGATGTGCGGCAAGGCAGCCGGGAAACTGAATATGACGCAAGCTTCACCTTATTTTGCTGCCGTCGACCTGGGGTCGAACAGTTTCCATATGATTATTGCCCGTATCGAAGATGGTCAAATGGAGATTGTCGATCGGGAAAAGGAAATGGTGCAGCTGGCCAGGGGGATACGGCCGGACGGTCATCTGACCGTGGATTCCCAGACTCGCGCCCTGGACTGTCTGGAACGTTTTGCCGAACGCCTGCGTGATATTCCTGCCGACCAGATCCGGGCAGTCGGTACCAAGTCCCTGCGCAGTGCCAGTCAGTCAGGCGCCTTCATCCGCAAGGCCGAGCGTATTCTGCGCACGCCAATCCAGATCATTTCCGGTTACGAAGAGGCCCGCCTGGTCTATGCCGGGCTGTCCCATTCCGTGCGCAATGACCAGAACCACCGCCTGGTGGTGGATATCGGCGGCGGTAGTACCGAATTTATCATCGGCCAGGACTGGGAGCCGCTCATGATGGAAAGTCTGAGCCTGGGCTGTGTGACGTTTACCGAGCGCTACCTGGCCAAAAATGCCTTTCCCGGGCGCAAGGCCTTGGAGCGGGCATACCTGGCGGCCTGTGCCGAGATAGAAACCATCCGGCAAAGTTATGTGAATTTCGGTTGGAAAATTGTATACGGCACATCGGGTACGGCCAGGGCCATCGCCGATCTGGTGGTCGAGCGGGATGGTGGTGCGGTTATCAGTCGCGCCTCCATGGATTGGTTGAGTGAGGAGGTGCTCAGGGACAGGAAGCTGTTGTCTTCCATACCGGCACCCAGGGCATCGGTTCTGCCGGCAGGAATCGCCATCCTGAAAGCGGTATTCGACCAGTTGGGTATCGAGACCATGCATGTCAGTGATTACGCCCTTAAGGAAGGCTTGATCTACGACACCATCGGTCGGCTGAGCGATCAGGATTCCCGCAAGCGCACTGTGCGTAAACTGCAGGAGCAGTACAAGATTGATGTTGCCCAGGCCAGCCGGGTTGCCGATACAGCCCTGTATCTGTGGAAGCAGATCGATGGTCCTGAATTACCGGGGGTGTCACGCACCAAGATTTTACGCTGGGCCGCACAGCTCCATGAAATCGGCCTGAGTATTTCCCATTCCTCGCATCACCAGCACGGCTATTACCTTCTGCGTTTCAGTGACATTGCCGGTTTCGGGCGCTATGAACAGTATATTCTGGCCAACCTGGTACGTTCCCATCGCAAAGGGCTTTACCCGGAAAAGTTTGCCGACATGGATGAAACGGCAGTTGCTGCCTTCGTGCCTTTACTGGTATGCCTGCGCCTGGCAGTCGTACTGCATCGTCGACGTGAAGACCTGCCCTCAAGCGAACTGCCCACCCTGAAAGTGAAGGGAACAAAATACCGGCTGGTGTTTCCCAAGGGCTGGCTTGGCAACCATCCCCTGACCAAGGCCAGTCTTGACGATGAAAAGGAACAATACGATCGAATAGGTGTCGGTCTTGATGTAGTTTGACCAGCAAGTTGTTTACCAGGCCCTGGCCGGTGCGATAGTCTTCCGGAGAAATCAGGCGCATGTCCCCACGGAGGGAGCCGTTATGCCATTTCACTCCAATACACTGACCCGAATGACCGGACTGGCGATGCTGGTTCTGATCCTGCCTGCCCAGGCCGCGCAGCCGGACTATTCCGGCATGTCTGACAGCAAGCTGCGACGGGAGATCGACCGCAGTCGGGAACAGGTTTATGAGCTGTACAATGCCCTGAATACCGAGGATGAGTACGACATTGTCTGCAGGGAGTTCAGGTCTGCCAGTTCACTGATCAGGGAGCGTGTTTGCCAGCCCAATTTCATGACGCAGGCCTATAGTGAATCGGCCAGTAACATGATGACAAACAGGGGAGCCCAGACGGGGGCGGCATTGCAGGGCAGTGCCAACAACCAGATGGTGGTCGTGCCATTATCCCAGGCGGAAATTACCCGTAAGAATCAGCTGCTGGCTGAAAAGATGGTCCAGTTGGCCAATGAAAATGCACCGCTGAACGAGGCGGTGCAAAAGCTGAATCAGCTCAATGCAGCACTGCGGGAGCGGGAGTAGGTCAAATAGGCCTATCCGGCCCGGTAAGTGAAGCGAATCAGGTAAATGTGATGCCCGGTACCATGCTGGGCAGTTCGAAACAGTTCCTCCACCGAGGTAAAACCGCAATCGCGGGCCACAGCGATGGTGATATCGGCCATGTTGATTTCACGGATTGAGGTTACCACGATGTCTCCAGGCCCCAACGGGTAATGGCCGCCCGCCATAACCTGCGGTCTTTTCCAGAAACGTACACAAGTGGAAATTTCCCCTTTTTGCACACGTTCCTGTTGTTGTCTGGAGAATTGCACGTCGGGTGTGCCCGGTACAGGAGTGGAGGCCGGAAATAATACCGTGCCCGGGTCAAAAAGCCATTTTCTTTGCAGATTCCACTGGTATTAATCCCCTCATCAGGGCAATAGCCCTGTCGGGAATGACCAAGCGACAGGGGAAGGTGGGGAATCATCATGAACATCACGAATATCTGTAACATCAGGAACGCTATCACACTCATCGCGTTGACCAGCGCCAGCTTTTCAGTGACGGTGTCTGCGCATCACAGTTTCAGTGCCGAATTTACCGAAGATCCCGGTGAAATTTCCGGTGTTGTTACCAGTGCCAGTTATCGCAATCCTCACCCCCGATACCAGGTGGAAGTGACCAAAGATGATGGCAGCAAGGAAACCTGGGAGCTGCAGGGATCCGCTGTCACCGGTTTGCGCAATGCCGGCTGGGACAAGGACTTTGTCAAAGTGGGTGATGAAGTGACGGTGCAAGGGTCTCTGGGACGCAATGGCAGCAAAAAACTGTTTATCCGCGGTCTGACCAAATCCACCGGGGAAGTTTTTCCCAAGCCAACAACCAGTACACCTGACCGGAACACTGTCAATGCCACCTATGGCAAGAACTACGGCTATGCCAAGCTCAACAGGGATGCCCCGTTCGACATCAGTGGGCCCTGGCGCAATTCCTATCGCTTTCATGTGACAGTGGATGACCTGGAACCCAAGCCAATGCCCTTCACCCCGGAAGCGGCAGAGATTTACAAAAACACCGTGCATTATGATGATTATTCCCTGCGCTGTGTTGCACCGGGGCTGCCGAGAATTTTCGGTGCTCCCTATGACATGGATATCGTTGATGCCGGCAGTCATTACCAGTTTGTCTATATCGAACACAACACACCGCGCCGCATCTATATGGATGGACGACAGGTACCGGAAAATTATCCGGATCGTCCAATGGGCTTTTCAGTGGGTCACTGGGAAGGCGAAGAGCTGGTCATCGAAACCACCAACCTGGCCGAGGGCTTCTGGCTGGATGGTTCAGGCCTGCCGATGAGCGGTGGTGATGGCACCCGTATTGTAGAGCGATACACCTTTGCCGAAGACCGGCTATCCATGGCCAGGACCATGACTATTTATGATGATTACTACACCCAGCCACTGATACGGCGGCGCTGGTCTGCCCGCGATGACAACCTGATGCTGGTGGAACATGACAGCTGCGATCCTTCCAGTTACTACTCGGATATCCTCGAGGATGGCACACTGGAGCGGCGCCTGGATGAGTTGCTCTAGGAAGACCCCGCCAGGTCTGGCGGAAGTCTGGGTTGCATGCCGACTGCGTGACTGTAAGATGGTGGCACCTTGAATGTGCAAACTCCGTGAAATTTCGGGCAAACACAAAGTCCCGCCCCGGGGGGCACGGCACTGATGTTTTATACTTCAGCCTCAAAATAATAATGGGCCAGTAATCCTGATGCAGTTTTCCCGATTTACCTCTGTCCGGTTATGTACAACATGTATAGCAATTTGTATTAACCGGGTGCTGCTCCCCCTTTGTATTCTTCTTGGTCCGACCCTGGCCAATGCCCAGCTGACAGCAGGCAGTGATGGCGGCAAATCCATCGAGATCCCCAAACTGGCGGGTGACGTCAGTATTGACGGCGTTCTGGATGAGCCAATCTGGTCACAGGCGCTATCCATCACCGATTTTCACCAGTACGAACCGGTCGAATATGCCGAGCCATCCCAGAAAAGTGAGGTCAGGATTTTTTATACGGAAACAGCCTTGTACATTGCCAGCCATTTCCGGGAAGACAACCCCGACCAGATCAGTGCCAATGTCCTCAGGCAGGGCCAGAGTCTGCAGCCGGATGACCTGTTGGCGGTCATCCTTGACCCTTACCTTGATCGGCGTAATGGCTACCGCTTTGAGGTAAATGCCAACGGTGTGCGTTGGGAGGGCTTGTTCCAGAACATAACGGATATTGAAAGCAGCTGGGATGGTATCTGGCAGGCGGACGCCTCTCGGGATGACACTGGCTGGTACGCGGAAATGCGGATTCCGTTCCAGACCATTTCCTTCAATCCTGACTCTGATGCCTGGGGTATCAATTTTCGCCGGGCCATCCGTCGCAACAACGAAAGTATTGCCTGGGTGTCCCGCAACCGGCAGGTTAACCCCAGCGTAGCTGGCACTATCACCGGCCTGGAAGGCCTGCAGCAGGGCAGGGGCCTGGATATTGTGCCCTCCATGGTCATGAAGCAGAAACGCGTGCTCGGCCCGGCCGGATTCACTGATGAGAATTTCGAACCTTCCCTGGATGTGTTCTACAAGATCACACCGCAATTGAATGCCGCTCTGACCCTCAATACCGATTTTTCTGCTACGGAAGTGGATTCACGGCAGGTCAATCTTACGCGTTTTAGCCTGTTTTTCCCGGAAAAACGTGATTTCTTTATTCGTGATTCTGACATTTTCGAGTTCGGCCAGATTGGCACCGGTGGTTTTGACCAGGGCGCAGGCAACGGCAATCCGGCGGTACCCAATGCGGCCACCCAGAATGCCAGACCCTTCTTTTCCCGGCGTATTGGCCTGAGCACCGGCGGTGAGCCGGTGGATATTCTTGCTGGTGCCAAGGTCAGCGGTCGGGTGGGCAACTGGAACGTGGGCTCGTTGTTGATCAGTCAGGACAGTGATGCGCTTACCGGTGTCGACTCCAAGGAAATATTTGTGGGCAGGGCGGTGCTGAATGTCATGGCAGAATCCCAACTGGGCGTGCTGGCCACCAGTGGCGACCCACAGTCCAACCTGGACAACAACCTGGTGGGGCTGGATTTTCGTTATCGCAATTCCAACCTGCCCGGCGGGCAGACCCTGTCAGGCGTATTCTTTTACCAGCAGTCTGATACTGAAGGCAAAGAGGGAGATGATGCCTCCTATGGTTTCGGTATCGGCTACCCCAGCAACACCGGTTGGCGTGGTGGGTACAACTACAAACGGGTCGAGAAGAATTTCGACCCCGCCGTGGGCTTTGTCAGCCAGACAAACATGGAGGATCATGCAGTGGATGCCGGATACCGGCATTTCTTCCGCCCTGGCGGCTATATGCGCTCCATATACGTCGGCTTTGATGGTTACCAGAGCTATGATTTGAGCGATGGGGATGTCATTTCCGGCAACATGGGCTTGCGTATCACTACCAATAACAATTCAGGAGACGGGGCTTTTACCCGGATCATGAAAAGCCGTGAAGTTCTGCGTCGGGATTTCACGATCAATCGCCCATCTGATGGTTCGGCCAGTATTGTCATTCCTGCAGGTGACTACAGTTACAACGAATACCTCGTGGGACTCCAGTTGGGTAATCAGCGTGTGGTTTCCGGACGTATCACTTCCCGCTTCGGGGAATACTACAATGGTGATCGCTGGTCGCGCGGACTCAGGCTGAACTGGCGGCCCACACGACAGTACGATATCGGCGTGGATTACACGGAAGATGAAATTCACCTGCCGGCAGGTAATTTCACCGTGCGCCTTTATACACTCGATACCAAGATTGCCTTCAGCTCAACGCTGTCCTGGAGCAATCTGGTCCAGTATGACAATGTGTCTGAAGTGGTGGGGTTCAATTCCCGTCTCCACTGGATACCGGAGGCGGGGCGTCAGGCTTTCCTTGTATTCAACTACGGGCTTTCAGACCCTGACAAGGATAATACCTTCCATACCACGGGATCCGATATTTCCCTGAAGTTCAGTTATACCTTCAGGTTCTGAGCGGGCAGGCGGAGAAGCGCCGGTCAGTCAGAGGGCGTGTTTTAATTGCTTCGGTGCTGGTTTATATTTGGGACAAAGTCCCCATTCCGGGGTCTTACGAGTTATGGAGTCTGTCATCAAGCCTAAATCGCTTTGTATTCTGCCTTTGCTGTCAGTCTGCCTGTTGCTGTTTGTCATGCCGGCATCAGCACAGCGTGTGGGTTCCATGGTGGTGAATCCCCGTGATGTCGGCACCATTTCCATGGATCCGGACGGCTCCGAATTTCACTTTGCCCGCCTGCAGTACAGCGGCAATGGCCTGGGCGGCCGTGGCGGTTGGGGCAGGGGCTCGTGGACCACCGACTGGCCTGAAGCTGAACATTTTCTCACCGAGGGAATTTCACGCCTGACCCGCGTCGATGTCACCAGTGTCGCCCTCTATAACGGTGAGGGCGGTGAGCGCATCGATTTATCCAATGACGTCATCTTTGATTACCCCTGGCTGTATGCCGTGGAGGTCGGACGTTGGGCGTTGAGTGCTGAGGAAGCTGCCAAATTGCGGGAATACCTCAATCGTGGCGGTTTTCTTATGGTGGATGACTTTCACGGATCCTACGAGTGGAGCCAGTTCGAGCTGGGTATGAAGAAAGTTTTTCCGGACAGGCCGATTCGTGATATCCCGGACAATGATGAAATTTTCCACGTGCTTTATGACCTCGACCAGAAGGTCCAGATTCCCGGGCTGGGGGCCTTTTACCGGGGTGTCACCTATGAGCAGGATGGCTACGACCCTCACTGGCGGGGCATCTATGATGATCACGGCAGGCTGGTGGTGATGATCAATCACAATATGGATCTGGGAGATGCCTGGGAGCATGCGGATACGCCCGGCTATCCTGAGCCCATGACCGCTCTTGCTTATCGATTTGCCGTTAACTATGTCATCTACTCAATGACCCATTGAGTAGATGACATAGTTAAGCATTCGGGGCGCTAAGTATTTTGCTCTCATGCGGCGTTGCTTTTGTGCTCGGTCGGTCACGTACTGCGTGTACGCTCCCTCCCTGCGCGAAATAATTCCAGTGGAGTTATCAGGGCGCTTGTCCTTTTTCCGCCATGCGGCGTTGCTTGTGTACTCAATCGGTCACGTACTATTAGTACGCTCCCTCTCTGCGTGCACAAGCGCCTTGCCTGACGGAAAAATTACTGCGCGCGAGATGAATTCCTGTTAGTTTTTTATGAATTGCAGAATTTGATATAGGCACTGATCAATGACTATCCCCAATTTCCTGAAAAGAGCACTCCTTTTATCTTTTATCCTTTATCCTTTATCCCTGCAGGCCGCTGATGATGACGCTCTGATTCAGCGTGCACGAGCGATCCACGACCGTGTACTGGCCCTGGACACCCACGTGGATATCGAACTCAACTTTGCCACCAGTGATAATGACCCGGCGATATCCGATACCCAGGTGAACCTGGAAAAGATGGAGTCCGGTGGGCTGGATGGTGCGTTTTTCATAGTCTATGTAGGGCAAAAGGAAAGAACGGAAGAAAACTATCGCAACGCCACGGCCGACGCCGTGGCCAAGTTTGATGCCATACACAGGATGACCGATTACATGTATCCGGACCGGATTGGTCTGGCGGATACGGCTGCCGAGGCGCGTGCCCTGCAGGCACAAGGCAAGCTGGTGGCACTGATCGGGATCGAGAACGGTTTTGTGATTGGCAAGGATCTGTCGCTGCTGGCCGATTTCAGGAACCGTGGTGCCCGCTATATGACCCTGGTGCACAATGGACACAACGATATCGGAGATTCCGCCCAGCCGCGTCCCCAGTTCGGGGACAGTGATGAAGAACATGGCGGTTTGAGTGCCTTTGGCCGGGAGGTGGTACAGGAGCTTAACCGGCTCGGTATACTGGTGGACATCAGCCATGTCAGCCGCCAGACCATGCTGGATGCCACGCGGCTGTCAAAAGCGCCAGTGATTGCCTCCCATTCAAGTGTCACGGCACTTGCAGATCATCCGCGGAATATGAATGATGAACAGCTGCTGGCCCTGCGTGACAACGGCGGTGTGGTTCAGATCGTGGCCTTCAACCCCTATGTCAGGGAAGGGGGGGATGCGACTCTCAGTCAGTTTATCGATCACGTGGATTATGCAGTCAATTTGATAGGTATCGATCATGTAGGACTGTCTTCTGATTTTGGCGGTGGTGGCGGCATCACCGGCTGGAACGGTGCCGATGAAACCTTCAATATCACCCTGGAACTTGTCAGGCGGGGCTATAGCGAAGAGAATATTGCCAAGTTGTGGAGTGGGAATGTGTTGCGGATTCTGGAAGAAGCAGAAAACGTAGCTGCTGCTATGAGCCGATAACAGCACAGGGGGAAACATGTACTCCACCGTATCCGTACCGGTTGCCATCGAAGATGGCCTGGTCAATCTCAAGGCCAATTTCTGGACCTTCATCCTCATTATCATAGTGCTTGGCATCCTCGATTCTCTGGGTACCGGGCCTGCTTTCCGGCAGAGCATGGGCGGCGCCGGTTTTGAGTTTGGCACGGCGGGCAGCGGAGGGTTCCTCTCGGTTGTTATTGCCATCTTCGTCAAGCCGGTTTTTGACTACGGCGCCAAGATGATCTTTCTGCGTGGTCTTCGTGAAGAGGACGCTGACCTGAAGGATATTGCCGCAGGATTCAGCAGCAAAGGCCAATATGTCGAGATCATCCTGACCAATGTCATGATCATGATCATGCTGATCGTGGGATTTATCTGCCTGGTGATACCGGGCATCTTCATTGCCTGCCGTGTTGTGCTGGCCCCCTACCTGGTGATGGACAAGGGGCTGGCGCCCAAACAGGCCATCAGTGCCAGCTGGGAACTGACCCGGGATTTCTGGTTTCAGGCGTTGCTCCTGGGTCTGGTATCCGGCCTGATGTTCGTTGTTGGCATGGTATTGTTGCTGGTCGGCATGATTCCCGCCTTTGCCTGGATCAAGGCCATGTTTGCCTCTTTTTACCAGCAAATCATCGACATACACAGCGAGGAGTTCCTCCTTTCCCTTGACATATCCCCCTGACCCACCTAAAGTTCGCGCTTCAGGACTCCGGGGCTGCTGCCCTTGTACCTGAATTTGGTGGACGGGCTAACAGGTGATCCCTTGTTCAGCCGCCAGGACCAATCGATCCTAAATGGATGTTGGTTGACCCCCAGAGA
>CAZBBS010000054.1:0-17609 GCA_964490145.1 uncultured Enterobacteriaceae bacterium
TGGCCCAGGCCCCGGCGTCTTCCTTTGATCGGGGCAGTCATGTCCAGGCGTGGCAGGATGCCCGTTACCAGGATGTGGTTGCCAACTGTTCAAGCCCGCCAGCGGCATTTCGTATAGGCGGTGGTGCAGAAGATAATTCATCGCCGCCCATGCCGGCTTTGCCTTCTCCAGACGCCATTCCCGGTGTCCTGGCAGCGGGCCAGCAGTGGCGGGTGGTGTGGTCATGGCAGGGCAACAATGCTGACGGCCCTATCGCCGGCCCAAATGGCACCATGCTCTTTGCCAACAACGATGCTGGCAATGTCATGCAGCTTGATCCCACCAGCGGACTTGCTCGCATTCTTTATGAGGATCTGAGTACCGCAGGTGCCGTGTCCCGTAACAAGAATGGCGAATTGTTTGTCGCCACCCGTGGTATCGGTACAGGTATCGAGCAACTTGAACCTGAACGCAAGGTGTTGGCAAACACTTTCAATGGTGATTCGCTGGAATGTGTGGGTGGCGTGATGAATGATCTCGTTGCCGCTGCCAACGGTGGTGTGTATTTCTCGGTGTCCGGTTCCGGGGTCTATTATGCGGACTCGGAAGGCAGGGTGAGCAAGTACGGTGAAGTGCCAGGCGCCAACGGCATCATCCTCAGCCCGGACGAAACCGTACTCTACGCGACCAACGGTGCCGAGGTGGTGGCCTTTGATGTGAACCAGGATGGCTCGCTGGCCAACCAGCGCACCTTCGGCATGCTGCAGGGTGGCCAGGGTGGTGATGGCTCGGCAGTGGACGAAGAGGGCAGGTTGTATGTGGCTACAGGGCGTTCCGCCGATGTGTTTGCGCCCGACGGCACTTTCCTGGGATCCATTCCCGGACCGCAGGGCATGCACGGTGTGGCCTTTGGCGGTCGCGACAAGAAAACCCTGTTTGGCATTGTCTTCTACGGCACCTGGGGTACCCAGGCGGCACGCAATGCCATCGTAGCCATCGATACCCTGACTCAGGGATATACTGGCCGTGCGAAATAACGCGATGTAGGGAGCAAGAAGGGTGTAGCCCGATACCCGCCAAATACAAGCTCAATCGACCCGTAGGGCGGAAGAGGCGCAGCCGATATCCGCCACGACAATAACCTGAACTCAAAAGAGGGCAGCATCATGACCAATAACAAAGACAAGGAAAGACGCACGGTCCCGGCAGAAGCCGTCGAGTTATACAACCAGTATGTCCATGGTGAGATTTCTCGTCGGGCCTTTCTCAGCGGCGCACAGAAACTGGCTATCGGTGGTTTGACTGCTGGTGCTATTATCGATGCCCTGACAGCTGACTACGCCATGGGTCAGCAGATTGCCCGGGATGATGAACGCATTCGTGCTGAATACGTTACGCTGCCTTCGCCTGAAGGTCACGGATATATCCGCGGCTACCTGGTGCGTCCCTTCAGTGCCGACAGTCGCAGTGCCGAACCTGCAAAACTGCCAGGCATTATCGTGGTCCATGAAAATCGCGGCCTGAATCCCCATACTGAAGACGTGGCTCGCCGCCTGGCCATGGCCAACTTCATGGCCTTTGCACCGGATGTCCTCACCTCTGTTGGCGGTTATCCCGGCGATGATTACCAGGGAGGTCAATTGTTCAGCCAGCTTGATGGGGACAAGCGTTTCGAGGATATCGTCGCCAGTGCCCTGTGGCTCAAAAACCGCGACGACTGCAACGGCAAGATCGGTATCACCGGTTTCTGCTATGGCGGCAGTGTCTCGAACCAGATGGCGGTGCGACTGGGCAGCGACCTGGCCGCCGCTGTGCCATTCTATGGCGGCGCACCGGATCTGGATCAGGTGAACAAAATCAGGGCCGCTGTGATGGTCCAGCATGGCGAAACCGATACCCGACTGGTCAACGCCTGGCCGGATTATGAAGCAGCCTTGAAAGCGGCAGGTGTTACCTATGAAGGGCATATCTACCCTGACTCAGGTCATGGCTTTTTCAATGATGCGACGCCGGAGCGTTACAACGCGGCTGCGGCAGAACTGGCGTGGACCAGGATGGTGGAATGGTTCAATACCTATGTCAGGTGACAGTAAAGCAGCAGGCGTGAAAGCTGGAATGTTCAAGAGTTTCTTTTTTGTTGCGCTTGTCTCCGGCAGCGTTTGTGTCAATGCGCATCATTCAACAGCCGAGTACGATGACAATGCCATTACGGAAGCAAGGGGAACTGTTGTTTCCGTACTCTGGCGCAATCCCCACGTGCGCCTGAGCATTAGTACGGAGGATGTTGATGGCAACCCCCAGCTTTGGGAACTGGAAGGCATGGGCGTGATGCGTCTTGACCGGGCCGGCATTCCCAGGGATCTCATCAGTGTTGGCGCGAACGTGCGTTTTGCCGGCAACCCTTCCAGGCGTCGCGACAGGCATATGTATGTCACCAACGTGCAGATGCCTGACGGCCAGGAGATTTTACTGCGTACAACAGCCGAGCCTCGCTGGAGTAATAACATTATCAGTATCAAAGGTGGTTCGGCCATTGATCCTTCCGTGGCAGCCGCTGACCAGCCCGAGGGCATATTCCGGGTTTGGGTCCCCGCAGGCAATACAGCACCTGTATGGGCCAATGACCCACCGTTAACGCCATCAGCCAGGGCGGCACGGGAAAATTACGATCCGACCCGCGATGATCCCTTGCTGAATTGCACGCCTCCTGGCATGCCCCGATTGATCAGTCGCGCCGGCGGTCACCCTCTGCGCTTTGCCCGGCAGGGTGACGATATCCTGTTACAGAATGAGTATTTCGGCCTGGAACGGCACATTCATATGCAGGGACAGGAGTCCGGTGACGTTGTAGAGTATTCCCCATTGGGGTATTCAAGCGGTGAATGGAAGGATGGTGATCTGGTGATCACGACTGATCACATTGACTGGCCCTGGTTTCAACTCTATGGGCTGGAAGGTGTACCCCAGAGCAGAGAAGTAAAACTCATTGAGACTTTTCATCTTGATGAGAACACCAGTGAGCTCCACTACAGCATCGCCGTTTCCGATCCACTCACCTTTACTCGCACATTAACGGCAGAAAATTACATCCGGTTTCGCTGGGAGCCGGGTCTGGATTTCCTGCCCTATGAATGTGTGATGCAACGTTAAGCATCTTTATACCGGATCTACTCCGGCACGCTGACAGAAATATTCCCAGGCTCTGGGTACAGCCAGTGGCGAGAACTGGGTTTCAGTTGATAACCGGATCTCCTCATCGCTCAGGTAAGCAGGTTCTCCCAGGGATTTCGCTTCCATTAATACATTGGCGTTAACCTGCAGATAAACGGCTGTCAGCACCGCACGCTCTATCGATTCCCCGACAACCACTGCGCCATGACCGCGCATCAGCAGGCAGGTGTTATCGCCCAACGTGGTAGCCAGATGCCTTCCCTGCTCAATCTGGCGCACCAGCATGTCGGTTTCACCAAAGTGTTCACGAATATCCCACACCGGAATCTCGGCACCGATAATCGATGCCGCATGGACTACCGGTCTCAGGGGTTCGTCTGTAATGGTGAACGGGAGTACCGGATAGGCATGGTGATGTACGACAGATTGCACTTCAGGTCTGGCAGCATAAATGGCAGCGTGGATCATACGTTCACCGTAGGGTCTGCGGCCCCTGGCATCAAGGGGGTTGCCCAGCAGGTCGAATTCCATCAGGTCGCTGAATTCCACCAACGCCGGGCTACGGGACCGTGACATCACGAAGCGTTCCGGGTTTCCGGGATCCCTGACACTGACGTGACCAAAGGCATCGACAACATTCTCGTTGGCAAGAATCCTGTTCGCGGCAATCAGGCGCTTGAACTCCACGAGCTCAGGCAGATCAGTCCCTGTTTGGCTGGTAGCCGCAGATTGGGCAAAAACTCCGGGAATGCTGGCGGTCATACCTGCACCCGCCGATAACAGGGTAAGGGTTTTCAGAAAGTCACGGCGCCTGGCTGGCTTGTCAGATCCCCTCATGATGTATTCCTGTTTTGCAGAAAAGAAGGCTACTTTAAAGACTCAACGTTACAAGCAGGAGATTAACCCGGATTGATCAATACCCCAAGGCCCTGAAAGCCGGATTTACGGATTTATTGGATTATGCAGGGAAAGGGAGCAACTGACTTGTAATCAGTAGGTCCCAAGGAAAAGGGTCGACTCTTGGGATCGGTACCACATAAAAAGCTAACTCAATGAGTTAGCTTTTTTTGCCTGGCATCGATTTCAGGTGGCAGGTTGCTTCTCCAAGCGTAAATTTATATTTACGTTCATTAAACTCTTGCCACATATAAAGCGTCAAAATGTCCTGATAAATGTTGTAAAGGCGATTGGCAATTAGCGATGCTCCGGGATTTCAACGGATTTTGCCTCGCGCCGGTAGCAAGAAATATTTCTATTTCCCATTAGCAATCCATTGAAAACAAGGAGGGATCTTTATGTGTAGATCTTATTTCAAGGTGGTGTTCTGCGTGTTACTGCCGGGAATTGTTCTGGCACAGGAGCCTGATTTTGATGAGATCGCCCAAAACATCGTTATTCGTTCGGCAAAAATTCAACCTTGAGAGAAAGTTCTGATTCGAGCATCAGAGGATGCTTTGGAAATAGTGGAATCACTTGTAGCCCAGACGCTTATTGCTGGTGGTCAACCCATACCTTACTTTGAATTTTCAGAGGCAAATGATAAAGCACTTCGTGAGGCTCCTCTGGAATATTTGCGGCAGGAACATACTGCTGAATTGTCGCTTCTGAATGATCTGGATGTATATATTGAAGCCAGACCTGGATTCAACCCGGTTGAATTCCTGGCATCGGGTATTCCAAGAGAGCGGCTGATAGCCGCTCAGGAAGGCAGGTCATCAATATATGAGGCGTTCTCAGCTGGCACATGGCGTGAAGTATATGTTGGACAGTCGAGCGGCATACCTACTGAAAGCTATGCCGAATACAGTAATGCCTACTTCAGCGACATGAGCAGGAATTTTTGGGCAGCAGTATCTGTCACGCCAGCGGAACTGAATACCATTGCCAGCCGGCTTACGATGTCCTTGATGCCAGGATCGCATATCCATCTCAATGGTCCAAAAAATACTGATTTGAGATTTACGCTTTCCGATGATCCGGTAAAAATTACTACTGGTACACATCCTGAGCAGTCCCCGGGTGAAGAGCCGGCAAAAGTCTTTCTGCCAGCAGGGGAAATCGCTGCTTGTGTCGATCCATCAAGTGCCAATGGCAGTCTCTATATTCCCGTTTATGCTTTCCGGGATGAGTTCGTAACGGGTATGACACTTCAGTTTGAGAATGGGGTGGTGACCCGGTTCAGCGCTGAAAGTGGAATTGAATCGTTCGGTGAGTTCATGGATACGCAAGATGAGGCGACACGTGCCTTGTCGCTGGTAAATATCGGCTTCAACCCTCACAGTAAATTCAGTGAAGGATCCCGGTATCGTTCTTGGGAAATGAATGGGGTCATAACCGCATTTTTGGGGGATAACACCCTTTATCAATGTGGTCATGAGGCTGGAAACAGGTTGCATCCGCACATCGAAGGGCTGACCATGACTGCAGATGGAACAGCCGTGGTTCTGGATGGACAGGTTCAGTAGGCCTCTTCTGAAACCAATCACGCAGACTTGTCCCGGCAGGTCATTTCATCCACCCAATGAACTGTTGAAATGCAGTAAACAAGTTACTCTGCCCCCTGTATTTACTATAATGACTGCTCGATCAGCCAGTACTTTCCATTGAATCTATGCAGCCCAAACTAGCGTTATATATCACCCCGCTCTGCGGTTTCTGCCACTATGTCATGTCCGCCATTGATCAGCTTGGGCTGGATGTTGAAATACGGGATATCACCACCAATCGCGCTGACATGATGGCGCTGTTCCAGGCCCGTCAACGCACCACGGTGCCGGTCTTGCGGATTACCACGGATGAGGAGGATCGCTGGATGCCGGAGTCCAGGGATATCGTGCAGTACCTGCAGGGATTGAAGGCAGCGCCTGGGCAACAGGGATAAATCAGGGGCAGTGATTTTTCCTGCAGGAAGGTCATATTCCCCAGCATTCAATCTTTATTCATTTCCGGCGATTGCATGAGCATCGACTGGTTCTTCACAGCGCTTTAATGGCGCTTTCCTGTTTCTGAACTAGAGTGTCTTTCAGGAGATCAGAGATTCTGATTTCAGGCATTCATGAGTTTTTCAGTAATCTTCCCAAAAATGCTGTCATTGATGATATGTACCAAATATAGTACATTTCGTTTTCCGGATTCCCTGTGTCTGTTTTAAAGAAATTGCCAGCTAGCTTTTTTGCTACCTCTACGGGGAAAGAGCCCGTCAGGGAATGGCTCAGGGATATGGCCATTGCAGACCGCAAGGAAATCGGGATTGCCATTGCAACAGCTGAATATGGGTGGCCAATAGGTATGCCGTTGGCCCGGTCGATGGGGAGAGGACTTTTTGAAATCAGGGTGGATTTGGCAGGGAAGCGGACTGCACGAGTGTTAGTCGCAGTGGCTGACAATGACATGATCCTGCTGCATGGGTTTATCAAAAAAAGCCGTAAGACTCCCCGTGCTGATATGGAGCTGGCACTGAAACGGTTGCGTGAATTTACCGGGAGGTCATAGAGGATGATCAGGAAAAGCCAGAACAGAGGTTCATCCTTTGAAGAATTTCTGGACTCGGAAGGTATGGCTGACGAAGTCAATGCGGCAGCCATTAAAAGGGTGCTGGCCTGGCAGCTCCAGGAAGCTATGGAGCAAGAGAAAATCAGCAAGAACCAGATGGCAAAAGCCATGCAGACCAGTCGCAGCCAACTGGATCGAATTCTTGATCCTGATAACAGTGGGATTCAGTTGGACACGCTGATCAAGGCTGCCCATGTTCTGGGGAGAGGGTTGCGAATCGAGCTGGTTTAACCGCAGAAAATCAGGGGCAGCGATTTTATAAATGAAAAAGTCACTGCCCCGAGTGTTTCTAGGCGACTTTCCTGCCGGTAAAAAAGCCTTTCAGCTTTGCAATAGTCGACGGCCTTTTCCCGGGCGCCGCACTGGCGCTTTCCTGGCGATTGCCGTTTCCGGCATGGTGATTCCCCTGTGTATTTTTCCCCTGACTGTTTTGGCTCTTGCCGCGTGAACGACGACGGCGTTTCGGGCGGGCTTCCTGGTTGTCGCCTTCCCGGTTGCCGGTAGTTGCACGACGCTGGCGCTGTTGTCCGCTGCCGGCAGCGGCAGAACTGCTGTTTGCCTTGCTGGCAGATGAGCGGGTCCTGCGTCGTTTTGCCGGTTGGCTGTCGTTAACGGATTGCTCACGGTTTTCACTTTTTTCTGGCCTGTCCTCAAGGACAGCTTTATCTGACACGGTGAAGGCCGGCAGTTCGGCAACATCAATCTTGCGCTTGATCAGCCGTTCGATATCCCGCAGCAGGGTCTTTTCTTCCGGGCTGACCAGTGACAACGCCTTGCCTGAGGCGCCGGCACGGCCGGTGCGACCGATCCGGTGGACATAGTCTTCAGAGACATTGGGCAGATCGAAGTTGATGACCTGGGCAAGGTCGTCAATGTCGATGCCGCGGGCAGCAATGTCCGTGGCAACCAGTACCTGAGTGCGATTGGCCTTGAAATCATCGAGCGCCTTGGTGCGCTGGTTCTGGCTCTTGTTGCCGTGAATGGCGGCGGCTGATACGCCATCCCTGTGCAGTTTTTTCACCAGCGCATTGGCGCCGTGCTTGGTGCGACTGAAGACCAGGGTCTGGTCAGCATTGGTTCGCAGCAGGGTGCTGAGCAGGGCGAACTTGTCATTTTTGGTGACGTGATAAACCTGTTGGGTAATGGTGTCTACGGTGGAATTGCGCGGCGCGACATCGATCTCGACAGGCTTGTGGCAGATGGTTTTGGCCAGGGTGCGGATCTCGTCGGAAAACGTCGCGGAAAACATCAGGTTCTGACGCTGTTTCGGCAACAGTTTGAGAATGCGGCGGATATCGTGGATGAAGCCCATGTCGAGCATGCGGTCTGCTTCGTCCAGTACCAGAATTTCGAGGTTGTCGAACCTGACAGCGTTCTGGCTGTACAGGTCCAGCAGACGGCCGGGTGTGGCTACCAGGATGTCAGCACCCTTGCGCATGTTCATCAGCTGGGGGTTGATTTTGACGCCGCCGAAGACGACAACAGAACGCAGGTTTTCATGGCTGCCATAGGTGCGAACACTGTCTTCCACCTGGGCGGCCAGTTCACGGGTGGGGACCAGAACAAGGGCGCGCGCCTGGTTGGAGGCGGCACGTTCGCCAGCGCCCAGCAGTTGCAAAAGCGGGAGGGTAAAGCCGGCGGTTTTGCCGGTGCCAGTCTGGGCAGCTGCCATGACATCCTTGCCGGACAAGATGGCGGGAATGGACTGGGCCTGAATGGGGGTGGGGTGGGTATAACCGACGCCATGAACGGCGCGCAACAGGGAATCCTGTAAACCTAAGGTATTAAAACTCATTGTATTACTCATGTGTGGCCATCACGGATTAGCGGATGGCAAATAGTTAAATCAGTCCTGTGGCGATCAACTGTCGCAGCAACAGGTTACTGTGTTCAGTGTGGCATTTCGCTGTATGAATCAAGCTGAAAGCTGCACGGGTGTGCATGGTCGATAGAAACTGTTGGAAGGGGTGCCCGGTAAATATCGGGCTTGTCTTGCAAGAGTCGGGCTTCGAAAAACCCTGCTATGGAGTCTGCACTGGCGGCCTGGATTGTAAGTTCAACAGGCAACCGCGCGGGCACTGTAACACAATTACAGAATAAAGAAACCTGTACCTGCTGAATTTCCCCTGGCTGGACGTTCAGGACGTATCGGCAAGGGAGTGATTGCGGTACTGTGCATAAAATGAGGATATTGCTGAAATACAGGATAATCCGGAATAACAGGTAAAAAATGGGGCTGAATTTTAAACTTTTTTGTGTCTTTCTACGTCCCAGTATCTAAACAATAACTGGCAAGCTTCCGGCTGTTACCCGGAAGTCCTGATCACATGATGGAAAACACTTTTCGGAATAACCTCGCACTTGTATTTAGCAGACTCGCCTGTTGCTCATTGTCAGCGCCTGTTTTTGGGCAGGATGATGTTAGCGGTGCAGATGGGGAACAGGTGATACAGTCTGTCACCAGCAACGCCGGAATCTATACCATGGATGACTTCACCCGATTCACACCCAGAAATGCCCAGGACATGCTGGAACGGGTACCGGGTTTTTCCATCAACAGCGGTAGCCAGGGGCGTGGTCTGGGGTCTGCAAACACCAATGTGCTGATCAACAGTCAGCGCCTGTCCAGCAAATCGCAGGACGTGTTCGATCAGTTGCGTCGAATTACCGCTGAAAATGTCGAGCGCATCGAGATTGTCGATGGTGCCACCCTGGATATGCCGGGCTTGTCAGGACAGGTGGCCAATGTGATTACCCGTAATTCCGGCATCAGCGGCAGTTATGAATACCGAACCATACATCGTCCCAAATATGCCCAGGCCAGCTGGTTTGGGGGGCGTTTGTCGTCCAGTGGTACGCTCGGGAACTGGGAATGGAATGCTGCCTATACCCATGGCACAGGACGAGGTGGCGCAGGTGGGCCTGGCATCATCACCGATGGCGCGGGCGACATTACCGAAATGCGTGATATCCATCTGCATTTTGAAGGAGAGTTTCCCCGGGTCTCCAGCAGCCTGAAGTGGAATGGTCCCAATGACATAGTGGCCAATATCAACACGGTGTACAGTCGAGCATTCACTGAATTTTCCAACGACGAAGATCGCAATCTGATCACCGGCATTGACCAGTTTCGGGACTTTGACGACACAGGGCGTGACAGAGGCTTTGAACTCGGCGGGGATATAGAATTTCCACTGGGTTCGGGAACGCTGAAACTCATTGGTTTGTATCGGCATGATGACGGGCACGGGGTTTCGGATTCCACACTGCTGTTTGCCGATGCTTCACCTGCCACGGGCAACCGTTTTGCCAGTGAGTTTGATTCCGGGGAGCGTATCGCCCGATCCGAGTACCGGTGGGACATGCTGGGTGGCAACTGGGAAGTGGATATGGAGGCCGTTTTCAATTTTCGCGACCAGGACTCGCAGTTTTTCAACCTGGAACCCGACGGCCTCCTGCGGGAAGTCGTACTGCCCAACAGCAGTGGCAAGGTCACCGAAGATCGCTATGAAGTCATCGTTACCCATGGGCGTACCCTGGCTGAAAACCTGACCATGCAGTTGGGTGCCGGCGGGGAAAATTCCACGCTGGCCCAAACCGGCCCCGGTGGACTGACTCGCGAGTTCTGGCGGCCCAAGGGATCAATGTCCCTGGCCTGGACGCCGGGTGAGGACTGGGATGTGTCCCTGAATATTGCGCGTACGGTGGGTCAGTTGTCCTTTGGTCAGTTCCTGGCGCAGGTTGACCTGGTGCAGGGTAATGCCAATGCCGGTAATGTTGAGCTCAAGCCCACGCTGAGCTGGGATACCAATATCCAGGTAAAGCGTAATTTCGGCGACTGGGGCTCCACCACGCTACAGTTGTACCGGAATGATTACGATGACTATATCGACATCATCCCTCTGCCAGGCGGTGGTGAATCCCAGGGCAACATTCCCAGTGCCAAACTCTACGGCCTTAACTGGAACAGCACCATCAATCTGGACCCCTGGGCTGGGAAGGTGTGAGGATAGATACCAATGTGAAAATCGAGGAAAGCCGTATTCAGGATCCGCTGACCGGCCTCACCCGGTCCTTCAGCAACCACTATGATCGGACTGGCGATATTTCACTGCGTCACGATATCGCTGGCACCCAATGGGCCTGGGGACTGGGCATTCAGTACAACCATGTTCTGCCATCCTACCGGCTCTCGCAGGTTGATCTGAACTACGAGGGGCCTTCATACACCTGGGCCTTCATTGAACACAAGGATGTTTTCGGTCTGACCGTCAACCTGCAGGTGTTCAACCTCACCGACGGGCGGGCCATCTTTGAACGCAGTGTCTATACCGGTCTGAGAACCGACAGTCCGGTGCTGTTCAACGAGTACCGTGATCTGAGCGTGCAGCCCATTGCCCGTCTGCAGTTTACCGGTAATTTCTAACCCTCTGCTCTCCGCTATTGATCTGTTCTTTTGCTGCTGGACCCAATCCGCGTGGCCTTTTATGCTGTGTACCGGAAAAATGAATCTGCAGCATGGGGGAACAAGATGGACGATATCACCAGACATTCCACAAGTCGGATTTCCCGGCTTAAGGTACCTGAAGCCCACGAATTGGATGCTGACATCGCTGGCATCTATGCACAAAACGAGCGACAGCACGGTTACGTGGAAAACTGGCTGCAATCCCTGGCCCTGAATCCCGCCACGCTCAAGCGCAGCATGGCGTTTTTTGAATCCATGTTTAATCCGGCCAACAGTACTATCGCTGCTTCAGAGCGGGAAATGATCGCCGTGGTGGTGTCAGCGGACAATGGCTGTACCTACTGTGAGGCTCACCATACCAAAGGTCTGGCCACGGAACTGAAGGATTCCCTGAAGGCACGGCGTATCGCCCTTGGCTGGGATCATGTGCCGGATCTGAGTCTGCGTGAACAGGGGATAGCCGAGATGGCAATCAAGGTGACCCGGCAGCCAAAAGCCGTGAACGATCAGGATATGCAGAAATTGCGTGACTTGGGGCTGCGTGATGAGGAAATACTCGAAGTGATAGAAACGGCCGCCTTTTTCAACTTCACCAATCGCCTGGCCATCTCGCTGGGTAATGTGCCTGAAGATGCCCTGTTTGATCTATAGGGTAAAACAGGCTTAAGACAAAGATAGACCCGGATGACCGCCGCAGGTATTCTCCGGGTGTTCCCAATCTGGAGAAAATGCCATGTTCAATGTAATCAAGAATGCTATCAAGAAAGTGTCCGTATTCCTGCTGGTTTCAACCCTGGCAGGACTGTCTTTCCAGACAGTGACTGCCGCTGAGGCGATGAAATCTTCACGTGCTGATGATTACGCTGCCATCCAGTCCCTGATCATGAAATATGCTCATGTCTATGATTCGCGCGATATTGAAGGTTATGTGAGTATTTTTACCGATGATGCCCATTTCACCTTTGGCGGCGGCGAGATGAATGGCAGCAAGGAAATCCGGGAATTCATTACCCGGGTGGCCAACGGTCCGGCGCCAACTACCATCACCCATCATGTCATCACCAATACCCTGATCGAGTTTGTCAGTGATACCGAGGCCCATCACAAATCATACTGGGAAATGGTATCCGGCCCCCAGGGCGGTCCGTTCACCGTGAACGGTATCGGTATCTATGATGATGTGGTGGTCAAACAGAACGGCGAGTGGCGGATCAAGACCCGCAATATTCCGAACTGATTGAACAGGGCTGGAGTCCATTGTGAACGTCCGGGTCCAGCCCCTGTATATCTTTGGTAATTATTCGTGATAGCCGGTTTTTTTCTGTTCTTCTGACAATTGTTCCAGATAGAGCGCTTCCAGTCGTTCCACATCACGAACCAGTCCATCGGGATCAACAAAAGTGTCCGGGCTGTAGGGCTGTCCTGGCTTGTACTTGTCATGCAGGTGATATTGCGCGGCGTGAGCGGCCACCCAGACATCCACCTCCAGGGTTTTCTGGCTGGCATAGGTGTAGGCAAAGTCTTTTGCCACGCCTGGATAGGTGGGTTCATCCACCATGCGTTTGCCGGCATTGATGGTGCCCATGTTGAGGATGGCGACCTTGTAGTCCTTGCCGTTTTCATTGACAACAAAGGTGTAGCTGGAGCTGCCCTCGGTATGGCCTGGATGTTCGTGGACGGTCAGACGGACATCGCCCAGTTCAATCACATCCCCTTCCTTGATGATCTGATCCACCTTGATCGGGGTGAAACTTACCTCGCCCCCAAAATGCGGGTCGCTTAAACCGCCGTCCTCCAGAACCCGGCCATCCAGTTCGGTGGCCAGCATGCGGGCACCGGAGATGGCCTTGATATCTGCCAGTTCGGCGGTGTGATCAAAATGGGCCTGCTGGGCTAGCAGAATACGGATATCCTCCAGTCGAAATCCCAGGTAGGCCATGTTGTCGCGTATCTGCGCAAGCGAGCCGTCTATGCCTGTGTTGATGAGTATATGGCCCTCATCCGTGGTAATCAGGAAGGCCTGCAGATCCTCGGTACCCACGCCATAAAGCGGACCGATAATGCGGAATGCCGGAAACGGATTGGTCCAGGCTGGTGGATAATTCTGGGCATTTACCTGTAAGGTTAGCGACATCAACATGATACTGGTGAGTAAAAGGCCAGTCTTTGTTTTGATTGTTTTCATTTTCTCTCCCCGGGATTCTTGTTCCTGACGCCTTTATATATTAATTTTCCGTCACTATGAATGCTCCGATAGAAATTCCGACCTCTTCACGACTTCGCTTTCGCCTGATGGATGAGGGCGATGCCGACCTGTTATTTGAACTGGACCAGGATCCCGACGTCATGCGCTTCATGACGGGTGGCAAACCTACGCCTCGTGACGAAATAGAAAATTATTTCGTCCCGCGCATGCTGGATTTTACTGATCCGGTTGCCGGCACAGGTATCTGGGCTGCCATCGAAAAGGACAGTGACGAATTTCTCGGCTGGATTCTGGTACGTGAATACGGATTCGGCAATGATTACCTCGAACCTGACAATCTGGAACTGGGCTGGCGCTTCAAGCGGCACTGCTGGGGGAAGGGCATTGCCACCGAGGCAGCAGGAGCTGTTCTGGAGGCCTTGAAACAGCGTACGGATATCAGGCGTTTTTGTGCCATCGCTGACCGGGAAAATGTGGCCTCCACGCGTGTCATGGAAAAACTCGGCATGCAGTTTGGCAAGGCTACGGTCCACGTCACCCCGAAAGGTAACTTTGACGTGGACTACTACGACATGCCGGTCGGATAACGTAAGACACGATGCCGGGCATTTTATTGCCCCTGCGGCTTGTACCAGAATTCACCGTGACAGCCCTGGCAGGCATTGTTGATCACGCCGCTTTTCTCCATAAAGGCCAGGACATCACGTCGTTCGATTGTCTCCAGGGTTTCCCGGGTTGAAAACTGCATCTGTTCGACATAATAGGACCAGCCCTCGGGCGCTGAATCCTTCAGGGTCTGGATTTCCTCCGGTGTGTACTGCCAGTCAGGATAGTCCGCAGGTGCTGGTTCATGGTCGACCACTCTGCCTGGCAGCAACAGGGCGTTGCCGGCTTCAAGCAGGGTGATAGCGCTTTCCCGTAGTCTGGCCCAGTCGTCATCAGTCACGGGTACAACGTCTTCTGCAACATTGTCTTCAGTCAGTACATAGCGAACCGCTTTCCATAAACGCTGGGCATTGGTTTCCAGCATGTTGTTCATGAGCATGCGCACACTGCTGGAGGTGTCAGCGTGGCTGGCAGATTGGGTCGCTTTTTCAGTCAGCGCTGCCGGTTGCTCCTGAATCATTGCCGTCGTATTTGTGCCAGGAGAAACTGGTTGTCCTGGTTGTTCGTGGTCAGCCGAGCAGGCGCCTAACAAACAGAGTATTCCCAGTACTGCCGGAAATCTGGACATGATCAATCAGCTCTCAGGGTTGCTGAATCATTTCGAGCAGGTTGCCAGCCGGGTCAACGGCAATCGCAATTTTGAGGAAGCCGTTGCCGGCCGGGATGGTAATGGGCTCGGCTGTCTGCATGCGGCCTCCGGTGGCCTGGATGTCGCTCATGGCCTGCATAACATCATCCACGTGAAAGATCAGGTGAGGAATTTCATCCTTCACCTCATCGCTTGGACGTGGAAACAGCACGATTTCCGGTTGGCGGCTGGCCTGGAATTCGGCCACGGTTTTTGCGAAGCCAAGCATCACTTCAATGCCGCCGTCAGGAAAAGTAAAGCGGTTGACCTCAATAACTCCAAACACCTCCTTGTAGAACTCTGCCAGGGCAGGAGGGTCCATGGCCCCGACACGGGCACCAAGAAGCGAAGGTTCTGCCTGCAGGTTTCCGGAAAAAAGAGCACTCATGCCGAGGGCAATAATGAGGTGTGACAGTTTTCTGACAGCCATGGTGAGACTCCTTGTGGTTATTCAGGAAAGAGGGGGGTATCCGTTTCAGCGTCCAGTTCGGCTTCAAGTGCCGGGGACAGTTCCTGTACCGTTGGATGGCTCGCAGTAAATTCATAGCGGGCTTCAAGGGGCATCAGCCCGGCACGAATGACTGCTCCCCAGATCAGGTTGCCCAGTTCGTTGAAGTGCAGGTTGTCGTCAATAAACAGGTCATCCATCACGCTGCCGTCTGTGTTCAGGAACGGGGTAGCCGTATCGATGTAATGGACCAGTGGATCCTGCGCGGCGATCCCACGGTAGCCGGCATTGACCCGTTGTGCCATGTCCCAGATCTCCGCTCGCAGGATGCTGGGCTTGACCGCCAGGACATAAATGCGGGTGTCAGGCAGAGCCTCATGAATTCTGGCCACGGCCTCGCGGAACTGATTGAGGATGGCAAACACCGGCACGTTGTAGGCGGTATCGTTGTCTCCTTCATAAATCAGGATGGCCCGGGGCTGGTAGCGCAGGGCCACGCGATCCAGGTGAAACAGCAGGTCTTCCATGGTGCTGCCCCCAAAGCCGCGGGGGATCACAGTCAGGGGGGCAAGGGCTGCAGCGGCCTGGTCATTCCAGCGGGCAATACTGGATGAGCCGGTCAGGACGATGGCATTGGCAGGCGGGGCAATAGCTGAATCCATGGCATCAAAGGCCTGCATGGCATCTTCCCAGCGGGCCGGGTCGCGTTCCTGGGCAAATGTGGTTGAGGCGGCAAAGAGCAGAATCAGAGGAGTGATGCGTGAGAGTAGTGATTTCATGGTGTTGTAAGGTCTACCAGTTTTTGAAGGCTTCCCGGCAGGGAGGCGACGAAAAGTCTTTTAACACCACATGGCTTCGTGCGATGCCAGAAATATCAGGTTGATCAGGAAGGCCGGTGTGTTCAGCGTAGCAATGGCACCGTGGCTTTCGGCTTGCACCGACATGCTGGTCCAGTGCCCGTCATCCACCCGGCCTCCTGACGTTGGTTAGTTACCGCTCTGGGCGTTAGTCATGATCTCTGCGGTTTCGGTACTGGCGCAGATCAGGGGCAGCAGTTGGTCGTCTGGTGACAGCACCAGACGTTTGGTGGGCACTACCCAGGGTTCGGTCAGCACTTCCGGGTCGTAAACCGTGGCATCAACGATCAGGGTGTTGGCATCCACGCGGTTGTAGCGTTCAACCACACGCATCTGGTCGGAATGGAAGGAGACACCTCCTTCGGCAAACATCCAGGTATCGTCGGTGAAGTTTTTGGTTTCCACCACAAACACATCCCCTTCCCAGTGGCCAACCGCATCACCACGATAGGAGGGTGGCAGATAGTCGCGATGTTCGCGGCCATCGGTTGGGATCAGCTGGTAGCCGTGGAAGGTTTCCTGCAGGAAGACCATCATGTCCGGTGTGGAAATAATCTGACCCAGTGTGCCCACATCAAACAGACGCACACTCAGGGTGCCGAAAGCCGTAGGCTTGCAGTGGAGGGTGGGATCATCCTTGTCACTGAGTGTGGCCATGCGGGCCTTGGCTTCAGGGGTGTAAAGGTCGGTGTACAGGTTGTAACGCAATCCCAGGCTGCGGTCAGTGGTGGAGCCATACCCGGCACTGCCGAGGTCGCCGCCAGTCCACCAGATGCCGGAGAGGTCGGGTTTGCCATTGCTCATACGTGGCGTCGGACCGGCGTCCTGGGCGATGGAGAAAGTTGACAGGCCCAACAGGCAGCCAGCGGTGAAGAGGGTTCTGATTACTGTGTTCATGGCAAACTCCTTAGCGGCCGCCTTCGCGGGGACCAAACATGCCGTATTCCTTGCCTTCAGCGGTGACCAGTTTGGTCAGCATACCGTTGGTGGATTCGTCACGTGCCCGGAAGCCGCTGATGGTCACGGTGTCGCCGGTCTTGATAACCTTGTCGGAATACCCGCCGCGGATCATGCCGCTGGGGGTGCCCGCTTCAAAGGACCAGCGCTCGACCTCACCCTTGTCGTTTTTTACATCCAGGAAGAAATAGGAATGCGGATTGGTCAGGCGGACATTGACGATGGTGCCCGTAATTTCAATCGGGTTCTCCATATTGTAAGCCGCCGCAAAAGAGTGATGTGCCGAGGCTGACAGGCTGGTGATGACGGCCAACAAGCCGGTGGATAGCAGGATAGCCAGTTTCTTGATCATGTGTATGCTCCTTCCCCAAGAGTCTTTATATAGAGATGGAAGAATACCCCCGGGGCGGAATAGTGACAAGCGGCTTCCACACTGAGCGCGGGAGACAGGGGACGTGCTTCGCACGGCAGGCACAAGGCAGGAGGCAGGGTTGTCTCTGGAAGTCTTTGGGTTTCTGGTCGTTATTTTAACGGGATAGGGGACGGTGACTTTGTAAAAGTCACTGTCCCCGGGTTTCAGAAAAATATTTTTACTTCAGGATGGCCATAATACTTGACGGGTATCCCTGAAAAACGATCATCGTCCCTGCCTCCTGCCTCCTGCCTCCTGCCTCCTG
>CAZBBS010000055.1:0-17550 GCA_964490145.1 uncultured Enterobacteriaceae bacterium
CGATTGCCAACTACGGCAACTCCTCTTTCGACACCATCCTGGGTGGCGACAAGGTTGTGGGTCTGTCCATGTTCTCTGGCTACAGCTACAACGAGCGCAGCTGTCTGTCCCTGGGTACCGTTGATGCCGACATCGAAATCGGCACCGAAGTGGTACTGGTATGGGGTGAAGAGCCTGCTACCGCCAAGACTACTGTTGAAGACAAGAGCACCGCGATCAACATCCGTGCCCGTGTTTCTCCAGTACCTTACGCAGAAGTTGTTCGTGACTCCTACGTTGAAGGTTCATGGCGTAAGAAATAAGAGTCTTCTCTTATACAGAAAAGCCCGGCAATCGCCGGGCTTTTTTTTGGATGCGAAAAAGCAGGTCCATGGTGGTCTCTGTCACGCATCAACCGGATAGGAAGAGTTTCATGTCAGCGAGCCCGAAGATCTGGAAGCGGGGAATATCGTCACCGTCACGGTGCAGGATGCAGACGATGAGGACCTGTACGCCTGACAACAGAACAGTTCAATGCGTATAAGCCTTTCCGGTTCAAGAGCTGAGGGCGGTGAAGGAAAAGCTTCTGGAACACGCGCTTACCTCAGAGAGGGTTTCTGCAGTCTGTATCGTCGTATCCCGGATATTTTTTGGCCTGCACGCTTTAGCAACGCTGCCGGTAGAAGGCGGCCTTATGCAACTTCATAAAAATGGGTGTTTTGGCAAAGGAATATGGGCAAGATTCCGGATAATCCCGGGGAAGAGATTGTCGCTTCATTCAGAAAGTCAGATGAATCAGCAACGTAAATATCCCTGCACATGGTGCTGACCCCAACCGGTCGTTGGCAGACATGTGAGTCAGGGTTCAATGTGCGTCGAACTGTGGCACCTCACCACCATCCAGGTACGCAAACACCACCTCGCAGGCTGAATCGGCAAACCGGGCATAACCGGCATCGGTCGGCCAGCCGATGTGAGGTGTGAGCACCACATTGGGCAGGGTTGTCAGGGGGTGGCCGGCCGGCAGGGGTTCCTGGTCGAAGACATCGAGTCCCGCGCCGGCGATGCGGCCCGTTTGCAGCGCGGTGACCAGCGCCGTCTCATCCACGATGGGGCCGCGTGCCGTATTGACGAGCCAGGCGGATGGCCGCATCAAGCCCAGTCGTCGGGCATCGATCAGGCCCCGTGTCTGCGGCGTGAGCGAAACATGAATGGACACGATGTCAGCTTCCGCCAGCAGGGCATCCAGTTCGCGGTATTGGGCACCGGCTTGTGCCGCGCGGGCGGCATCCAGGGTCGGGCTCCAGGCGATGATCTTCATGCCGAAGGCAGCGGCAATACGGGCGGTATGGCTGCCCACCCGGCCCAGGCCGACGACGCCAAAAGTCTTGCCCTGCAGGATAGGGGTCGACGGCACCTCCCATTGGCCATGGCGGATTTTCCTGTCGAGCTGCGGGATCTGCCGCATGGCGGCAATGGCCAGGCCAATGGCAAGCTCCGCTGCGCCGACGGAATACCCGCCCGATGCCTTGCCGACGGTAATGCCCAGCGCTTCTGCCGTGGCGAAGTCGATGTGGGCGGCATGATTGCCGGTCTGCACGATGAGCCTGACCGTTTTCAAGGCGGCCAGGAAGGCGCGGTCGAAGCGGGTACGTTCACGATTGGCGATCACGGCATCGAAGCCGTCGAGCTGCTCCGGCCCCGACGTCAGGTCGGTGAAGATCTCCACGTTGGCGCGTTCGCGCAGTTGGCGTACGCCCTCCGTCGGTTCCCACGCCTGGTGGATGTCGTCAAGAATCGCTATTCGCATCGCAGGCTCCGTTTCCTCACATCAACCAAAGATGATCCAGCACAGCAGGGCGCCGACCACCGACATGGACAGTCCCCATATCAGCAAGGCATTGAACAGCTTGCGCGTGTCCGTCCCTTCCGCCGCACTGGCCATGTACAGGGCTCCCACAGTCGACAGTGACGACAGGTCGACCAGGCTGGCGCTCATGGACATGGACAGGGCGATGGGCAGCGATTCGATATTGCCCAGCTGTTCGGCCAGAGACGGCACCATGGGCAGGAAGGCCGGCAGCACAACACCGGAGGTACTGCTGTAGACGGAAATGAAACCGGCACCGAAGGCCACCACGGCTTCGATGGTGGAGGGCGTCGATATGGTGGCTATGCCGTTGGTGATGAGCGCCAGGCCCTCGGTTTCCTTGAGCAGGGAGACCAGAACGGTGACACCGGTCACCATGACGATAACGGCCCACGGCATGCGCTTGATCGCCTGTGCCTCGTCAACGCTGCGTAGCAGGATCAGTGCCGCGGCAATGATGATGGCCACCATGCCGACATCCAGGGAAAACCCCACTACCGCGACAATAAGCAGCACGATGCCGGCAGCTGTCAGCCAGTGCTGGCTCTGCATGGCCAGTTCATCGGATGTGGGCAGCGGTGCGTTCGATGTGTCATTTTCCCTGTTGTTCATTTTCATGCCGCCGAACAGAAAGAAGCCGGCAACACCCACCAGCAAGTGGGCAAAGGCATTGAAGCCGAAGGTGTACAGCTCGTAACCTTCCAGGCCGATGCGTTCCATGATGTCGTTGGCGATGATGCCGTTCGGTGAAAAGGGCGACAGAGTGCCGGCCAGCACACCATTACCCGCCACGATTGCCATCACCAATGGGGAAATCCCGGCGCGGGCTGCCGCGGCCATCGCCGGCGGGGCCAGCAGAGCGCTGGCCGGAGTGGCGCCGGCGCCGATGGTGGCAATGACAAAACCCACCAGGAAAAACATGGCCGGCAGCAGGGCCGCATTGCCCTTGCACAACCTGACGGCATGATTGGTGAAACGCGAGAGTGTACCGTTGCAGTTGGCAATGGAGAACAGCAGGGTCACGCTCACCAGGGTGAAGAGCAGATCGGTCGGAAAGCCCGCCAGGACATCGTCCGGGTGCATGCCGCCGATGAATACGCCGACGATGAAGGCCATGGCCAGCGCCAGGACCCCGATGTTGATGGTTGTGGTACAGCTCAGGATGACAGCAAGCAGCAGTGACGCCACTGAAATCCAGGCCAGGTTCATTGGGGATTCCCGGCCAGGCTGGTGGTGAGTTCGCTGATACGCGGGAGCTGTTCGACCGTCTCTGCCAGTTCGAAGGTCTTTTTGATTGCGGCGTCATCGAACAGCAGGGCGGCGCAGTCACTGAACTTTTCATACAGCTCGTCGCGGGTGAAAGGCAGGTCGGGGCCGCCGCGATACCGCTCGTCCGCCGGCTGCACCAGAGTCCGGCCATCCGCCAGGTCCACCTCGACGGTGCTGCGAATCTTTTCCCAGCCCAGGGCTTCAATGTCAGGATCCAGGACCCGGGTGACCTTGCGCATCATGGCCTGTACCGGTTCGCTGCACACAAACTCATCGTTGAATTCGGCAATGCCGGCCTTACGGCGCAGGGCGATGGCACCCACCATGAAGGCGGGGCAGAACTTCGCTTCCAGTTCATTGGTGGCGATGTCGTAACGCAGGGGATTGAGAATGTTGGAGCCGGCGCGGACGCGGATCGCGGTAATGGCCGCCGGATCGACATCGTTGTCGATGACCAGTCGCCGCATGGCGTCCATGGTGGGATGGCCGAGCACGCCGCAGGGATAGGGCTTGATGGAAACACCGGGACTGACGATGGTATGCGGATTACCCAGTACGCCATTGATGCGGTCCTCGTCGAAACCCTGACCGTGACTGAAGGTGCTGAAAAATCCCCAGGGCGGGTCGAGCGCGTCATGTCCGCCGGTAAAGCCATGGGCCGCCAGTTCGGCCGCAACGATACCGTTCTGGGCGGCCCGGCCCACGTGCAGCGGCTTGGTCATGCTGCCGAAGTTGACGCGGATGCCTGATGCGGAACTGGCGGCGATGGCAAGCATGTGTTCGATTCTGTCTGCATCCAGGCGCAGCAGCTTGGCAGCGGCAACGGCCGCACCGAAAGTCCCGATGGTGCCGGAGGTATGAAAACCCTGCTTGTAGTGGGATGGATGGATTGCCTCGGCGATCTTGCATTCAACTTCGAATCCGGTGAGGAAAGCCTCGAGGAAATCCCGGCCACTGACCTGTTCCCGTTCACCGATCGCCAGCGCTGCCACCAGGGGCGGGATGGTCGGGTGGGTTAACAGGCCGAAGATGCGGTCGGCGCTGGTGGCCAGCTGCGTGTCATCCCAGTCCAGGGCATGCCCGGCAGTGCCATTGACCAGCGCGGCCATGGCTGCACTGGTGGCAAACGGGCGTTGGCCAAACGCGGTGGCTTCAGCTCTGGCACCGGTGGCAGCGGCGTAATCGATGACGATGCCGGAGGCGGGCTGTACGGATCCGGCAAGCATGACGCCAAGACCATCGATGATGCAGCGTTTGCCGATGGTCAGCGCGTCGGGAGGAAAATCTTCAAGGCGGGCGGAACTGATAAAGTCCACGACGGCCCGTGTCACGTCAGGCATTCTGGGTCTTCTTGTTATTGAGCGGGAACCGGGAGAATAAACGGGTACCCGGAACTTGTCTAGGGAGCAGACAAAGCAGCCAGTCCCTGGTTCACTATGCGGGTTTCGATCGGGTTTCAGACAGCCGTTGGTCGGGACCAGTCACCGGTTTTCATGCTGGACCCCGGTAATTTGCAGGGTTATCCTTTGGCCGTGAATACTGCGAAATACGCATAACCAACAATCCCGGGTGATTTTCATGAGTACTGTTGCAGCCGCAGGTGCAACCACAACATTTCGTCCTTCCTTTTACCTGTGCATGATTCTGCTGATGGCTTTTTTCGTGTTCGGTGGCTTCAGCATGACCTACTGGTATCCCATGGCCGCAGGGACGTTTCCGCCAGCACCGCCTGTGGTGCATATGCACGGGGCGGTCTACAGCAGCTGGATGATCCTGCTGGTGGTTCAGGCTTTCCTGGTCAATGTCCGTAACGTGGCATTGCATCGCAGTCTTGGCATGTTCGGTATTGCCCTGGCCACAGGCATTATCATTTTTGGCGCGCTGATCACCATACTGGGGGCATCCGGTAGTTCCGGTGCAGCCGCCCATGGAATTTATCTGGGCATCACGGCAGTCACGGGCTTCGGCTTGCTGTTCATCTTGGCCATGCGTCATACCCGCAAGCCGGAAATTCACCGCCGCCTCATTCTGCTGGCCATGCTGCCGGTACTCCCGCCAGGCATACATCGCCTGTATATGGTCCCCCTCGGATTGCAGACATTCCCGGTGGTGGCCATGTACATGACGCTCAATGCCATGGCCCTGGCGATACTGGTTCAGGAGTGGCGTCAGCAAGGGGTCATCAACAAGTACACCTGGCTAGGGGTAGGCTGGCTGGTTATGCAACAGGTAGTACATGCCCTGATTATCGACACGCCATTCTTTGTCCGTGTCGTACACTGGCTGGGCAGTCTTGCGGTATACCGATAAATCAGGCGAAAAAAATCACGCGATAAAAAAACAGGGAGCAGCCCCATCTGACCGGTTTGTACCGGGTCAGCGTCACTGCCCCCTGTGATCTGGCGGGTTAGAACCTGTCATTCAGGCACGTGGTCGCGATATCTGGCTGCCACATCATCATCGCAGGTGACACCGACAGGGGAGAAATTCAGATCCGGACGATGGTCCCATTGCTGGGTCAGGGTGGCTGGTTGGGTGAGGTATTCGGGATCTTCCACGGTGATCGAGTATCGCAGACGGGTGCGTTCGGGGGTCAGGGCCAGGCGTTCGATGGTGTGCTTGGCGGCACTGGAGGGCGTGCTGCCACCGAGGCCGGATGTGCTGGGCTCGTAACCGACAGTGTCGATAACCAGGGTGTCATCTTCCCACCAGCCGATGGAATGGCCATGCCGTGACGGGGTAATGGTTGCCGGGTGCTCTGAATTCATGGCGATGGTGCGATAGACGTGATCGCCGGAATTTTCAAAATGGATTTTCACTTCTTCTTCGCCCACTTCTATTGAACGCAGTTCGTCAAGAATGGCCAGGAAAGGCACTGGTTCAACGTAACAGAGTCCGTCATCCACCATTTTGGCTTGCTCGCTACGAGCCTTGGCATTCAGGGGAAATCCGGCCAGGGCACCAAAGCCGGCACCCACACCGGCACGGTTGGGGGCCCAGTTGCCACTCAGGGACTGGGCAGGTGTCAGAGCAAGGCTCCTGTTACTTTGTTTGTAGAACGGGTGAATCTCCCCATCCTGGGTGGTGACATCCAGGATGCGGACCTGCTTGCCCCAGCCGCCGCGGTTGGGATTGGCGCGCATGACAACGGGTGTACCGGGCTTCAGGGCATCCCTGTCGAGGCCGTCTACCAGTGCCTGCGTGATGGCCAGGCCTTCACCTTCCACCAGGGCCGGCTCTCCGTCAGGACCTGTGGTTTCAACAATCAGGTACATATGGGGGTTTACCCAGTCAAATTTGTACACCGTGCCTTCGACCAGGATTTCCTGGGACTGGTCAAACATTGCCTGGCTGTGATGGGCTGATGCCGGTGTGACGAACTGGGCAGTGGCGATGAGCAGAATGGCCGCTCTGGCGAGATGTTTCATAGTGTAACCCCCTGTCTGATGATGGGATGAAAGAATATACGCTCAGTCAAGTGGCGTCCAGACTCAGGTGGTGACAAGGATGTTGTGTCACCGTGGCTGTAATAGGGCAGGCAAGCAGGCTCTGGCATGCAGCGGTTTCAGGATCCAGGGCACGGCTTTTTTCAGGGAGTCGGCCAATAAACACAGCCCTTTGATGCCCACGTTGTCAGCTACCTGGGCAAAAACCGGCTGCAGCAACGCAAAAGGCCTATCAACAGCAGCTGATGCAGTGCGCAGGGCTGGTGATCAGTCCAGACGCTTCCTGAATTTCAGGGTGGCCACCAGTAACCCAATCACCGTAAACCCTATCAGGAACAGGGCATCGTCAGCGACATTGCCGATACTTGCCCCTCTGAGCACCACGCCCCGAATGATCCGCAGAAAATGCGTGGTCGGCAGAACCTCGGCTACCCACTGTGCTGCCCTGGGCATGCCTTCATAGGGAAACATGAATCCGGACAGCAAAATGGAGGGCAGCAGGATAAACACGGTCATCTGCATGGCCTGCAACTGGGTCTGGGCGATGGTGGAAAGGATCAGCCCCAGGGTCAGGCTGGCGGCGATGAACAGCATGGTGGCCAGCACGATCTGTCCGATGTCCCCGTTAATGGGCACGTTGAAGACGATATGTCCCAGACCAAGGATGATACTCATCTGGATCAGGCCGATGAGAATGTAAGGGATAATCTTGCCCAGCATCAGCTCCAGGGAATGCACCGGCGTGGTGATCAGCAGTTCAAGGTTGCCGCGTTCACGTTCACGCACGATGGCGGTGGAGGTGAACAGGATCATGGTCATGGTCAGGATGATCGCCAGCAGGCCCGGCACGATGTTCACGGCTGTGCGCTGTTCCGGATTGAAGTAGAGGGCCACTTCAAAGGTGGGTGCTGTGGGCAGAGCGGTTCCGCGTGAAAGTTCTGTGAGCGGCATGCTGCGCAGGCCCTTGATGGTGGAGGCCACGATAGTGTCGGAGCCATCCACCAGCCACTGGCCATAGGCGCGCGGATCAAGATCACCGCCGGCCCCGGTGCTGGTGCCCCGGGAGGCCAGTTCCCGCTGGGCCAGGCGCTGGTCAAGATCACGGGGCAGTATCAGTACGGCGCGCACCTTGCCGTCGGTGATGCTCTGTTCAGCTGCTTCAATGGAATCATAGGCCAGAACGAAGTCGACAACCTGCGTGGCGGATACAGCCTGGGTGATACGGCGGGACAGGGCGCTCTGTGCTTCGTCAAAAATTCCTGCCGGGATATGGCGGACATTGGTATTGATGGCATAGCCAAACAGCAAGAGCTGGATCAGGGGAATCATCACCACCATGCCAAACGTAAGACGGTCACGTGATAACTGGCGGAACTCCTTGAAGGCAATGGCGCTGATGCGGGACAGGGAGTTCACAGCCGCTCTTCTCCTGTTGCTGTCACAAACACATCTTCCAGGGAAGGCCTGACCACCCGCAGTTCCAGGACTGCACTTGCCAGGGCAGGTTGCTGCTCAAGCCAGGTAACCGGGTCTTTGATGTTGCTGCTCACCAGCACCCTCAATCTGATCCCCTGCTGCGCTGCAGAAAGCACTTCAGGAAATTCAAGCAGCTGCTGTTTGAGTTGGCGCAGATTATTGCCACCAATTTCCACCACATTCGCTCCCATGGCATCCATCAGCTGCTGGGGGGCACCATCGGCACGCTTGATGCCATTGGCCAGGATCGCCAGCTGATGACAGCGCTCGGCTTCATCCATGTAATGGGTGGACACCAGGATGGTGGTGCCGGCATCACTGAGATCGAATAATTTCTCCCAGAAATCACGGCGGTTTTCCGGGTCCACGGCAGAGGTGGGTTCATCCAGGAACAGCAGTTCCGGACTATGGAGAGTGGCAGCAGCCAGGGAGAGACGCTGTTTTTGCCCACCGCTCATGGTGTCAGCCAGTTGTCGGCGCTGGTCATCCAGATCGTAAAGGGTCAGCAATTCATCAATACGCTGTTTTACCGCCTTGCCATGCACGCCGTAAATTCTGGCCATGAAGCGCAGGTTTTCTTCCACGGTGAGGTCGCCGTACAGGGAAAATTTCTGGGTCATGTAGCCGATGCGGCGGCGCAGGGCCTCGGCTTTGCCTGGCAGGGACAGACCCAGTACGGTGATGGAGCCGACATCCGGTCGCAACAACCCTGTCAGCAGGCGAATACTGGTGGATTTGCCGGAGCCGTTGGGTCCCAGAAAACCGTAGATGCTGCCGCGGGGAATATCAAGGTCGAGACTGTTGACCGCAACGAGATTGCCAAAGTGTTTGGTCAGCCCGCTTGCCAGTATGGCTGAGGTCATCAGGGCAGCTTAACCTGGGCGGGCAAGCCGGAAGGCAGGCTGGTCGCCGAATCCGGCAACTGGACTTCGGCCAGGTACATCAGGCGGGAGCGCTCCTCCCGATTCAGGGCATAGTAAGGTGTGAAGGCCGGTTCAACGGCAATCCAGCGGACGGTACCTGACATGGCCTGGTCAATGCCGTCCACATGAACGGCCAGTGAATCACCCACCTGGATGCCGGCCCGTGAAGGTTCAGGAATATAGACCCTGGCGAAAGGCGGTCCTTCAGCCAGCAGCACGGCCAGCGGTGCACCGAGGTAAACCCGCTCCCCGACATTCCAGGGCAGGTTGTCCAGGATGCCGTCCCGTGTCGCCAGTACGGTGAGGTTTTGCAGATTCTGTCGTTCGCGTGTGAGCTGGGATGTGGCCGCACTGAGCTGGGCTTCGGCCAGGCGAATATCTTCTATTCGTGTACCGGCATTGAGCAGTCTTAACTGATCCTCGGCTTCGTTCAGCGCGGCCTGGCGAGCATCGCGGCGGGTCTGGGCGGTTTCAAGTTCAGCTGCAGGGGCCAGTTGCTGCTGGACCAGGCGCTCTATGCGGCGAATGTCCTGGGTGATTTCCTGAAGAGAGGCGCGGGCGGCTTCCACCCGGGCAGCGGCCGCCATGATTTCTTCCTCGCGTGGTCCGTTGCGCAGTTTTTCCAGGTTGGCTTCAAACTGCTGCACATCGGCTTCAGCCTTGGCCACCACCGCCATTTGCAGGCTGTCATCCAGACGGACGAGCAGATCTCCCTGACTGATGACACTGCCTTCACGTATGGGCAGGTCCGTGATGACTTCAGCGGCTGTCGCCGACAGGGTGATGCGGTCGCGTTCGATAGTGCCCAGGGCAAGGCCGGTATCCGGCTGGGTGTCACAGGCTGATAACAGAATGCTCAGTCCAGGAATCAGGGTAGACCGGATCAGAGTGAAGGGTGACATCAGCAGGCTCCCGGTAAGGTGACGTGAGCACAGTGTATAGCAGGCGTGATGACGGGTAAAAGGCGGGCAAGAAAAAAGGGTGTTCGTTATTGACGAACACCCTTTTTGGTCATGCTCTCTGAAATACCCTGCCTGGCAAGTCCAGGCAAAGACTCCGGATTTATTGCATCAGCGCAGCACGCTGGGCCAACAGCCAGTTTTTGATGGCATCGACGTCCTCTTCCGACACGATATGCCCAAGGTTTGGCATGCCGCGGCCACCGAAGGCGCCTTCACGGACTACGCTCTGGATGATGTCGTATGTCGCTGGTGCGGCATAACGCAGATCGACCAGGGCACCACCACTCACACCACCGGCACCATGGCACAGCATGCAGTGGGTGCTGTACATGTCTTCACCGTGAGCCTGTACTGCCGGATCATCGTCAAAGGGTATTGCGGTCAACTCAGGCAGTGGCTGGCCTTCCACCGGCACGACAGGATCGCCGCCCAGCTTGAAGGTCCACAGGCGGCCTTCTGCTTTATATGCACCGCTGGAGTTCGGGCCGATCAGGCCTGAAGAACCACCCCAGCCTACCAGGACAGAGACGTACTGTACGCCATCGAGTTCATAGGTCATGGGTGCGGCCATGATGCCCACCCCCAGATCCGCTTCCCATACCCGCTCACCAAAGTCGGCACTGAAGGCGCGCAGGATGCCGTCAGCAGCACCCTGGAATACCAGGTTGCCGGCTGTGGCCAGTGTGCCGCCGTTGATGCTGAAGTCATAGTTGATCTGCCAGCGGGGACGACGTGTCAGGGGATCCCAGGCCAGCAGGGCGCCGGCTGTCGGATTTACCGGACCGGTACCGCCCACATAGTCCTCGTCGGCACGCAGGGGGACATCGGTGTTGGTACCAAGGTTTTCGCCCAGGTTCCAACCGGCCGGTTCATATTCCCATTCGGGATCGATGGCATAAGGAAAGCTGGTGCCCTGCATGGTGGGCAGATAGATCAGGCCGGTGACCGGGCTGAAGGACATCGGGTGCCAGTTGTGGGCACCGGTTGGTCCCGGTTTCACGAAAGTGATTTCTGTGCCATAGCGTGCCTGCGGGGTTTCGATGGGACGACCGGTTTCAAGGTCAACACCTGTGGCCCAGTTCACCTCCGCATAGGGGTCAGCATAGATCAGGTCGCCCGTGGCGGCATCCAGGACATAATAGAAGCCGTTCTTGGGTGCCTGCATGATGACCTTGCGTGGCAGCCCGTTGATGGGCAGCTCGGCGAGCATCAGGGCCTGTACAGCAGTATAGTCAAAATTATCTGCAGGAGTGGTCTGGTAGTGCCAGGCAACCCGGCCATCGTCAACATTCAGCGCCACGATGGAGGACAGGTACAAATTGTCGCCAATACCGTTGCTGCGGATTTCATGACTCCAGGGCGAACCGTTGCCGGTGCCTACGTACACCAGACGCAGTTCGGGATCATAAATAATGGAATCCCAGGGATTCCCGCCGCCGCCGACTTCCCACCATTCGCCCGCCCAGGTAGTGGCCGCGAATTCCACGTCAGGGTTTTCAAAACCGTCAGCCGGGTTGCCGGGGACCACCCAGAAACGCCATTCCTGGCTGCCGGTTTCGGCATTGTAAGCTGTCAGGTAGCCGCGGGTGCCAAGCTCGGCACCACCGTTACCAATCAAAACCTTGCCATCGGCGACACGAGGGGCGCCGGTAATGGTGTAAGGTTTGGACTGGTCGACAGTGACCACGCTCCAGACTTCCTCACCGGTTTTGGCATCCAGGGCGACCAGGCGACCATCAATCACGCCTGCAAATACCTTGTCACCGTAAAGGGCGACCCCACGATTAACCACGTCACAGCAGGCCTTCCAGCCGATGGAACGATCAACACCGGGATCGTAGCGCCACAGTTCTTCACCTGTACGCGCGTCCACGGCAAACACAATGGACCAGGAACCGGTGGCATACATGATGCCGTCGTGGACCAGCGGTGTGGCTTCCAGCCCGCGGTAAGTCCCTGTGTCATAGGTCCAGGCCACACCCAGTTCGCTGATGTTGTCCACGGATATCTGGTTCAGTGGACTGAAGCGGGTCTCACCGTAATCGCGGCCATAGCTGAGCCATTCGCTGGCATTACTGCCGGCATTGACCAGATCTGTGTCGCTGACAGTGGCCGCTTCGCTGACCATGACAGCCGGTTGAGCCGGGGCAGTACTAGCTGCTCCGGTTGCCGGCTCATTGCTATCCTGTGAACAGGCCGCCAGGCCGAATACACAGGCCAGCAACCAGGCCGGTTTACTGTTGTTTAACGTCATGTGTTTCCCCTTGAAGTGATGTCTTGCAGGCGGGGAAGTCTAACACAAGAAACGGAGGCAGGAGACAGGAGGCCTCTACTTCCTGAACACCCTTAACCACCGCCAGAAGTTGAGCAGTCCCGACAGTGAGCTGGCCAGGTAGGTCAGGGCGCAGGCGGTCAGGATGCGGCGTGCGGCCCGATAATCCCGATTGTTGATGTACTGGCCTTCCCTGAGGATGGGCAGGGCACGGCCAAAACTGGCATCGAACTCCACGGGCAGGGTGACAAGATGGACGACAGTGTTAACCAGCATGCTCAGAATGACCACCAGCATCAGTGGCAGGGCCAGACGGGCACCAGCTGGCGTGAAGGCTATCAGGGGCATCAACAACAGTGCCACGCCACCGATCCGTTCCAGCTTCTGCGCGGTCCTGACCATGGCGGTGCGGGTGGTCAGGGGTTTGTATTGCCGGGCATCCTGCAGGGCATGGCCGAATTCATGGGCAGCCACTGTAATTGCGGTTAGTGAGCGGGCATCCAGGTTGGTTTTTGAAAGACGCACGGTCTTGTCTGAAGGATCATAATGGTCCCCGAGTTCGGTGCCTTCCACCTTGAGGTAGGGAAGATCGAATTTTTTCCGCAGATGTTTCACCAGCTCCCCGCCGGTGCCGGGAATATCATCTCGAGGTGTGCTGTATTTTTGCAGGATGTGTTTTGCCCAGGCCTGCGGGCCAAGGATCAGGACAAATAGCAGGATGGCAAGGATGAGATAAATCATGGATTCATTGTATCTTTAATCATTGTTATTTTATGCTCATGCCAACCCTCAAAAAGGATAAAGGTATGATTCACAGTACAACACCTTCTTTATAGGGCAGGGAAATCAAGGAATACCTGGGTGTCGTTACCGGGGAGGCCATACTGGGCGCCAATATTTTCAAGGATTTTTTTGCCAATATCCGGGATATCGTTGGAGGTCGCTCAGCTGCCTATGAACAGGAACTCCAGAAAGCCAGACATATCGCCTTTCAGGAAATGACAGAGCGGGCTGAAGAATGGGGGGCAGATGCCATCGTAGGCATCGACCTGGATTACGAAACCGTCGGCCCCCAGGGCGGCATGCTTATGGTCAGTGTCAGTGGAACAGCGGTTAAACTCTAGGGCTTTTACCACCTGACCATCAGGAGTTCACCAGACTATGCAGCTCATTCCGACGCTCAGGGCAGACCCGCTGGCCTTAACCGCTGATTACGCTTCGGCAGACCCATTTCCTCATGTTGTTATCGACAACCTGTTTGAAGAAGTGCTGCTACGCCAGCTGCTGGCGGAATTTCCGGCACCCGAGGACATGCCCTGGCGGGAATTTGATAACCGAACCGAAAAGAAACTCGGCTACTGGCATACCAATACAGTGGCTCCGCTGACATGGGATTTTCTCCAGGCCATGAATTCGCCCCCCATGCTGGATTTCCTGGAAAAGCTGACAGGCATCGACGGTTTGATCCCTGATCCCTATTTTGGCGGTGCCGGGCTGCACCAGATTTTGCCGGGTGGTTTTCTGAAAGTGCATGCGGATTTCAATATCCATCCAAAACTGAACCTCGACCGGCGCCTGAATATGCTGATCTACCTGAACGCGGACTGGCAGGAAAACTGGGGTGGTCATCTGGAGCTCTGGGATCGGGATGTCAGCCGCTGTTATGAGAAAATCCTGCCCCTGTTCAACCGGACCGTGATTTTCAGCACCACGGACTGGTCTTTCCATGGTCATCCCCGTCCCCTGGCTTGCCCGGAAGGGCAGAGCCGCAAATCCTTTTCCTTTTATTATTACACCAATGGTCGGCCTGAAGCAGAGCGATCAGAAAGCCATGACACGATTTTCATAATGATACCTGATGAAACAGATTCTCCCTGAATCAATGGATCAGGCTGATATGTCAGAAGCTGGCCAGCCGACTGATGGAATGGCAGATCTGATTGCCAAAAAAAGATGCAATTAACTGCTGGTTCCAAACGCCCGCATTTGATATATACCAGATTGAAATAGGGGGTGGTGATTGTCCGCTGTATGGCCGTGGCCAGGTACCAATCCGGAGAACAGATTTTACATCTGTTTGATTTTCCTCATGGTCTGACAGGCCCAATACAGAATAAAAATACAATTCATGAAAAACGACAAAATCAGCCTCTTTTTTGCGCTTCTAATGGTCCTCATGGGAGGCTACTTTCTGGGATGGGGAGTAGGTTATACCAATGCCAGTAATGTCCTGATATTCATTCTGGCCTCGATGTTCGGCATTTTCATGGCCTTCAATATTGGCGGCAATGATGTGGCCAATTCCTTTGGCACCAGTGTCGGTGCCGGCACCCTGACCATGAAACAGGCGCTGCTGGTGGCTGCAATCTTCGAAGTTAGCGGTGCAATTATTGCCGGTGGTGAAGTCACCAAGACCATTCGCAGTGATATCGTTGATCTGTCGGGCATAGCCGTGATGCCGGATGACTTCATGTACATCATGATGTCCGCCTTGCTCGCCGCGGCCCTGTGGCTGCTGTTTGCCTCCAAGAGGGGTTATCCGGTGTCAACAACCCACAGCATCATTGGGGGGATTGTGGGCAGCTCGATCATGCTTGGGAGCATACTCAGTGACAACGATGTGGCCCTGGGTCTGGTGCAGTGGGACAAGGTGGGGTCCATTGCCGCATCCTGGGTGATTTCTCCTGTTCTCGGCGGCCTGGTGTCTTGGGTCTTGTTCTATCTGATCAAAAAACACATTCTGCTTTATAACGAAGCGGCAGAAGAAAAGCTGCATGAGCTCAAGGAAGAAAAGAAACGGCATGAGGATGAACATGACAAGCTGTTTGACAGTCTGGATGACGTCCAGCAAATCGCCTATGCCAATGCCAAGGCCAGGGATGCCCAGTTATTTGATGAAGGGAACTTTGACCCTGAAGCCCTGGAGTCTGATTACTACAAGGGCCTGCACCAGATTGAATGCAAAAAGGACGAAATCAAATCCCGTCATGCCCTGGAGAACTGGGTGCCTCTGGTGGCTGCTTTGGGCGCCATCATCATTGCTGCCATGCTGGTGTTCAAGGGGCTCAAGAATCTTGATGTCGAGCTGACCACGTTATATGAGATTCTGATCCTGTCGATGGTGGGTACTTTTGTCTGGTTGATTACCCTGTTCTATGCCCGTTCGACCAAGAAGGCCTCCCTGAGCAAATCCACGTTCATGATGTTCAGCTGGATGCAGGTGTTCACTGCCTCCGGTTTTGCCTTCAGCCATGGCTCCAATGATATTGCCAATGCCATTGGGCCGTTTGCCGCTATTCTCGATGTGCTGAAAACCGGGGTTATCGGCACCTCTGCGGCAATCCCCACGCCTGCCATGGTCACCTTCGGTGTCGCGCTGGTGGCGGGTTTGTGGTTTATAGGCCGGGAAGTGATCATGACTGTCGGACATCACCTCACCCACATGCATCCGGCATCCGGGTTTTCTGCGGAACTGGCAGCAGCCACAGTGGTGTTGATGGCCTCCCTGCTGGGCATCCCGGTATCCAGCACCCATATCCTTATCGGGGCTGTTCTGGGCATCGGTGTTGTCAATGCTCACCTGAACTGGAAGCTGATGAAGCCCATTGCCCTGGCCTGGGTCATTACCCTGCCGGCAGCGGGCCTTCTCAGTGCCCTGTTGTTTGTGTTGCTAAGGTCAATTTTCTAGTACAGGTTTTCGTGGGTGTTCGGAGAATCTGCCGAAGCACTTGATGCGGTGTGTAACAGCGGATATTGTCTGACCATTCACGCTTACCCGAGATACAGATGTTGAACTGGACCGACATTGCTTCCACAGCAGTGACCCTGTTTCTGGTACTGGACTCCCTGGGCAATATCCCGGTGTTCAATGCCATTCTGTCACGCCTGGACCACCAGCGTCGTTCCCGGGTGATCGCCCGGGAAATGATCATTGCCCTGGTGATCCTGGTGGGCTTCCTGTTTGCCGGGAATATTATCCTCGGGTTTCTGGGCCTGACCCAGTCTTCGCTCAATATCACCGGCGGTGTGCTGCTGTTCATTATTTCCCTGCGCATGATTTTTCCCGGCCGGCATCAGTACCAGGCTGAGGATACTGAGGATCCCTTCATTGTTCCTATTGCGGTGCCTTTGACTGCAGGGCCGTCCACTATTGCCATTCTGCTGTTTCTGGGTTCAAGCCAGCCGGATCGACTCTGGGAATGGTGCCTGGCCCTGGTGCTGGCCTGGCTGGGTAGTACAATCCTGTTGATCCTGTCTCCCCGTGTGCTGGCTGTGATAGGTGAGAGAGGATCACGGGCGCTGGAGCGCCTGATGGGAATGATCCTGGTAATACTGGCAGTACAGATGTTTCTCAATGGCATTCGTGACTTTATCCAGAGCCTGTAAGACGGCGTCATACAAGGAATAACAATGAGTAGTAAAGCGCGCGTGTTGTACATTCCCCATGGCGGCGGTCCGATGCCCTTGCTGGGTGACCCCGGTCATGCAGGCCTGATCCAGTTTCTGCGGGATATCAGCCGAAGGGTAGGTCAGCCTGAAGCGATCCTGGTCATCAGTGCTCACTGGGAGATGCCGGTCCCTTGCATTCTGGGGGCTGCCGCCCCGCCCATGCTGTATGACTATGGTGGTTTTCCACCGGAAACCTACCAGATTTCGTATCCGGCACCAGGTGACCCGGTGTTTGCGGAAAACATTCGCACCTTGCTTGCTGACCAGGGCATGCACGCCATGATCGATCCCCAGCGCGGGTATGACCATGGCGCCTTTGTCCCACTGATGCTCATGTACCCGGATGCAGATATCCCCTGTCTGCAGATTTCCCTGTTGAATAACCTGGATGGCACGGCGCACATTGCCCTTGGTCAGGCCTTGGCCCCATTACTGGAAAAGAATGTGCTGGTGCTGGGCTCCGGGATGAGCTTCCACAACCTGCGGGCTTTCTTTGTACCCGGCATGGTGGAAGTTGGCGACAATATGGCCTTTGAAAGCTGGCTCCAGGAAACCTGTACGGCAGATATCTCGGAAAGCGAACGCGCCCAACGCCTGGCTGACTGGCATCTGGCGCCCGGTGGCAGGCTGTGTCATCCGCGACCGGAGCATCTGCTGCCCCTGCACGTATGCTATGGCATGGCCGGGAAGGCCGGGGAAGTGGTGTTCAGCGGGGATGTGATGGGGCGGAATGTGACGGGAGTGTTTTGGGGGTAGAAAACCGTGCTGCGCACGGGAGGCAGGAGACAAGAGGCAGGGTTGTTTCTGGAAATCCTGGGGTTTCTGGATTCCATTTTTACTTCAGGTGGATAAAAAAGCTTGACGGTTATCACACAAAAACGATCATCGTCCCTGCCTTCTGCCT
>CAZBBS010000056.1:0-17493 GCA_964490145.1 uncultured Enterobacteriaceae bacterium
GCTGACAGGAAACTGCCCGCCAGTACGCCCATGGCGGATGCCAGGATCAGGGCAGCAGATGCCGCAAAGAATACCGTCCACTTGCTCACTTCCTTGTCTGCAGCAAATAGCATGGTCGCCAGCTGGGTCTTGTCACCCAGCTCGGCGATGAACACCGTGCTCAGTACGGTAAGAAATATTTTCCAATCCACAATCCCATCCTCCCAAAATCACTCACAAAAAAACCGGCTAGCAAGCTAACCGGTTTTTTAACAACGCAAGAACAATTGCCGACGTTGCCTTTAAGGCTTCCTGGCAATCAACAGGAAACGGTCTACGTCGCGTCCATAGATCGGATCTGAAATGGAGCGTTCATGATCATCCGCATTGGTCCTGAGCAGGTCAGAGTCATTCACGATCTCAAGACCGGCCTCCCGGATCCACTGTTCCGCATCAGACTTGAGCATGCGGTGCATCATGGCATTTTCCTTGCCGGCAAGACCGATATGATCGATCACGGCCACCATGCCGCCAGACTTCAACACATCATGAATAGCCTTGAAATACGGTGCTGCTCGCTCACTATCGTAGTGGTGAATATTCAGGGCAGTGATGGCACGATCAATGGAACCCGCTGGATAGTCCGCCACATTTTCAAAGAAGGCTTCGGTGTTGCCCAGGCTGCCGGCCAGGTCTTTCTGGGACTGGCCGTTATTGCGCTGCAGGGCACGGGGGCCAAACTGTGCAACCACTTTACCCTGCGGACCAACAGCCGCAGACATGACGCGGGTATACCAGCCGCCACCAGCACCGATATCCATCACGGTCATACCGGCATCCACACCCAGCTGGGTCATGACCTGATAAGGACGGCGGGACCCATCACGGGCACGATCCTCGGCCGGTCTGCTTTCCGCCATCAGCTTGTCCAGGAAATCCGGTGCCACGTCTGCTGACACACCGAATGCCGTAAACACCAGACACGTAGCGGTTAAAGTCTGTTTAAAAATTCCTTTCATGTTTTACCCCTTGATTACAGTTATCTTGTTCCTGGTCGTCCTGACCGGCTTACTTTTCAAAGACCAGCAGGAAGCGGTCGGTATTGCGGCCCAGCAGTGGTGAGAATGGCATCTGGGTGTGATCATCGGCATTGGTGTGCAGCAGATCGGAATCCAGAACCAGTTTCAGACCGGCCGTCTCGGCCGACGCCATCACATCACGTTTGGCAATACGGTGAATCGCGCCATTGTCGGCACCCGGATTACCCTCATGGTCGATAACAATAATCTTGCCGCCATTTTTTACCATGCTGGCCATGTTGCGCAGGTATTCCACACCGCGTTCGCCGGTGGCGTGGTGAATCTCCAGCGCCGCTATGGCGGCATCCGCATTACGGGCATCGATTTCGCCCAGGTTGTCGAAAGACACCTCGACGTTGCCCAGCTCTGCGGCCATATCGCGCGCGGCCTGCCCATTGTTCTGCTGCAGGGCGCGGGGGCCTGGATTGGTGATGACCTTGCCATTGGGACCCACGGCTGCTGACAGCACACGGGTATACCAGCCGCCGCCGGACTGTACATCCACCACGGTCATGCCTTCATCAATACCCACCAGGTTAATGACCTGAATGGGACGTCGTGTACCATCGCGGGCCTTGTCTTCGGCAGGACGGGAGTCCGCCGCCAGCTTGTCGACAAAATCTGCTGCCGGAGCCGCCATGACGGTACCACCTGCCAACGCCAGGCTTAAGGCCAGCGCAGTGTTTTTAATCAATGTTTTCATGATTTCCCCCTGAAACAATAAAAGTCTGGCCGCTTCGCGGGCCGTGTTATTCATGCAATGGGCATCGAAAGTAAACCAGTCGCATACAGGAATCAAGGACAACCCCCGCTTCCCCGGAATTTTCATTTTCCCCTGACTAGTCTTTCAGATAGTGGCTGCTGTCCACCGGTTTCATGGAGGCATTGGCAAACAGGCCAACCAGCAGCAACACGGCCATCAGGTACATGGTGTTGTTATAGAGCCCCGATGTCGGGTCCACCGTGCCTGCCGGGACAATCTCCATCAGGCTGGCAATGGTGACGGTCTTCGCGGCAACCAGCTGCTCCAGCTGTTCCACACCGGCCCCAAAGCGGGCCTGGAAGGCCGCCGGATCAATCCGGCTGACTAGGTCTTCGATGGCCCGGGTCACGGCTGATTCCCTCAACGAGGTAATAGCCAGAGGGCCGACAACCCCCGCAGTACTCCAGGCCGTCAACAGGCGTCCATGAATACCACCGACATATTTGGTCCCGAAGATATCAGCCAGGTAGGCCGGAATCGTGGCAAAGCCGCCGCCATACATGGTGAAGATAATCATGGTGGCGGCGTAGAACAGTACCAGCCATACCGCCGCAGGACTGGCACTGACCTGATTGGCGGCAAGGGGCACGGAGCAGTAGAGCAGGATGCCCAGGGCAAAGAAAATCCAGTAGGTGTTCTTGCGACCGATGAAATCCGAGCAGCTGGCCCAGATGAAACGCCCTACCATGTTGAAGACGGAAATCATGCTCACATACACCGCGGCAAAAGCACCATCAACTATGCCGGGAAGCGTGGTGCCGAAAATTTCACTCATCATGGTGCTCGCCACGCCAAGCACCCCGATACCTGCCGACACATTCATACAAAGCACGACCCACAATTTGTAAAACTGCGGGGTCTTCATCGCTTCTTCGATGTCCACGTTATGGGTGGTGATCATTTTGTTGGCACCAGAATCCTCGGCCGGCGGCGTCCAGCCCTCCGGTAACCAGCCCTCAGCCGGCAAACGATAGGAAAACGCCGCAATCACCATGACCACAAAGTACAGCAATCCCAGGGCAATGAAGGTCTGTGCCACACCGGTGGAACCCGTGCCGATGACATAGACCCCTTCAGGCCCGGGCACCAGCATGCCGGCCACCTCATTGGCGCCCACGACCACAACCTCAAGCTGCTCACCGGCACGCTCGACAAAGCGGCGCCCTGCCTCGGTAATCAGGTTCACCTGATCAACGGTGCCGAGGTAATCAGGGGCCTGGTAAAAATGCTGGATGAAGAAACGCTTGAGGGGAGCGCCAATCATGGCTCCGCCGCCAAAGCCCATGATGGCCATACCGGTGGCCATACCGCGCCGGTCGGGAAACCATTTGATGAGCGTGCTGACCGGTGACACATACCCCAGCCCCAGACCGCAGCCACCCAACACGCCGTAACCGAAATACAGCAGCCAGAGCTGGTGGGTCATGATGCCTGCGCTGCCGATCAGGTAGCCACCACCCCAGAGCACAGCGGCAGCAGAGCCGATCAGGCGCGGGCCGACCTTGTCCATCCAGTGCCCGGCCAGGGCGGCAGACAGACCAAGAAAGACGATGGCTACCGAGAATATCCAGGTGACGCTTTGCAAGCTCCAGTCAGCTGACGCTGGCGACACTACGCCGAACAGGCGGGTCAGCGGGGGATTGTAAATACTCCAGGCATAAACGGAGCCAATACACAGGTGAATGGCAATGGACGCCGGCGGGACTTTCCAGCGATTGAAGCCCGGTTTGGCAATGATGCGTTCCCTGGACAGCAGTTCTAACATCGTTCCCCCTATATCAGGATTTACCGGTTTACATGATGTAGTTCATGTAAACAAAGCCTATACCTACGATGGAGAGTATGCCAATGGTGCTGATACTCCAGTAACGCAGGAAATTTCCCGGCTTGTCTGCCTCTTTCACATCCGGACCAAACATGGCCCGATGGTTGAGGTAAGAAAATATCGGTGCAACAACAAAACCCATCGAGGTTACCCAGGCAATGAAGGTGCCAAAAGAATCCATCAGGATAAAGAGCACGCCCAGCACCAGCAGCAGCTCGATGCCAACAAAAGCCAGGTAAAGTTTGCTGAATTTGTCACTGACCTGCTCTTCAGGAACCGGAAAAATTTCTACAAGGGCAGCCGCAGACGAGCGTGGCAACAGGTCCACAAGTGTAAGCAACGTGGAATACATGACGGTAATGGCTGCAATAACGATCACCGGGTAAATCCACTGCCCGATGGTCGAGGTGAACAGGCTGATAAGCTGACCAGCAAAAGCCGCGCCATTGGTTTCCACCTGCACACCATTGGTGAACATGACAAAGGTTCCCAGGGCGACAAAACAGATGGCCAGGAAAATGGCGGCGCCGTAACCCACATGAAAATCAAAAGTGGCTTCTTCTGTGGTTACCGGACGCTGCAGGCGAATGCTCTTGGCTTTTACCCACAAGGACAGGCCGACAGAACCGGCAGTACCGGTAGGCATCCAGCCAGCCACGGCGATCATGAACAGGATGGTGGGTGTATCCAGGGTCAGGTCGGCGGACAGGGAAGCTCCGCCAGTGTCGATGCCACCGATGGCAAAGGCGGCGGCAATCACGGTGCCAATGGAAAACACGATCACCAGCACACGGGTAAGGTCTTCCAGTACCGCGTAACGGCCAAGCGCCACGATCAACATGCAGGAAATCACCAGCCCCAGCTCAAGCACAATACCGGCTTCAAGCCCGAATGCATTGCGCAAAATTGCTGCAGTAGTGACCGACACCCCGGAAATGGCGAAGGTGTATTCAACCAGCTGCATGAAGAAGAACAGCACCACTACCCACCTGCCCATGCGGGTATAGCCTTCCACCAGGGTTTCACCGGTGGCGGCAGCGTAAGTGGCACCAAACAGGAAGGTGGGGTATTTGACCAGGCAAACCACGACCATGTAGGCAATCATCACCAGCCCGTAAGTGGCCCCTGCCGTGGTCGAGGACACCAGGTGGGAAACGCCCACCGCAATCGCCGCATACAACAGGCCCGGGCCCAGTTTTTCCTGGAGTGTCTTGAACATGTTTCTCCCTTGTCCCGTCTATACGGGTTTTATTCTTGTAGGGCGGAAGCGCGTAGCGATATCCGCCATACTTGTAACAGGGTCAGAGCAAATTATTCTCAGGGTCAGTGTGTATCCCGGCTTTCGCATTGAAAAATTTGGTCTGACCCGTGCCGCGCTTGCGCGCGGCTATTTCCCGTAACTGGAATAGTGCAGCGACATGTCCAGTTCCTTGCACGTGATGAACTCCAGCAGCACGGCCTCGCCCCGTTCTGTGGCAGCGATGCCGCGCTTCAAGGCATCCACGATATCGTTGGGATCAGTAATGCGTTCACCGTAGCCACCAAAGGCTTTCGCCATGTCCGCATAGTCACCGCCGATGTCCGTGGAACGGTATTTCTCCGTGGACACTTCCATGATCGGCAGCTCCATGGCCATACAGAAATTGTTAAACAGGATGGACATGATCGGGATCTGTTCGCGCACGGCGGTTTCGAAATCCATGCCGGTGAAACCGATGGCGGCATCTCCCCACACGTTGATGCACAGGTGGTCAGGCCTGGCGAGTTTGGCGCCCATGGCCAGTGGCAGGCCATAACCCAGCTGGGTAGTCTTGCCCCAGCCAATGTAGGACAGCGGCTCTTCAGCTTCCCAGAACGGTACCAGCTGATCGCGTGGACTGCCGGCATCGTGAGTGATCACCACCTTCTTTTTATCCACCAGCTTGTTCAGCTCGTAGATCACCCGGTAAGGGGTCATAGGACTCTGGTCGGAAGTCAGCTTGGGCAGCCACTCGGCCATCCAGGCATCCTTCACCGCCTTGATGGCGGCCGGCGTGGATTCCCTGCGGCCTTCAGCCTTGCTCATATCCAGGGTTTTGAGTTCATCAATCAGGGCGCGCAGGGTAAGCCTGGCATCGCCGATCAGGCCCAGCTGTGCCGGGACGTCCTTGTTCAGGTCCATGGGATCGAGCGTTGCGTGGATTACCTTTTTATTGTCCGGCATACGGGTGCCGAACGAGGTAATGGCAAAGCTGCAGCCGATGCCAAAGATGGTGTCGGCTTCATTCAGGAAGTGATACACCGCTTTCGGGGTGGCATGTCCGCCTGAACCGATACTCAGTGGATGGGTTTCATTAAAGGTACTCTTGCCTTCCAGACTGGTGGTCACCGGGCAATTCATCAGTTCAGCCAGCTCCTTGAGCTCAGCCCAGGCCTTGGCGTAGTTGATGCCCTGTCCGGCATAGATTACGGGTTTGTCGGCAGCGGCCAGCTCTTTGGCGGCAGCCTTCACGGATTCCTGATCCGGGGCGGAACGTACCTTGTAACTGGGCACATAGCTGGAAATATCGGTTTCTTCCTTGCAGGCATCCCACGGAATCTCTACCAGCACAGGGCCAGGGCGGCCATTGCGCAGCTGGGTAAAGGCGCGGCGCATGATGTTGGAGACCTCACCGGGCATGTTGATCGGTTCCGCCCACTTGGTGATGTGCTTCATATTGAGAGTGGAATTGAAGTTCGGGAAATAGTTGGCAATCTTGCGATCATAACCTGCCGGCATGAACAGAACCGGCACCGATTCGCCATAGGCCTGGGCCACACCGCCAAAGGAATTTTCAGCACCGGGACCATGCTGCATCACGAAGACACCGATTTCATCACCACAGCTCATCCGGCTGACCGCATCGGCCATATGGGCGCCGGTACGCTCCTGGCGCACGATGATGGTACGAATGTCTTCCGCGGCAGCGGCTTCGATGATGGGGTTCAGGGGGTAGGCAAAAAGATATTTAACGCCTTCGGCTTTGAGAATTTTCGCGATGGCTTCTGGGACCAGCATGTACGGCTTCCTGTTATTGCTTTAATCATGGGTAACTGGCCCGGGGAAAGGGGTCCCTGAGCCACAAAGCCGCCATTGTATCGCTATTTCAGGGAACTGTCGTAGGCAATCAGGGATTTGGTCATGGATTGGCTTGCTTCTATTCGTAACCGCAGGTCCTGGAGCCGGGGGGCATATACAGGTGTGAAGAACGTATACGTACATCCCTGTACACTCGGCCTCGGCATCCATGCCGAGGACGTCTTCACTCCTGTATATGCCCCCCAGCTCTCATCGCGACAGGTATGTCGATCCAAGACCGGACAAGCTGCTGTCTAGATTCCGCCGCCTTCCCCATAGGCCACGGCCAGCGCGGCAAACGGGAAGACGCCGCCGTGCCCGCCGACTATCTGCTGGACCGGCAGTCCCAGTTCCTGGACCGCCAGAAACAGGGCCGAGGCATCAGGCCCTGCCGCGCCGAAGAACAGGTCACTCTGGAACAGAATGCCATCGCCCACTACAAACGGCAGGACCTTGGGTTTGACGTGATTGATGCTGTTGACCTCGTACAGGCGCAGAATTTGGTCACCCTCGCTGATTTCGGTCATGCCCTCGAACACTTCCACTTGCCCTACTTCGGCGCCGGACTGCGCCTGCAAGGCCAGGGCATCCGGGGGATTGGTATGCGGGGATTCCACGATGCCCCGAATCTCGTCTTCATGACCGGCGGCGGTGAGTACGCTGGCACCGGCAGAGGCGAGGCCGCGCAGGCCGCCGGTGTGATCATGGTGCGGATGAGTCGGCACGACGTAACGAATAGGTTTGCCAATACGCTCCTCGATCATTCGGGCCAGGGTCAGGGACTGGCCTTCGGTATAAGGCCCTTCCACGACTACCACGAAGCTCGGGAATTCCACCACCATGCTGTGGTGGGAAAAGGCCACCACATGGGTGACCGTATCCGAAACCCGGTTCCAGCTCAGCGGCACCCAGGAACCACCGGCGGCTACCATCTGGTCGGCCTGGTCCTGGACGTCTTCCGGAATATCGAAGATTGCCAGTGAGGCCGGGTCATTCACGCGGATGTCGGTATAGATCATGGAGGAATAAGGTCCTCCATCTTTCAATACTTCATTGGAAAACGGCAGGGTCACATTACCCACCTGCTGGTAATCACCATAACGGTATTCGGCGTCCACATCCCCCAGCATGGTTTCCGTGTCCAGCGCCTTGAAGCCCCCCAGCAGGCCGTTTTGCTGGTCGATCATCAGGGTCAGCACCTCGCTGCCAAGCTCGGTGTCCACGGCCCAGTGCGGACGGCCATTGAAGCTCACCGGCAGCACTTCATTACCGGCCGCCACGTTATTGCCGGCCAGGGCCACGGTGACCGGGTTGCGGCGCAGGAGCATTTCCGGGGTGTTCTGGGTGGCCCAGCTGAACAGACCATTGACGGAAGTCGCCTCATTGGGACGGCCCTCGGTGGTGCCCCAACCGATCTTCTGGCCTTTCCAGGTGGTCAGGGCTTCGGTGCGATGCTGGCTGAAGCCGCCGCCAATCACCACGCCATTATCAAAAGCCGCATGACCGTTAACAAAGTCGATGGTTTCGGTTACCTCGCTCAGGGTGCCATCGGGATCAACACCGCCAGTGACAGGAATCTGGCCCAGCCGGTTGCGGGTACCGTTGCCTTCCATCACCAGGCTTTCGATCCCGCGCAGGGCTTCGATGCCGCCCATGGCTTCGAGCATGGTATCCACCGCCTCACGGGCCGTGGGGCGGGCCATCGGGGTGGAACTTGCCGCTGATTCCGGCGGGGTCTGCTCCGAGCAACCGGCTGCCAGCAGCAAAAGGCCGGTGAAAAGCAGTCGTGTGGGATGAATCCTGAAACCGGTGTTGCGCATTTTCCCTCCTTGCGGTCAGCATGCAGGAAATGGATGCCGTCTGGACATCCCTGTTTCCTGGCAAAAATGGCCGATTGAACATGGGTGAACTGGCTTTTGGCGAGCATAAACCAGGGTGAAATACGGGGCAACTTGGAGGCGACAATGTGTCAGGATTATGAACATTACAGCCCCGTATTGTGGGGCTTTGCGGTGAGATGGTATTTTCGGAACAAACATGATTATATGTCTTCCCCCTTTCCAAACAGGGCTGGAAAAAGCATGTGACTGGGGATGAGAGTTTGCTTTGAAATTCCATGCCAGGTGAATTCAATGACACCTTTTATATATCCAATCAAGGTGCTCTTCGCCTGAGCTTGCAGACCAGGCTCACAATGAATCAGGAAAATCATGGTCTACTGGATAACAGGTATAGGTGCCTGTGTTTCACCAGCAGTCCTACAGGACAGTAACAGGCAGTATGTTTGAGTTTTTTTTCAAATATCCTCGATCGGTTTTCAGTGACAGCGACTTCCTGTTCGCCAGCGGCTGGCCCATCGGGATGCTTTATGCCTTGACCGCTGCCTTCCTCATACTCACCACCGTTTTACTCCTTCGCCGCCCCGGCAACCTGTCACCCCTTCGTCTTGCCACCATAGGTTTGCTGCAAACCCTGATGTTTGCCGTGGTGCTGGTGGTGGTATGGCAGCCAGCCCTGGTTTCCCAGCGTCTGTTGCGCGGTGAAAATGCCGTGGCCATCATGCTGGACACCTCCGGCAGCATGACTTTTGTGGATGGCCCGACCTCCCGCATGGTTCAGGCCCAGGCCCTGCTGACCCCCGAAGCGCTCGAGGACATCGGCGAGATTTACAACATCCTGCCCTATGGCTTTGATGCTACTGCCAGTCCCATGGACGCCTTTACCACCCTGCCCGAGCCCGGCCAGCTCACCAATATCGGGCAATCCCTGCTGCAGACCCTGCGCCAGGCCAGCGGCGCCTCGCTGGGTGCGGTGATCGTGGTCAGTGACGGCTCAGACAACAACGGCGCCATCGCCCAGGCCGATCTCAGTGAAATTGCCAGTTACGGCGTCCCCGTGCATACCGTGGGCATTGGCAGTGAAAGCATGCCCAATGACCTGGAACTGACAGATGTCAACCTGCCGGAAAAAGCCCTGCCCGGCACCACCCTGTCGGCCCGGGTCAGCATCCGCCATGATCAGGGCGGCACCGCCCGCATCAAGGTCTACGATGGCGACCAGTTCCTGAGCACAGAGGAAGTGGCGTTACGCGACGATCAAAACACCACACTGGCCTTCGTTGATATCGACGTGGCTGAACCCGGCCAGCTCGACCTGCGTTTTACCCTGGACCCCATCAATGGCGAAACCAACCTGGCCAACAACACCCGCGCCAGCGTGGTGGATGTGGAAGAAAGCCGTTACCGCGTTTTGTATGTAGAAGGTGAGCCGCGCTGGGAATACAAATTCATGCAGCGGGCCCTGGGTGATGATCCCAGCATCCAGCTGTCCACCCTGCTCAAGGTCACGCCGAACAAGTACTACCGCCAGGGGATTGAGGATCCGGAAGAACTGGTCAACGGCTTTCCCACCGACCGGGCTGAACTGTTTGCCTTCGATGCCCTGATCATCGGCAGCTTCAACGCCGCCGAATTAACGACCGAACAACAGGAGATGATCCGCGATTTTGTCAGTGAGCGCGGCGGTTCCCTGCTGATGCTGGCGGGTCTCAATGGCCTGGGCCTGGGCGGCTGGGGTGAAACCGTGGTCAGCGAAGTGCTGCCCTCACGCCTGAACATGGACAGCGCGTCCTTTGTCCGCGAAAAAGCACCCGTCGCCCTGACCGACAGCGGCCGTCTGGCCCCCATGCTCCAGCTCAGTGACAGCGAATCCGAAAACGAACAACTCTGGTCAGAGCTACCCGAAGTGGCCGACTACCAGCAACTGGGGCCACTGCGCCCGGCAGCCACCACGCTGTTAGAGGCCAATGTCGATGGCCGCCTGCAGCCTTTGTTGGTCACCCAGCCCTACGGCCTGGGCCAGAGTTACATTCTGGCCACCGGCGGCACCTGGCGCTGGCAGATGAGCCTGCCCGTAGCCGATATGCGCCACGAAACCTTCTGGCGTCAGCTGACCCGTGGCCTGGTGGCCAACTCACCCCGGCCGTTCGAGCTGACCAGTCATGTGGAAAACGATGAAATCCGTGTGCGCGCCCAGGTGCGTGATCCCGAAGCCGAGGAAAACCAGGGCCTGGCCATCTCCACCGTGGTGTCTTCCGAAAACAATGATGTAGTCACTCTCGACCTGCTGCCGGTCTCCGGCCAGGCAGGCGTATACGAGGCTTCCTTCAAACCATCCGGCACAGGTCTTTACAGTGTCGAAGCCATTTCCCGCGTCGGCGAAAATCTGGTGGCCTCCTCCACCACCGCCGTGCGCTATGACCAGGGCCAGGAAATTTTCAACATGCGCCAGAACCGTGCCCTGCTTGAGCGCTTGAGTGAGGCGACCGGCGGACTGTACTGGACACCTGACCAGTGGGATGACGTGCTTGAGGCCATCTCCTTTTCAACGGCCGGCATCACCGAACAACAGCTCAGCTACCTGTGGGATGCGCCTTTTTTCTTCCTGCTCCTGATACTCCTGAAAGCGGCGGAATGGTTGCTACGTCGTCGCTGGCAGACCATCTGAGGGACCCTGATCATGAAGCGTGCCTTGCCCCTCCTCTTTATAGCCAGCCTGTTGCCTTACAGCCAGGCCCAGGCTGCCCTGTATGTCACAGTCGTGCAGGGGCTCGGCGGGGACGATCACTGGCAGGCGCGCTTCAGCGACCAGCAGGAAAAAATCACTGAAGCCTCCATCACCATGGCTGGAGAAGCGCATGTGAAATCCTTTACCGGTGATGACGCTACCCGTGACAACCTGATGGCCCATTTCCGCACGCTATCCACCAGCATGAATGATGATGACCGCCTGGCTCTCTACCTGATCGGCCATGGCAGCTATGACGGCGAACAGTACAAGTTCAATATTCCCGGCCCGGATATCACCGATGGTGACCTGGCTGAAATCCTCGGTACCCTGCCCGGCCGCAACCACTTTGTGGTGAACACCTCCAGTGCAAGCGGTGCCATGCTCGACAAGGTGGAAACAGACGATCGTATCCTGGTGACCGCCACCCGCAACGGCAATGAGAAAAACGCGACAGAGTTCGGGGACTTTTTTGCTGCTGCCCTGACCAGCGACAGTGCCGACATCAACAAGAACAACAGCATCAGCATCCAGGAAGCCTTCGATTATGCCGAGCGCCAGGTGGCCTCCTTTTTTGAAAACCAGAGCAAGCTGGCCACCGAGCACCCGCAGATTCGCGGTGACAATGCCGCCAGTTTCAATCTGGCCCGGGTGAATGTTGCAGAAACCCCTGACGAGGATCCTCGCATTACCCAACTGCTCAGCCAGCGCGAGGCACTGGATGCCCAGATCGAGGAACTCCAGCTCAACCGTGGCCGCTATACCAATGCCGAATACATTCAGAAACTGCAGGCACTGATCCTGGAGTCTGCCGAGGTGGGCGAACAGATCGACAACCTGCGCGAAGGTAGCGAAAGCAGATAGAGAAACCCATGCGGAAAAACATCAACAGTTCAAGCGCGCGCTTCAAGCCAGTCCTGGCTGCCGCTGTCCTGTTGCCGATGGTTTCGGCCGGCGCCCTGGCTCGCGACAACCTCTACGGCGTACTGGCGTTCCCCGGCCTGATTGAATGCGAAGACCTGCACTGGTCCGGCCAGGCTGATCGCGCCACCATCTGCTACAACAATTTATATGCCAGCACCCAGGATGCCCGCATTCGCGCCGAAGTGCTCTGGGCACGTGGCGACCTGCAGGGAGCCAACACCCAGTTCCAGACCGCCTTTAATGCCTTTCCCGAAGACCCACTGGTCAGGGTGCGCTGGGGCGAGCTGTTCAACACCACCTACCAGTACCAAGAAGCCTACAACCTGTTCGAGGAAGCCCTCGCCCTGGACCCGAACAATGCCTGGGCCCATATCGGTGCCGCTGCCTCCCTGTCCGAAGGCGGTGACCCCGACGCCCTGAACGAACATCTCAACGCCGTTATGGGTGAAGGCCTGGCCGCCCCAGGCGCAAGGTTGCGGGCCATGATCATGGTGATGCGCTCACGTCTGCGCGATGACCGTTTTGATGAGGCCGAAGCCGTACTGGATGAAGCTTTCGATTTTGCCGAAGACGAAGACCTCCCCACCATGGAGCTCAAGGCACTCAAAGCCGCCTGGACCTTCAATGCCAAAGCCGGTGACTACCAGCAGTGGATTGATGCCTCTCTCGAAGAAAGCCCCAATTACGGCGATGCCTGGTTCATTCCCGGCTACTACGCCACCATCATCCGCCTCTATCGGGAAGCCGGTGAGTTTTTCCGCAAGGCGGTGGACGTCGAACCGACCCACTGGGAAGCCCAGGTGTACCTCGGTCAGAACATGCTGCGCATGAATGACATCAACGGCGCCATCGAACACGTAAACATTGCCTACCAGGGTGATGCCTTCAATCCCATGACCGTGAACCTGATGCGTCTGCTGGACACCTTCACCGAGGACTTCGTCAGTGTCAGCTATCCCGATCCGCCCGCAGGCCCGGTGCCCGATCTGATCCTGCGTCTGGGCAAGGAAGAGCGCGACATTCTGAAAAACTATGCCAGCAAACTGTCGTTGGAAAGCATGGACCTGTACGGTCAGCGCTACCGGCTGACACCAAAGGAACCGGTGGTGGTGGAAATCTATCCCAACCACGAAGACTTCATCGTGCGCTCCATCGGCATGCCCGGTGTTGGCCTGTTGGGTGTGACCTTCGGCTACCTGTTTGCCATGGATTCCCCCACTGCCCATCCGGAACAGAGCTACCACTGGGGCACCACCCTGTGGCATGAGATGGCCCACGTCTTCACCCTCGGCGTTACTGCTAACAAGGTGCCGCGCTGGGTGAGCGAAGGGGTTTCGGTGTTCGAGGAATGGCGCACCGGCCCGATTCCCGGCCGCAAGATACCCACCAATGTGCTGCAGGCCATGAGCGAGGACAAGTTCCTGCCCATCGCCAAACTGGATGACGGCTTCATGCGCCCTGACTACCAGGACCAGGTGATCGTGTCCTACATGCAGGCCGGCCTGGTGTTTGATTTTATCGATCTTGAATACGGTTTCGACAAAATCGTCGACATGCTCTATTCCTTCAACGACGGTCTCACCCCGGTCGAAGCCATCGAAAAAAGCCTGGGCATCAGCGACAGCGAGTTTGATAAACATTTCAAGCAGTTCATTGATATCGAATACGGTCCGCTGCTCGGCCGCCTGCCAGTGTGGATGGACGACATGAAGGCCGGCTACGCTTCCCTGGAAGAAGAGAACTGGGAGGAAGCTGCCGCCGCCGCCACCCGCGCCATTTTTACCTATCCCGATTACGTGGAAAACGACAGCCCCTATATTGTCCAGGCCCGGGCCTTCCGGGAACTGGAAGATAAAGAAGGCGAATTCACCGCCCTGCAGACCTTCTGGCAGAAAGGCGGCTACCTGCCCAACGCCCTGGTGAAACTGGCAGACCTGTACCTGGAAAAAGACCTGCCTGAGCAGGCCGAAGCTGTGCTCAATGATGCCAATTACGCCAACCCGTTTCGCGAGGACATCCACATCAAGCTGGGTGACCTGCTGATGGATAAAGCACAACCCCAACAGGCATTAACCGAATATGAAGTGCTGCTGGCCCTGGATCCGCTGGACAAGGCCGGCGCCAACTACCGTATTGCCAATGCTTACCACGCGCTGGACAATGCAGATAAGAGCATGGAATACCTGATGACCGCGCTGGACATAGCACCGCAGTACCGGGAAGCGCAGCAGCTGCTGCTGGATATGAGCAGAGCCGGCCATGACGACTGAATTTTTGAGTATCAATATACATATCTATTAATAGCAACGAGTCGACAGAGACTGACAACCAACAGGACAGTGTTATGAGCGAAGAAGTAACCCAAGCCTTTGACAGCGAAGAAACCCGCGCGCTGGTCGCCCGATTCAAGACGGCGAACGACAGCATCCGCGAGCAGATTGCCGGCACCATCATCGGCCAGCACCACATCGTGGAGAACCTGCTCATTACCCTGTATGTCGGCGGCCACTGTCTGATCACCGGTATGCCCGGTACCGCCAAGACCCTGCTGGTACATACGCTGGCCTCTGCCCTCGGCCTGACCTTCAAGCGTATTCAGTTTACCCCCGACCTGATGCCCACCGACATCACCGGTACCGACATGGTGGAAGAGGACCAGAGCACCGGCAAACGTGAATGGCGTTTCGTGCCCGGCCCGGTGTTCACCAACGTGTTGCTGGCGGACGAAATCAACCGTACCCCGCCAAAAACCCAGGCCGCCCTGCTCGAAGCGATGCAGGAAAAAACCGTTACCGTGCGCGGCCAGATTCACAAACTGGACAAACCCTTCCTGGTGCTCGCCACCCAGAACCCCATCGAACTGGAAGGCACCTATCCACTGCCGGAAGCCCAGCTCGACCGTTTCCTGTTCAACGTGATCCTCGATTACCTGACACCGGAAGAAGAAGTGGCTGTACTGGAGCGCTTCACCAAGCGCGTGGACATGCCGGAAGTGACCGCCTGCACCACGGCCGATGAAATCATCAAGTTCCAGTGGCTGGTGCGCCAGGTGCCGATCTCCGAATCCGTGACCCGTTACGCGGTGGACGTGGTGCGTGCCACCCGGCCGTCCGATCCGCTGGCCACCAGCATGATCAAGAAGTACGTAAACTTCGGTTCCAGTATCCGTGCCTCCATGAACCTGGTGTTGGCAGCAAAAGCACGCGCGCTGATGGAAGGCCGCTACCACGTGACCACTGACGACGTGAAAGCCCTTGCTGTACCCATTCTGCGTCACCGCGTGCTGCCGAACTACTACGCCGAGTCCGATGGCGTCACCATCGACGACATCCTGAACAACATGCTGATGGAGCTGGCTACGCCAGCGGCGGCATAAGCCATAGACAGGTAATAAAAGGACACGCGACCCCATGGCATTGACCGGCACTGACAATCGCAACGCCCAGACCCGCCTGCTGAACCCGGCGGTGCTGGCCAGCATGTCCAACCTGGAGCTGGTGGCCAAGGCCGTGGTGGAAGGCTTTGTGATCGGTTTGCACCGTTCACCCAAGTTCGGCTTCAGCCAGGAGTTCGTGGAATACCGACAGTATGCCGAGGGCGATGACCCCCGCTACATCGACTGGAACGTGTACGCCCGCACCGACCGCACTTATATCAAGCGCTTCCTCGGGGAAACCAATTCCCACCTGATGCTGCTGCTCGACACCTCCGCCTCCATGGGCTTTGGGTCCGGCGACACCACCAAGCTGCAATACGGCAAGTACCTGGGCGCGAGTCTGGCCTACATGGCCGCGCGTCAGCACGATGCCGTGGGCGTGATGCTGTTTGACGACGAGGTTATCGAATACCGGCCACCGGCGAGCAAGCCCGGCTCCATGCAGGGCGTGATCCATACCCTGGATGCCGCCACTGCTGCCAAGGGCACCCAGATCAGCAAACCCATGACCCGTTTCCGCGAGCACATCAAAAAACGCGGCCTGGTGGCGGTGATCTCCGACTTTTATACCGATGCCGAAGAACTGCTGGAAAACATCCGGCCCCTGGCCCTGCATGGACAGGACGTGATCATGTTCCACCTGCTTGATCCCCAGGAACTGAATCCCGAGATCAAACAGTCCACGTTGTATGAGGACATGGAAACCGGCCAGGCCATCGAAGTGGAACCCACCTACATGAACAAGGCCTACCGGGACAAGATCCAGAAGCACATCAAGGCCATCGAGGAAGCCGCCAACGGCATTCGCGCCGACCACGTGCTGCTCAACACTGCCGAGCCCCTGGATAAGGCGTTGCACAATTATCTGACCTTCAGAGAGAAGCGAGGCTGACATGGCATTGATTGGTCCTCTGTTTCTCCTCGGCCTGCTGGGCATCGGTTTGCCCATCTGGCTGCATCGCCTGGAAACCCAGGTCACCGAGCGCGAACAGTTCAGCACCACCCGCTTCATGGAGCCGGCCAAGAAACGGATTCACGTGCAGCGGAAACTCAAGTACCTGCTGCTGATGGCCCTGCGCATCGCCTTCTTTGTGCTGCTGGTGCTGGCCTTCACCCGACCCGTGTTGTTTACCTCTCCGGACGTCACCGTGACCGAAGACACCACCCACCACGTGATCGTGATGGACACCTCCTTTTCCATGTCTGCAGATGGCAGTTTCGATTCCGCTTTGGACCAGGCCCGCGACATCATCAATGGCATGGGCAGTGATGACGTCGCCAGTCTGTACAGCGCTTCCACCGGCGTGACCACCATCGTGCCGGTTACCGACAATGCCACTGACATGCTTCAGGGCCTGGACAGCCTGTCACCCGGCAACGGCAAGCTGGACCTGGGTGCCATGGTCACCTCCCTGAACACCCTGATCGAACAGAGCCAGGCCAACTTCATCCTGCACGTGGTCAGCGACTTTCAGCAAAGCGGCCAGGCCGTGCGTTTTGCTGACATGATTCCCGATGTGATCAACGGCCGTCCCGTGAGCCTTGATCTGGTGCGTGTCACGACCAGCGATCGGGCTAACTGGGCCATCGATTCCGTCATCGTGGAAGACCGCGCCAACGTGGTGGTGGGTGTCCGTGCCTACAGCGTTGACGCTGATACCAGCAATCCCGCCACACTGACGCTGCTTGTCAATGGTGAACCCGCAGGCGAACAGGCCATCATCCGCAATAGCGAGCAGCTGGTGTTCTACACGTTTGAGAACATCATCTTTGCCGAGGGCGACAACCGTCTCGACCTGTCCCTGTCCCCCAATGACAACCTGG
>CAZBBS010000057.1:0-17472 GCA_964490145.1 uncultured Enterobacteriaceae bacterium
GACGCTCGGCAATCTTGGCTCGCAGGCGGGTCATGGGAACGCGTTTCTCGGCTCTTGGCCCATTGCTGATAGCGACAGGGGCTGCCGCGGGTGCCGGTGCAGCAGGTGCCGGAGCAGCAGGCTTTTCGTCCTTGGCCTTCATGAAATTAACCACATCTTCCTTGGTCATTCTGCCGTCTTTACCGGTATTCTGTATCTGGTTCGGATCAAGATTGTTTTCTTCCACCAGTTTGCGTGCTGCAGGACTCATCAGCACGGCCAGATCACTTTTGTCTTCTTCCTCGACCTGTGCAGGGGCTGGCGCAGGTGCTGCAGGTGCTTCTTCCCTGGCTGCCACAGTACCTGTTTCACCATCGGCAAAAATCGCCAGGATTTCATTGCTCACAATGGTGTCGCCTTCGCCCTTGCGAATTTCCTTCATCACACCATCTGCCGGTGCGACAACTTCCAGGACGACCTTGTCGGTTTCAATATCCACCAGCAATTCATCACGGGAGACGCTCTCTCCTGCTTTTTTATACCAGGTGGCGATGGTGCCGTCCGGTACCGACTCCGGTAAGGTCGGGGCTTTGATTTCAATTGTCATGCCTGGTCCTATTTCAGCTTGTTGCTTTCCAGTGTTGGGGTTCAGGGTTAGTCGTTCTGCTGGTCATCAAGGCCCAGGGCATCACGCACCAGCTTTTGCTGCTGGGCCTGATGCAGAGCCATGTAACCAGCTGCAGGAGATGCCGATGCATCACGGCCTGCATAAATCAGTTCCATATCCTTGCGCTTGCGCTTGATCACATTCTTGATGTGATGCTGGGTTTGATACCAGGCTCCCATGTTCTGGGGTTCCTCCTGGCACCAGACTGCTTCCTTGTAATGCTTGTACGGTTTCAGCACCTCATACAGCTTGTCTTCCGGGAATGGATACAGCTGTTCCAGGCGGATGATGGCAATATCCTTGATACCCATTTCCCGACGCTTGGCGCGAATTTCGTAGTACACCTTGCCACTGCAAAGCACGATACGGCGAACCTGTTTTGGATCGATATCATCATCCGTTTCAGCCAATACGGTGTTGAACGCGCCATCAGCCAGGTCTTCCAGTGAGGAAATGGCTTCAGGGTGCCTGAGCAGGCTTTTGGGTGTCATGACAATCAGCGGTTTACGCAACGGCCTGATCATCTGGCGACGCAGCATATGGAATACCTGCGCCGGTGTAGTCGGAATACATACCTGGATATTGTGCTCTGCACACAGCTGCAGGTAGCGCTCAAGGCGGGCCGATGAATGTTCAGGTCCCTGCCCTTCATAGCCATGCGGCAGCAGCATGGTCAGACCGCAAAGCCTGTTCCACTTGTACTCGCAGCTGGTCACGAACTGGTCGATTACCACCTGGGCGCCATTGGCAAAATCACCAAACTGGGCTTCCCAGATCACCAGGGCATCAGGTCGAGTCGAGGCATAGCCGAATTCGAAGGCCAGTACCGCCTCTTCGGACAGGATCGAATCATAGATCACGAATTTTCGCTGGGAATCTGAAATCTTGGTCAACGGCACATAGTTGCGACCGGTATTCTGATCATGCAGTACAGCATGACGGTGCGAGAACGTGCCACGTCCCACATCCTGCCCGGTAATACGAACCTTGTAGTTGTTATCCACCAGGCTGGCATAGGCAAGACATTCTGCAAAGCCCCAGTCCAGGGCCTGTTCGCCTCTGGCCATGCGGGTGCGGTCTTCGATGACCTTCTTGACCTGGCGGTTGACTTCGAAACCGTCCGGCATCGCCACCAGCCTTTCAGCCAGTTTTTTCAGGTGCATGATATGGATATTGGTCTCGCAGGGCATATCCCAGGAATGACCCAGATAGGGACGCCAGTCCACGTACAGCGCCGTATTGGGCACATGCACCAGAGACTTGACCACATGCGTACCTTCATCCAGCGAACGGCGATAGCTGGCATTCATTTCCTCGGCGATCCGCTCGGTGATCAGGCCCTCGTCTATCAGTTTCTGTGCAAAAAGCGCTCTTGTGGAAGGATGCTTCTTGATCACGTTATACATCATGGGCTGGGTGGTGGTCGGCTCATCGGTTTCGTTATGACCACGACGGCGGTAGCACACCAGGTCCACCACCACGTCCTTGCGGAACTTGTTGCGGTAATCCAGTGCCAGGTGAGTAACAAACATCACCGCTTCAGGGTCGTCGCCATTCACGTGAAAAATCGGCGCCTGGACCATTTTGGCCACATCGGTGCAGTATTCCGTGGAGCGAATGTCTTCCTGCCGGGATGTGGTAAAGCCCACCTGGTTATTGAGTACGATATGCACAGTTCCGCCGGTCTTGTAGGCACGGGTCTGTGACATCTGGAAGGTTTCCATGACCACACCCTGCCCCGCGAACGCCGAGTCACCATGAATCAGGATAGGCAGTACAGTATCGCCATCCGGATCCTTGCGACGATCCTGGCGGGCACGCACTGAACCTTCTACTACTGGAGACACAATCTCCAGATGGGACGGGTTAAAGGCCATGGAGCAGTGGACCTCACCGCCAGGTGTCATGATGTTGGATGAAAAGCCGGAGTGGTATTTCACGTCGCCAGAGCTTTCGTAAACCGCTTTACCCTCGAATTCAGAGAACAGATCCGCCGGATTTTTACCCAGGGTGTTTACCAGCACATTGAGGCGACCTCGATGTGCCATACCAATAACAATTTCCTTGGCACCGGCTTCACCGGCACGCTGGATAATGTCATCCACGGCGTGTATGAGGCTTTCGCCGCCTTCCAGACCAAAACGCTTGGTACCCGGATATTTGCTGTCAAGGTGCTTTTCCAGCCCTTCCGCAGCACTCAAACGCTCAAGGATATGCAGGCGTTTTTCCGGACTGAAACGCGGCTTGCGGCGATTGCCTTCGATACGATTCTGGATCCACTGTTTTTCTTCCAGATTCACAATGGCCATGAATTCATAACCAATGGATGAGCAGTAAATGCTTTCCAGGGAGGCAATGATCTCTGCCAGGGTGGCACGATCTTCCTCGATAAATAATGGCGCGGTCTGGAATACGGTATCCAGATCATCTTCTGTCAGCTGGTGGAACTGGAGTTCCAGATCCGGCACTTTCTCACGGAACATCAGTCCCAGTGGATCAAGCTTGGCATGCTGGTGGCCACGCACACGATAGGAACTGATCAATTGGACAACACTGACCTGCTTGGCTTCATGGGCCAGCGTATTTGCACTCAGTGCGGTGGAACCCCCACCGGCACCGCGGCGCGGCAAACCGCGAAACTGGTTGATGATGGCCTCGTGACTGACATCCGAACCATTACCTCCCTCTACTTGTTGGGGCAGCGAGGAGAAATACAGCGCCCATTCCTCCGACACGGTGGCAGGATCCTGGAGCCAGGACTCATACAAACCTTCCACGTAATCCAGGTTACCGCCATCGATATGCCCGGTATTGCGCATGTGATCACGAAAATTTTCCAGCATGTTTAATCTCTCTCCTGTACCGTCAACCGGAGTCCGCTATGGGTGTAGATGTCGGAAGATCCAGGTGACAGCCAGATCAGGCTCCCCTTTCCATCAGCATGGATCGGATATGACCTATGGCCCGCGTGGGGTTGAGGCCCTTGGGACAAACCGCGACACAGTTCATTATGCCGCGGCAGCGGAAAACGCTGAACGGATCTTCCAGATCTGCGAGGCGTTCTTCAGTATGTGTATCCCTACTATCGGCAAGAAAGCGGTAAGCCTGAAGCAGACCGGCAGGGCCAACGAACTTGTCCGGGTTCCACCAGAACGATGGACAGTTGGTTGAACAGCAGGCGCACAGGATGCATTCATACAATCCATCCAGCTTTGCGCGGTCTTCAGGGGACTGCAGACGTTCGATGGCCGGTACCGGTTCATCGTTCTGCAGATAAGGTTTGATACGTTCATACTGCTTGTAGAAAGCCGACATATCCACGACCAGGTCACGGATAACCGGCAAGCCAGGCAGCGGCCTGAGAATCACGGTGTTGTTTTTCACCACCTGAGAAATCGGGGTGATACAGGCAAGACCGTTAACCCCGTTCATATTCATGCCATCTGAACCGCAAACCCCTTCACGGCAGGAACGGCGATACGCCACACTGTCGTCCTGTTCCTTTACCAGGGCCAGCAGGTCAAGCACCATGATGTCCTTGCCATCAGGAATCTCGACATCGAAATCCTGCATCCGGGGTTTCAGATCTGTCTCAGGGTTGTAGCGGTAGACGCTGACTTTCATTTTCTCGATCTCTGTTTATTCGGTATCGGTTAATTACAGTTCGTGATGGAAGATTCAAAATGCAAAAACCGGGCTTTAAATTTTCAGGTTTACCTGAATGTGCTGCCCTGTCTCCTGCCTCCTGTCTCCTGCCTCCTGGTTAATAAGTTCTGATCTTTGGCTCAAACATCGGCACAGTCTTTGGCTCGAAGTTCACGCGACGTTTGCCCAGACGTTTGTCTTCCGGGAAGTACATGGAATGACACAGCCAGTTTTCATCATCACGTTCAGTGAAATCTTCCCGGGCGTGTGCACCACGGCTTTCCTGGCGTCCTTCTGCGGCAATCGCAGTGGCCTCAGCCACCTCGAACAGGTTTTCCAGTTCCAGTGCCTCGATGCGGGCAGTATTGAACGCCATGCTCTTGTCTTCCAGGTGCACATTCTCAATGCGCTCACGCAGCGCGGCCAGCTTCTCAATACCCTGCTGCATGTAATCCCCGCGACGGAACACACCAAAGTGGTTCTGCATGATGTTCTGCAGTTCCTTGCGCAGGTCTGCGGTTTTTTCGCCATTGGTGGATTCATTCAGCCTGGCAAGTCGGGACATGGCGCGTTCCACATCACTCTCACTGGCTTCTCGCTGTTCCAGGCCCTGGCTCAGCATTTTCTCGATATGGATACCCGCAGCACGACCGAACACCACCAGGTCAAGCAGCGAGTTGCCGCCCAGACGATTGGCACCATGTACGGATACACAGGCAGCTTCGCCGACGGCAAACAGACCTTCGATAGCCACATCTTCACGGCCGTCAGTCTGGGTCAGTGCCTGACCATGAATGTTGGTGGGAATGCCGCCCATCATGTAATGACAGGTCGGTACAACCGGAATCGGAGCCTTGACCGGATCCACATGGGCAAAGGTGCGGGACAATTCAAGAATGCCCGGCAGTTTTTCATTCAGGACCTTTTCACCCAGATGATCCAGCTTCAGCAATACATGATCCCCATCCGGGCCGCAGCCGCGACCGTCAAGGATTTCCAGAATCATGGAACGGGCAACAACGTCACGGCCCGCCAGATCTTTTGCATTCGGGGCATAACGCTCCATGAAGCGCTCACCGTCCTTGTTGATCAGGTAGCCACCCTCACCACGACAGCCTTCGGTGACCAGAACTCCCGCCTGGTGAATGCCGGTGGGATGGAACTGCCACATTTCAATGTCCTGAACCGGCATGCCGGCACGCAGGGCCATACCAATACCGTCACCGGTATTGATCAGGGCGTTGGTGGTGGAGGCGTAAATACGGCCGGCACCGCCGGTGGCAAATACGGTGGCCTTGGATTTCACGTAAACTACTTCGCCGTTTTCCATGCAGATAGCGATGACACCAACCACCACACCATCCTGGTTGCGTACCAGGTCGACGGCATACCATTCGTTAAAAAATACGGTGTTGTTTTTCAGATTGGCCTGATACAGGGTGTGCAGGAGCGCGTGACCGGTTCGGTCGGCTGCCGCACAGGTACGGGCTGCCTGCCCGCCCTTGCCGTATTCACGGGACTGACCGCCAAAAGGACGCTGATAGATGCGGCCGTTTTCATTACGGGAAAATGGCAGCCCCATATGCTCCAGTTCAAACACGGCCTGCGGACCTTCGGAACACATGTATTCAATGGCATCCTGGTCGCCGATGTAGTCGGAACCCTTGACGGTGTCATACATATGCCAGCGCCAGTCGTCATCGGGATCGCTGCTGGCAATCGCACAGGTAATACCGCCCTGGGCGGATACCGTATGGGAGCGTGTTGGAAACACCTTGGAAATTACCGCGGTTTTATAACCGGACTGGGAAAGCTCCAGGGCAGCGCGCAGGCCGGACCCGCCGCCACCGACTATCAGTCCGTCAAAGGTCATGGTTCGGATATTAGCCACGTCTTACACACTCCATAAAATCATGATGCCCCAGAGCAGATATACTGCCAGGGTGCCCAGGCAGATCACCAGGAACAGAAAGCGAACGAAGGTGGCCTTGGCCCCCATCATTCGCGTGGTCAGGTAATCTGTTGCCACTGTCCACATCCCTACCCACGCATGGGCGCAAAGCGCCAGCAGGGTCAGCATGCTGAAAATCTTCATCCCGGTATCAGCGAACAGGGCACGCCAGCGTACAAAGTCCATCTCCGGCGTGAAAAGAATGATTGCCGCATGGCAAAGCACATACAGCAAAATAATGACGGCACTGATCCGCTGGATCAGCCAATCGTAGAGGCCGCTGCGGCCAAGGCTTGTCACACTCGTTACCATAACCAGACTCCCAGGGCCACGATCACAATGGCACTGACAATAATCACCAAAGTAGCACCACGCGGAGCGGCCTCTTTGGTTTCACCGAAGCCGATATCCATCAGCAGATGCTTGATCCCTGCCACCATGTGGTAGGCCAGTGCTGAGAGCACGCCCCAGACCACAAAGGTCGCCACGGGCGATGTCAGACATTCCTGCAGTTCGGCAAAACCCGCTTCACTGTCCAGTGACAGGTCCAGCATCCACAACAGGATGCCAATGCCAACAAACAGGATCACGCCGGATACACGGTGAGTAATGGAAGTGATTGCCGCCAGCGGCAACCGGATGGTGCTGATGTCGAGATTAACCGGGCGGTTATCTTTCGAGGTTGATTTCACGGCGCCCTCTTCAAAATGCCAGAAAAAAATCATTTAAGTTTCTATCTATCAATGAAATTTAATTTGATAAATAAATATAATCAGTACTTGAAACGCTATATATTTCAGGGCGCTATTATGCCCTATCTGCTATACCGGTTTGAATCTTTTTCTGACTTTTTTCATAAATATTGCATCTTTCGACCATCGGCAAAATTTCTTTAGTGATCACGACTTACGTCTTAAAATTCATTACCGGTACGCGGCAAACTGATTGGCTTTTACCAAAGCCTTAACCTGCTTTTTAAGTTCGTTTCATTGACAATTTTTCAGTCAAGCTTTAGTGTTGCCCCTCCGTAATAGAGAGCGGTTATCCTCTGTTTCTCATCTTCGAATCAAAATCTCTGAAAAGGAGTCCTTATGGCTGAGAAGAAAGCTCAGTTGTTTGTGGATGGCTTGAATGATCCCATTGAGCTGCCTGTCTATGAAGGCACGATAGGCCCCGACTGTATTGATGTAAGAAGCCTGGTCGCCAATGGCGTGTTCACCTTTGATCCGGGATTCATGTCGACAGCAGCTTGCGAGTCAGCCATTACCTACATCGATGGCGGCAAAGGCACACTGCTATACCGGGGCTACCCCATTGAACAACTGGCGGAAAAATCCGATTTCATGGAATGCTGCTACCTGCTGCTTAATGGCGAACTGCCCAATGCCGAAGAGAAAGAACAGTTCATTGACGACATCAAGCACCACACCATGGTGCACGAGCAGCTGCGTACCGTTCTCAACGGTTTCCCCAGGCATGCTCACCCGATGGCGATCATGATTGGTGCTGTAGGTGCCCTGTCAGCCTTCTACCACAACGACCTGGACATCGACTCCGCCGCACATCGTGAACTGGCCGCCATTCGTCTGATCGCGAAGATCCCGACCCTGGCCGCCATGTGCTACAAGTACTCCATCGGCCAGCCCTTCATGCAGCCGCGCAACGACCTGAGTTTTTCCGAGAACTTCCTGTACATGATGTTCGGCACACCGTGCGAGGAATACGTGCCCTCTCCTGTTCTGGCTGACGCCATGGACAAGATATTCCTGCTGCATGCCGACCATGAACAGAATGCCTCTACATCCACCGTGCGTCTGGCCGGCTCCACTGGCGCCAACCCTTATGCCTGTATTTCATCGGGCATTACCGCGCTGTGGGGTCCCGCTCATGGCGGAGCCAACGAAGCCGTACTGAAAATGCTCGAGGAGATCGGGGATGTCAGCAACATTCCGGCCTTCATCGAACGGGTCAAGGACAAGAACGACCCGGTCAAACTGATGGGCTTTGGTCACCGTGTTTACAAGAATTTTGATCCGCGCGCCCACGTACTGCGTGATTCCGCCAAGGACGTACTGGCCGAACTGGGCCATGAAAACGATCCGCTTCTGAAGATCGCCAAGGAACTGGAACGCATCGCCCTGGAAGACGATTACTTCATCCAGCGCAACCTGTATCCGAATGTGGACTTCTATTCAGGCATCATCCTGAAAGCCATTGGCATTCCCACCAACCTGTTCACGGTGATTTTTGCCACCGGCAGAACACCTGGCTGGGTAGCTCACTGGCACGAGATGATCAGCAATCCCTTCAAGATCGGGCGACCAAGACAGCTCTATACCGGTCCCACCATGCGGGATTACCCGAGCAAGTAATACCAAAAAGCCCCTGTTTCAGGGGCTTTTTTTTGCGCCGAGCAATGTAAAAAGGCAGGCGCAAAACGGTAGAGAAAATACGATAGACGAAAAAACGGCAGACGAAAAAAAAGCAGGCTGTTTCCAGCCTGCTTTTTGGTCGTTCGATTCAGTCGTGCTTACAGGGCAACGATCTGCTCAGCCTGGGGACCTTTCTGGCCTGTGCCTACAACGAATTCAACCTTCTGGCCTTCTTTCAGGGTTTTGAAACCTTCTGACTGGATGGCGCTGAAATGGGCAAATACGTCAGGACCATTTTCCTGAGCAATAAAACCATAACCTTTGGATTCGTTGAACCATTTGACGGTGCCGCTAACTTTATCGGACATGTTACTTTCCTCTGTCTTACATTTTGAGATTTTAGAGATTTTCGACATCACCCGACTGGCGGTTGAGTGTCGATACCTGCAAAAAAAACGTTCTTGATTTGGAGCCTGCAGGACGGAGGAATTTCTCAATTGCCGCGCCTAACTTCAAGGTCAAACTGGGGACGTACTTTGTTGCTGTAGCGCACAGTATAGGGGTTTTTCAGGGATGTAAAGAGATTTTTATGGAATCTGGAACGGCATTTTCAATTTTTTTGCACCGCTAACCTGCTGATTTGTGCAGGAAAAATGCAATCTGGCCTGAAATATTTTTTACATAAGCCCATCTCCGGATACGCTCCCCCCTTACTCACGTTATGATGAATGCCAGGCAACTGACTGACCCCTTATGACCCCAAAAGCGATTTTTTTCGATCTCGGCAATACCCTGGTGTCCTATTATCACAAGGACGAATTCCTGCCTGTACTCCGCCATTCCATTCAGGCATGCCTGCTTTTGCTCGAATCAAAAGCCATCAAGGCTGACTTCGAGGACATGCTTGACCGCGCCATCGCCCAGGACGCCGGCCGGGCGGACCATCGGGTCACGCCCATCGAACAGCGCCTGGCCGCCATTTTCCCCGCAGAAGCCAACCGCTACATGCCGGAGCTGGTAGCAGCGTTTATGGAACCGCCCTTCGCCACTGCCAGGATCCTGCCTGGCGCCATTGAACTCCTGCAGTCCCTGAACAATAAAGGCCTGCCCATGCTGCTGATGTCCAACACCCCCTGGGGCAGTCCGTCCTCCCTGTGGAGGCAGCACCTGGAGGATATTGGTCTTGCCCCCTGGTTTCAGGAACTGGTGTTCTGCATGGATGTGGGCTGGCGAAAACCCGATGCCCGCATTTTTCACCATGCCCTCGACATCATGGGCCTGCACGCCAGTGAGGTTTTATTTGTGGGTGATGATCCCGAGTGGGATGTGGCCGGCGCCAGGGGGGTGGGCATGCCGATTCTGCTGCTGGACTCAAACGACAAACATAAAGCAGCGGATGCGCCTGTGATTCGCCAGCTCAGTGAGGTGTTGGATTATTGCTGACTACGGCAAAATCTAGCGGGTGGAAAAACTGGCGCGGATGACAGCCTCGGCATCACGAAGGGCATCATCAGCCACCACCCCGGCAAGTTCGTACTGCTCGATAATCGCCACCACTTCTTTGGCGGCCAGGGTACGGTCACCGGCATTCGGGGCATTATCCATACGCTCTTTTGCCTCTTTCAGCCTGAGCATGGGCTTGGAATTACCCGATGCGCGCAACAACAATACGGCAACAATCCAGCAGCAAACAATAGCGATTATCAGATAAAGCATGGGGCCTCCGTTCAGGGGCCGCCATTATTCCACAGAGCGGCCCCCAGCAACAGCCATCATGCCCTCTCAGGGCAGCGCCATCGCCTCTTCCAGCGCGGAGTAGTCAATGAACTGGGCCAGCTCTTCACGGGAACGGGGTTCACGGTCACGCTCACGGGCTACCCAGCGGTCCTCCACTTCCAGCACATCCAGCATGTCCGGAATGATACGTACCGGAAAGGCCATTTCCGGAAACCCCGCCAGAACCTGTTCATGGGTGTAGGCCACAATACCGGAGATATCGTCCAGGTAAGGCTCGGGATTGGTTTCAAGCGCCTCGGTGGCATCGAGCAGGGCTTTGAGGAAGGTCACGATGGAGCGACGCTTTTCCGGATTCGCCAGGTCCGTAGCCCGCGCATGCAGGTTAAAGACTTCCCGGTAGACACTGCGGTCCTGCAGCACGATGGCGTCATCGCCCAGTTCAACAATGGCATCTTCGGGTTCAGGCTCCCAGATGGAAATCACATCGGCCTCGCCGGCCACCAGGGCCTGGGACATCATGTCCATGGACGTTTTGGTGTCGTCTGCCCGCGGCAGCGGCACGATGGTGACATCGTCCTCGGTCAGCCCGACCGTGGCCAGCATGGCCACCAGGTAATAGTTGGCCGAGGTGTTGCGCGGTAGCATCACCCGCTTGCCCTTCAGGTCGGCGAGCGTCTCAATGCCCGAGGAACGCCTGCCCACCAGGCGATAAAAACTTTCGGTAACCGTGGCAATGATCCGTAGGTCCGGATTGCGCAGGGTTTCGCGCAGCAGCTGGGTTTCGGCATTGGTGGCCAGGTCAGCCTCTTCCGAGGTGATGCGGGTAATGCCGCCCTCACCCACTGGCAGGACTTCAGGATAGAAGTGTTTGGCCGCCACGATCACCGGACTCAATTCAATCCAGTAGCTGCCGGAAACAGTAAGGGGGGCCAGGGCCGTCTGCGCCTGTTGTGCTGCCGGCGCTTGGGCGGCCATGGGGGCAGAACCTGCAGGGGACTGCTCGCCACTACAGGAAGCCAGTATGAAAGCGGCAGACAGGGCAAAAATCGTGTTACGTAAATCCATGTTTGATGAATCCTGTTGTTGTTGATTGATTGTCTCTCGTCGGGTCACTGGCCAACCCCCGATGAGCCTACCATCTGTTGCCTGTAGAGTCAGTGCTGAATGAGGACTAAAAATTGAATTTTGGCAAAACCATCTTTTCACTGGTTTGGTCCAACCTGTTCCATCCGGGCCCTAGTCTTATATACTCGGGTGTAAATTGACTTCGGTAATCCCCCATGAAGCACTCTGGCCGCTATCCATTGCTGACACTTACACTGGCAACCACACTGACCATCGTTGCCCCATCGACTAACGCCCATCATTCCTTTGCCATGTACGACCGCTCGGTCCAGTATGTGTTCACCGGCGTGGTGGACAGTATCAATCCCGATGCCAGCCACCTGCAGATCAATTTTGTGCCACTGGATGAAAACCGTGCGGCACTGGTGCGCGATACTGCCGGCAACCGGGTGACCTGGTCCGTGGAAATGGAAGGCGCTGCCGCCAGTGCCCGAGAAGGTATCTCCATCAGCACCTTCCCGCGCGGAACAGTCTTCAGTGTCGGCCTGACACCTTTACGCAATGGTGAACCTGGCGGCGCCCGGCTGGGCGGCCTCTTTCGCTGCCCCGAAGGCAAGGCCCCGGAAGCCGGCAAGCATTGCGACAGTGTCGCAGGCGCCACCCATTACAGCGAGGAGGCCCTGCCTGCCCCTTCCAGTAACTGGGAGCCATAGCACTGGTGACACCAACCCTGACACCAAAACCCTGGTAGCGAACACAACAAGAAGCCCTATATGAACAACACCCATAAACAGCCCTGTATGAATGCCTTTGCTCTCGGTATTGCCATGACCCTGCTGACATCAGCCCCTGGTCTGAAAGCCCAGGACAGCGTTGGCCACAGCTGGCCGGTACCGGTAGAGCTGGCTCCCTATGACGGCTACCCGGAAGAGCAGTTCGTGGGCTCCGTGATTCCCTGGTACTGGGATATCCAGCCCACCGCCACGGGTGGCGAAACCCCGGCGGGCATCACGCCGCTGGATCATGATGTGTTCACCTCAACAGACTTTTATGCTGACAAGTTCTTGTGGATGGACCCGCGCTACTGGCGCTGCAACAGTCCCATCGCGCTGGATTCCATTCACGGCGATTACACCACCGGCCCGAGCGGCGTGCAGAACAATGATCCTTCGACCGCCTCCTGGGGTCATTGTGAGCGTGACTATCCCCGTGAGGCCATCTTGAGCCCTTATCCGTTCAACAATGCCCGGGAACATTACGAAGCCTTGCGCCAGGAGGCGCAGGTCAGCGGCGGCCCCACAAAGCACACGGCCTCATCACTGCCCAACTGGAATGGCCGCTATTCCCGCAACCTGGACCAGGCCTTTGGCGTTGGTCGTCGCGGCGGCACTGATGGCGGCCTGACCCAGGATCATATCGAGCCGCCGCAGTGGGTGGTCGGCTGGGCCAACCAGATGCCAACCATCCTGTCCCTGCTCACCCCAGACTATCAGCAGCGTTACGTGCAGCAGATGTACCACAAGGTCAATTCCAATGCGGCGCAGTTTTCCCTGATGTTCTGCCGGCCCGAAGGCCTGCTGCGATGGTGGTCTGGCCCGGGTGGGCCCCGCCAGCTGGATGTGATGCTGGTACCCGGCCGCGTCCAGTTCATGGGAGGAACAGACAATGCCCTGCGCCAGGTGCAGGTGGATCGGGATTTCAATCTGGAAGGTGCCGTGCCCCGCCTGGGCCAGGATGTGCGCCAATGGCTGGGAGAAACCGTCGGCTTCTGGAACGGCAACACCCTCATCACCTGGACCTCCAACATCCAGGGCTGGTTCACCCACTCCAGTTGGGAGTATTCCAGCAACATGCAGATCATCGAGATTTGGTCTGAACGTCGTGATGACGCTGGTGACTTCCTCGGCCTGCAGCACGAAACCATCTTCTACGATCCCGAGGTATTCGTGGCACCGGTGCGCGACATGCGCTTTTTCGCCTGGCAGGATGACTACGCGGCCTACCCGCCCATCAACCACACCCACTGCAACCAGACCATCTTCACCGGCCCTGACGGTCGCGCTGCCCAGGTGTCCCCGGGCACCACCATCGATTACACCGTGCGTGATCTTTACGACCGCCCGTGGGCCAAAATCTGGGAGGAATTTTTCGAGCAGGACATGCAGCGTCCAAAAGAAGATGATTCTCTGGGGGGCTTCAGATAAGCCTGAATGACAGGCAAAAAAAAGCCCGCCAGATGGCGGGCTTTTGTTATCTTGATCTACCTGAAAGCGATCAATTCTTCACCAGGCAGCTGACACTCTCACTAAGCACCAGTTCATCAGTACTGGCATCAAACAGTTCTGCCAGGACAGTATTGTCGGTTACAAAACCTACTTCGATGGCTTCAGCACCTTCCAGGATGTCATCGCTGTCGCTGTCGAACTCGATTTCCAGCTCATCACCACTGATGGTTTTGGTTTCTGACTGAACAGAATTATCACCGGAGGTAATAACCGCATAGTAATCACCGGCAGTCAGGTTCTTGGCTTTCACTTTCACCTTGGCCTTGGAGCGGGTCTGCTCGCCGGCTGAATGACGCACTTCACAGGAGGCAAACAGGTTGGTGACAGCTGCGGCATCCGTGCTGGAAGAATCATCATCGGCGTCGTCATCGCTGGAGTCATCATCTGAATCATCGTCACTGGAATCATCATCAGAATCGTCATCACTGGCGCTGTCATCGTCATCATCTTCATCGATGAAGATCGCATAATTTTCCAGCTCCTCACACACAGCCGTATCTTCGGGTTCAGCCAGGATCAGCTCATAGTTGAAGGACTTGCCGCGACGTTTCAGCACGATGTCGTAGAACTGACCATCGGCACCAGCGCCGTAGCCCTCAATCTGGACACAGGGCACCTGAAGCTCATCATTCTTGAAATCTGCCTTGGCCATGCCCTTTACGCGATCGGCCAGCGCAGCCTGGGACATCAGTACAGTGGCCGCAGATACAGCAAGGGTTAACGTCAGTTTTTTCATGATTTGAGTTTCCTGTTTAAAAATACAGGAGCAATACTACGCATACGGGCAAGACGTGACAGTGAACGTTCTCACATATTTAGTGGGAATAATTCTCAATCGTGATTTTTTCGAGGACAACACGCCATGGGCTGGAAAATAAGCTGTTGGACGTTTACTCTCACCCGAATATTGATCCATAAATCGGGAATCCCCATGAAATCTCTGCTCTTGTCTGCATCGGTTCTTGCCCTGACGCTCGGCGCATCCACCGTTTCCGCCCATCACGGTTTCGGCCGTTTCGACCGTGCCAATGATTCGGTCTTTACCGGCACCATTACCGGCATCGATTTCGTGAATCCCCATGCCTACCTGTATTTCGACTCCATGGACACCGGCGAGCTGGTGGCCATGCGCTGCGAGATGCGCGCCGCCACCCTGCTGCGCCGCTCCGGCTGGACCCAGGAAATGTTTGTCACCGGCGCGCCCGTCACCATCTATGGTTTCAAGCATCGCACCGATCCCGGCTCCTGCTACCTGGAAGACATCACCATTGGCGACGCGCAGGAACTCAACCGCAACGACCAGCTGGATATGAGTGCCGTGGATGTTTCAGACCGCCCCATGCGTCTGCCCAATGGCGCGCCGAACATTTCCGGCGACTGGGCCCAGGAGCAGTACGTGGTGGCCCGCCCCGCCGATGGCGCACGAATTGGCCTGGTGCCGAAAAGCATGAAGGCCGGTATTGAAGATGGTTCACTGGGTTACGACAACATTCCCGATGCCGGCTGGGGACCACCGCCGGTAGCCCTGACCGCACGCGGCCAGCGCGAAGCCGATGCCTTCGAGCAGTGGTCGGTGGAGGACAACCCCCGATTGAGATGCGAGCCCACCTCCATCATCTTCGACTGGGTCCATGATGGCCCGGTGAATCGGGTCACCCAGATGGAGGACCGCATCGTGATCAACTACGGGCTGTATTCCAACGAACGCATTGTCTACATGAACATGGATGAACATCCGGCGATGATTGAGCCCACTTTCCATGGTCACTCCATCGGCCAATGGGACGGGGATGTTCTCGTGGTGGATACTGTCGGTTTCAAACCGGGCGTGATTGCGCCACCGGTGCGTCATTCCGATCAGTTGCATGTGATTGAACGGTTCAGGCTTGAGCAGAATCCTTTAAGGCTGGTACGCGAGTATGAGGCCACCGATCCGGTGTACTTTGCCGAACCCTATGCGAGAAGTGATGAACTGCTGGTGGCGGATGTGGAATATGTGAAACACGACTGTGATGAGCTGACGTTTGAGTTTCTGGAGTTTCAGAACCAGTAGCCCGAATAGTCCCAAGGCACGCATCAACCCGTTACGGTCTGCTTACTCCCAAGTCATTACAGATTTTACGAACCAGAAGGTCTGAAATTTCCCGATGTCGGGGAATCGCTGAGCGCTTGTTTTGTGAAGGGTTGTACCACCATGAATGTCTGCCACCTTCCCTGAGCAGCTCGCAACCTTGAGATTCGAGAAATCGAATCAGGTCACGTCTTTTCATAAGGCTATATGAAGCTCCTCGAACCCTTCTCCAGCAGCAGTGATAGCATCTCCACGATTAAAATCCAGAGCCTCCCGAAGCGTTTCCTTCAAGGATTTCAACAAGGCTTCCCTGGTCGGCTCTTGGCAATTGACGCCCGGGACTTCTTCAATCCAGCCTATCCACCACTCGCCGTCCTGCTTGATTACTGCTGTGTATTGATTATTCATGTCTGCAGTGTAGCCTGAAATTTCAACATTGCACAGAATCAATAATCCGGCGTCGCCCCGGTCAGCATGGCCTTGCCGTTCCCGTCTGCTATCCGCTTGGCCAGCCCCATGGTGGGTATTTTGCGGCCACGGTAACCGGCCACGCTCACCGTTTCTCCCGGCTGCAGGGCCTTGCGGGTCCAGCCGCGACGCATCATGGTGTTGGGGCTGGGCAGTTCGAAATCCCAGTGTTCCACGTCCCCGCTGTCAGTCACCACATCCACGTACAACCGGGCATGGGGGCTTTTCCAGACCAGGTCGGTCACCGTGCCGGTGACCTCGAACTCATCATTGCTGTCGAATACCACTGAAGTGGAATGATGGCCCATGGCTGGCAGCACCGTGCTGGCCAGGCAGGCTGTTGTGAGCACGAAAAGGCATTTTTTGAGGCTGACGATCATGGTGTTCTCCCCTGTTGTCTTGGCGGGTCTTTATTCCAACTCGTAGAGCGCGGTGTCCTGTTCGTTGTCCAGGCAGATCTCGTCCAGCAGCATGGTATCGGTCTGGATGATGTGATCAAAGGCCACGGTCCACGGGCGCGTATAGGCCTTCGGGTCATCCACGGTAATCTCGATATGCAGCGTGCCGAAATCCGGACGGCTGAGTTTTTCGGTAACCGTTGCCGCGCTGGTAATCGGACTGCCCAGGATGTCCAGCCACATGTCATCGCGGATGCCGTTGGTGGTGATCACCAGTGTCTCATTCTCCCAGTGCCCCACCGAATAGCCGTTCCAGGTGGGATTGGGATCCTCCAGCATGGGACGCCCGTCCAGGTAGATCTGCCGGTAGGCGGCGTTGAATTCATGCAGGATGACCACTAAGTCCGAGGTCTGCACGATCTTCAGGTACTGCGGCAGGGTCCAGGCGCGCGGGAAATTGGGCGGCATGCAGTAGGCATGGGGATCGGCCTTGCTGGCATCGACACTGCGCTGGGCAACCTGTTCCTTGGCCCAGTCGGTGTAGGGAAGCCCGCCTGCCATGTCGATGCCCATGCTCACCTGTAAGCGGGACATGCGCTCCTCGATGATGCAGCCCTCTTCCTCGCAGGTGTTTTTGGCGACCACCTTGGCGAACCAGATGCCGGAGAGGTCCGGGTGGTCTTCAAAGGTTATTGGGGTTGGGGCGTTGAGGTCTACTTCACCGGTTGCTGTTCGGGGGATGTTGGGGAAGGCGTAGTCGAGCCATTGGGCGGTGGCTGCGTAAGCTTCCCGTCAAGCGCACAGTTGGTTAATGGGAATTTCTGCTGTTGCTAA
>CAZBBS010000058.1:0-17335 GCA_964490145.1 uncultured Enterobacteriaceae bacterium
TGCCTCCTGCCTCCTGCCTCCTGCCTCCTGCCTCCTGCCTCCTGCCTCCTGCCTATTGCCTCTTTCGACCCCTTTCTTTATCTTCCCTTCGATAACATACCGAGGGGAAAGACCATGAAAAAACTACTGCTGGCACTGCTGTGCTTTTCATCCCAGGCCATGGCGCAGACTGCCAGTGTCGAGGCAGGTGAGCGGGTGTTCGGGGAGCACTGTACCCGTTGTCATATTCCCTTTGAAATCCAGATTCGTCTGAACAATGACTGGCTGGGGCATTCCGCCGCCGAACTGCATGAGCGCATTTCCACCACCATGCCAGGCGAGGCGGCCGGTACGCTCACACCACAGCAGTATCGTGATGTGACGGCCTTCATCCTGAATGTCGGGGGCATGGAAACGGCAGCCTCCATTCCGGTCAGTGATTTTGCCGGCATGACAATCGTGACCAGTGGCAGTGGGGGCAGTCAGCAGTCTGAAACCGCCTGGGCCCACTTCAACGGCAGCCTGCATTCCGATCGTTATTCTCCCCTCGACCAGATCAACGCCGACAACTTTGCCGACCTGGAAATCGCCTGGGCGTGGAGCAGTGCCAATATCGGCCCGGTGACGGAAGGGCGCAGTGTTACCTCGCCCCTGATGGTCAATGGTGTGCTGTATGCCACCGCCGGTGTCACCCGCAACGTGGTGGCGCTGGATGCAGCAACGGGCCAGCTGTTGTGGCTATGGCGTCCCCAGGAAGGTGAACGTTTTATCAAGGCGCCGCGCAAGGGCTCAGGCAAGAGTCTGTCCTACTGGACCGACGGTGTGCGCGAAGTGATCTTTACCGTGACGCCGGGATATTACCTGGTGGCCCTGAATGCCCGTACCGGTTTGCCGGTGGAGGACTTCGGTGCCGGTGGCTGGGTTGATCTGCAGCAGGGCTTGCGCCTGGGGCCTGGCCGTGAGGATATTGATATCGGCCTGACCTTCCCGCCGTTGGTGGTGGATGATGTAGTGGTGGTCGGTGCTTCCCATCTGGTGTCAGTACGTCCTCCCAGTGCCGCCAACGTGAAAGGGGACATCCGTGCCTTTGATGCCAAAACCGGCGAGCAGTTGTGGACCTTCCACACCATTCCGGAACCGGATGAGTTCGGAGCCGAAACCTGGCTGGGCAATTCGGCCGAATACACTGGCAATACCGGGGTCTGGACCCATATGTCAGCAGATCCGGAACTTGGCCTGGTGTATCTGCCGGTGGAAACCCCTACCGGGGATCAGTATGCCGGCGACCGTCCCGGGGATAACCTGTTCGGTAATTCCGTGGTCGCCGTGGATTACCGTACCGGCAAGCGGGTATGGCATTACCAGTTGATCCACCATGACATCTGGGACTCCGATATTCCCCAGGCACCGGTGCTGGCAGACATGCCTGATGGCAGGAAGCTGCTGGCCCAGTTCACCAAGCAGGGGATTGCCTATGTGTTTGACCGGGCCACCGGTGAACCGGTGTGGGACATTATTGAAAGGCCGGTGCCGGCATCGGATGTGCCCGGCGAAGTGGCCTCCCTGACCCAGCCTTTTCCCGTACTTCCCAAACCCTATGTCCGTCATGAAATGAATCTGGACGAGGTTATCGACTTCACACCGGAACTGCGGGCAAAAACCCTGGATTATATTTCCCGTTTCCGCCTGGGTGGTCTGTACACACCGTCATCCCGTGTGGACGATCCGGATGGCACCCAGGGCACATTGACGCTGCCGGGACCAACCGGTGGTTCCAACTGGCCCGGCTCTGCCTTCGATCCTGAAACCGGCATTGCCTACGTGTCCTCCCGGGAAGTAGCCTGGGTCTACAACCTGCAACCCGGGGGTGAGCTCTCTTCGGTGGACTGGATTTCCGGGCCTAATGAAAACACGCTCAACGGGTTGCCGCTGATCCGTCCACCGTGGGGCAGGATCACGGCCATCGACCTGAACACCGGCGATGAAAAGTGGTGGATTGCCAATGCCGATACGCCGGACTTTGTGAAGAATCATCCTGACCTGCAGGGCGTGGAGCTGCCCCGCACCGGTGTGCCCAGCCCGGTGGGTATCCTGCTGACCAAAACCATCCTGATCAGCGGTGAAGGTAATGACGGTAAACCGGTTCTGCGGGCCCATAACAAGGCCACAGGGGAAATCGTCGCCGAGATTGCCATGCCGGGTACCCAAACCGGCATGCCAATGACCTATATGCTGGATGGTAAACAGTATCTGGTGGTGACGGTCAGTGGCGGTGGCAAGTCGGAAATCGTGGCCTTCAAGCTGCCGTAATAAAAATGGGGTCAGAACAGATTTCTTATGTTAAGAAACGTGGCCATTCGGTTTTCACTGATCAGCATTCACGGGATTTTCATGATTGATTGTTCCAAGGCAGGCTGTTTATTTCTTAACATAAGAAATCTGTTCTGACCCCGCTGGAGGATGTATGACTGATCGGGATGCGCTGGTTGCCCGTCTTGAAAAACTGGATGCCTGTGCGGTGTCCGATGCCCTGGATGCCTTGCAGCTGGGCGGGGCCCATTCCGGCATTCCACGCCGTTCCACCAACAAGCGTATCGCAGGTGTTGTGCAGACAGTACGCCTGACCCAAAAAGCGCCGGAAGGTGGCTCCAAGCGTCATCTCGGCACGGCTGCCATTGAGGCTTCTGATGATAAAACCATTATTGTTGTTGAACAGCGCACCGGTATCGATTGCGCCGGCTGGGGAGGTGTGCTCGCCAATGCCGCGAAGGTGAAAGGCGTGCGCGGAGTGATTATGGAAGGCCCGGCAAGAGACGTGGACGAATACGAGGAAATCGGGTTCCCGGTGTTTTCCCGCTATACCACGCCCCATACCGCCCGGGGACGTGTCTGGGAAGAATCCTTTGGTGAAACCGTAATGGTCGGAGATGAAAATGCCACGGCAGTGAATGCCGGTGACCTGGTGATCGCCGATGCCAGCGGCGTGGTGTTCCTGCCGGCTGACCGTGCTGCAGAGATTATCGCCGTGGCGGAAAAGGTCGCGGAAAAAGAACGCCTGATGACGGCTGATGTGCTGGCCGGCAAGCCGGTATCGGAAGTCATGGGGACCAATTACGAAACCATGCTTGAAAATAAATAGGGGTCAGACTCCTAATTTTATATTAAGAAATCTGCCGGAGTTGAGATGACAGACAGGAATGTAGAACGTGCCAGCAAGCTGGATACCGCCACCATCAGTGATGCCTTGGACAAGCTGCGCATCAGTGGCCAGTGCCTGGGGATCAAGCCCCGTGATCACAATTTCCGCCTGGCGGGCAGAGCCTACACCATTCTTTATGGTCCACTGGATGCTGAAAAACCCGGCACCGTGGGTGATTTTATCGACAAGCTGGATGAAGGCACCGTGGTAGTGATTGATAACGGCGGGCGCGAGGATGCCACCGTCTGGGGTGACATCCTGACCTACCTGGCCGACAGGAAAAAACTGGCCGGTACAGTGATCGATGGTGCCTGTCGCGATGTGCACCTGTGCCTGAAACTGGGTTACCCCATTTACAGCCGTTCCTACTCCATGCGCACTGGCAAGGATCGGGTGCAGGTAGACGCCGAACAGGTGCCGGTGAACATCGGGGATGCGAAAGTGCTGCCCGGTGACCTGATGCGGGGGGATGCCGATGGCGTGGTGGTGATTCCTGCGTCAAGGGAAGATGAGGTGCTGGATGTGGCTGAACAGATTGATGCGGCGGAAAACCAGATCAGGAAATATCTCGAAGAGGGCAAGACCATCGCCGAAGCCCGCAAGGAAATGAAGTACCATTCCCTGCAAACTCCAGATAAATAGGGTTATTTGGCAGGAAGGGGCTTTGGTCCCGAATAATTCGCGGCTAAAGCCGCTTTCTGCAATTAGTCAACAGGCGTGAAATATTTAAAGTCCTGTATACCTGTTGTGTGAAATGTCGTTTGAACGGCAGGGATATGAAAATTAACAATTAAAAGGGGATGTTGTTTTGATAATCGATTGCCACGCACACACCAGTGCACCACCACAACTGGCCATTTATAAAGCCGGCCTGGTTTCCCATCGCGGTTCCCACGGTCGTGGTGCGGTCAACTACACCGATGAACAACTGATGGCCGCCTGGAACAAGAAGGAGATGGCCCCTTGTGGTCATCTTGAGCATATGGCCAATAACGGCCTGGACATGCAACTGGTATCCCCGCGTCCCTTCCAGACCATGCACTCGGAAAAACCGGGCTACCTGGTGGAGTGGTATATCCATGAGGTGAACAAGATCATCGCCGACAGCGTGCGCCTGTGGCCGGACAAGTTCTTCGGCATCGGCGGCCTGCCCCAGCAAGGCGGTGAACCGGTGAACGTGGTGTTCAAGGAAATGGAGCACTGCATCAAGGAATACGGCTTCAAGGGTTTTCTGCTCAATCCTGATCCCTATGAAAATGACGGCAACAAGGCCCCACCCATGGGCGATCGCTACTGGTATCCCCTGTATGAAAAAGCCTGCGAGTACGATGTGCCCCTGCATATCCATACGGCAGGATCGCGCAATCCCCAACGTGAACCCTACAGCCTGTATTTCGTGAACGAGGAAACCACGGCAGTGTATGGCTTCGTGAATTCCGATGTGTTCGAGGATTTTCCGGAACTGAAAATCGTCATCTCCCACGGTGGCGGCGCCATGCCCTACCAGATTGGCCGTTTTAATGCCGGCACGGCGCGCTCCGGCGCCCAGAGCTCCACCAGCAAGGGCCTGTTTGTCGACCGAATGCGCAACATGTATTTTGATACCGTGCTTTACAGCAAGGAAGCGCTGGAACTGCTGATCAAGGTGGTGGGTGTGGACCGGGTACTTTACGGTTCCGAGTGTCCCGGTGTGGGCTCTTCCATCAATGCCGAAACCGGGGAGTGTTATGACAAGACGGTTCCCCTGATCGAAAGCATTGAGTGGCTGACGGATGCTGACAGGGAAATGATTTTCTCCGGAAACGCCAAAAAAGTATTCAATCTAGACATCTGAGTGACCGGCGGATATCGGCCTGCGGCCTTCTTCCGCCCTACACCGTTACCGTAGGGCGGAAGAGCGAAGCAATATCCGCCAAGAGAACGGGGGGCAGACCCCGCAGGGCTCTGACCCCTGTTTTTATATTCAAAAAAACAGGCAGAAACTAATGGCAAAAATCGTTCTCGGCATGTGGAGCACCCACGGCCCCATTCTGAACACCACGCCGGAAGAGTGGATGCTCCGTGTCATCAATGACAAACGGATTTCCCACTGGTTCAAGGGGCAGCAGTATGCTTTTAATGAACTGGTGGAACTGCGCAAGGATGAACATTTCGCGGAACAGTTCACCCTTGAGGAGCGCACCCGTCGTCATGCCCAGTGCCAGGCAGGAGTGGCCCGGCTGGCTGAAATCTGGAAGGACGTGAAACCGGATGTGGCTGTCATCATGGGCAATGATCAGCGTGAGCTGGTGCTGCCCAGCCTGCAGCCGATGTTCACCGTCTATCACGGAGACACTTTCTGGCAAAAGCCGCTGCCTGAAGCACAGGCCGCCAAACTGCCAGTGGGGATCAAGGAAAGCGAATGGGCCTACCGTCCGGAAGAAGACCAGGTGTGGCCGGCATTGCCGGATCTGGCAGAACTGGTGCTGGCGGCAGGGCAGCAGCGTGGTTTTGATTTTGCCGCGTCGAACGCCTGGCCTGACATGGGCACTGAACATCATCATATCGGCACGCCTCATGCCTTCAGCTGGATTATCCGGCGGGTGATGGAAGATGCGGCTGTACCCGTTTTGCCCATCATCACCAACACCTTCTTTTCGCCCAACCAGCCAACAGCCAAGCGCTGTTTTGAGATGGGCAAGCTGGTCGGTGACTGTATACGGCAGTGGGATCGCGATGTCCGTGTGGCAGTATTCGGATCCGGCGGCATGAGTCACTTCACCATCAACGAGGATTTCGACCGGGACTTGCTGCAGGCCCTTGAGAAGCGTGACCAGGATTTTCTGACCTCTATTCCTCAGGAGATTCTCATGTCCGGCACCTCGGAAATCCGTAACTGGATCGCGGCAGCAGGAGCACTGATGGATACTGACTTGTCGGGTGAAACCATCGATTACATTCCCTGTTATCGCAGTGAGGCAGGGACCGGCACGGCCCAGGGCTTTGTTTGCTGGCGCTGACGCCGGGGTAATTTAGGAATGATTGTGCACAGCGCTGAATGCGGAATTCAGTGTGGTACTATCAAGCGCGATGTTGATTCAAGGTGATTCGGGGGAAGCGGTTTGAAAAACTATCGTTTTGTTTTTTCTGTATTTTTTCTATTACTAAGCCATGTTGCCATGGCCCAGGAAGGTCACCCTTTCAAGGGCACCTGGCGTGGTGAAATCACTATGCCCGGCGGGTCCCAGGCTGTTGTGATCATCATGAACTACGATGGTGAGAACATCACCGGCATGATCAACCCCGGCCGCCAGTCTTACAACTTCACCCGCGCGGATCTGGATGCCCCGAACTGGACGCTGAATGCCAGCGCCACTACCCGCGATGGTATTGATGTCAGCCTGACCGGAACACTTCAGGAAATCGGCGCCCGTAACCGCCATATTGACGGCACCTGGAAACAGGGCGGACTCAGCTTTCCTTTCCGTATAACCCGAGAGTAGTTTTTCATAAAAATTTCACGTTGAGGGGGGTGAATAATGGATCCAGCAACCAGGCAGGAACTGAAAGACAACTGGGTGGTGCTGCTGATAGCCTTTCTCCTGGTCTTCATTTCTTTCGGCGTGCCCAATTTCTCACTGCCCTGGATTTACAAGCCGGCCATGGAAGAGTTTGGCTGGAGCAATGCCCAGGTCAACGGTATTTCCACCTCCAAGTTTCTTGTCGGGGCCCTGGCGGCACTTGGCATGGGAATAATGATCGACAAGGTGGGTGGCAAGCTTTCCGTCTTGCTGGGGACGCTCAGTGGCGGGGCGGCCATGGCGACTTTCCTGGCGGCCACCAATCTGCCGGTCTACTACCTGGCGGGCGGCCTGCTGGGGTTGTCTGCTTCATCCATTGTGGCCGCCATGAAAGTGGTGGTTTCACGCCTGGTGCATATCAATCAGGGCATGGCCATCGGTATTGTCCTTGGCGGCACCAGTGCCGGGCAGTTTGTGATGCCATTGCTATGGGCGCATTACCTTGAAGCCGGTGTTAACTGGCGAACGATATTTGCTTTCCTGAGCCTGGGTTCCTTCCTGATATCCACGCCACTGTGGATCATCTTCATGTCCCGGAAAGGGGAAAAACAGGACATCATCAATGCCGGTTCCAAGGGGCATACCGAAGGTCTGACCATGTGGGGGCACTTCAAGGAAGTGTGCCAGGAGAAGGGCTTCTGGCTGTTGGCCGCATCGATCTTCCTGGTGTCGGCTGTTGACCAGGCCATGATGCAGAACTATGTCAGTTTCCTGAGGATCGACCGTGGGATGCGCTACCAGGATTTCAAATGGCTGGTGAGTCTGGTGACCTTCCTGGCCATATCCGGGAAGATATTCTCGGGATGGATATATGACCGCTATTCCATTCCCGGCATCCGTGTTTTCTATTTCCTGCTAGGTGTATCAGTGATTCTTGCCCTGCCGGTGCAGGGGATCATGACCCTGACCCTGTTCCTGGTGGTGCGCAATATTGCCCATGGCGGCATGATTGTTGAGGCACCGGTGATCACCAAGCACTACCTGGGGCCACGGAATCTGGGGATGACCATCGGCATCGTGTCGGTATTCGTCAACCTGGGTTTTGCCGCCGGTCCACCCCTGCTGGGCTGGCTCTTTGACCAGACCGGCAACTATACCCTGGGTTTCACGATATATTCCGGGGTAGCCCTGCTGGCCTGTGGGCTGCTTATCCCCCTGAAACCGCGCTTCTGGACGCCGCCTGGCAAGAAGAAACAGGAACAGGAAGTGGGTGTTTCAGGGTTGCAGCCAGCCAGAGTCTGAGTGTAGATGCTTTAACAAATGCTTTGTCAAAAAAAGGGGCCAGTGGCCCCTTTTTTTATTGTTGGAGAGTATCAATCCACCAGGGATTCGCTACCCATCATGTGGTACTGGTCGATGTTGTTGTCCTGGCAGAAGTACTCGATGATTTCTTCATCAGGGTTCCATGACTTGGTCCAGGAGGTGGACCAGGGGGCAGTATAGGCCTGTGGATCATCAATGGTGATTTCATAGTTCAGGCTGCCAATGGTCGGGCGGGAAAAGCGTTCGATCAGATGCAGGCTTTCGGTATGGGGATAGCCTTCACGGTGCAGCCAGAATCTCTCGTTGAAGCCGATGGTATCGACCACCAGTGTGTCGCCTTCCCAGTGGCCAATGGAATGACCAAAGTAGGAAGGATTCACATACTCGGGGTGAGGACGGCCATCCATGTGGATTTCACGCCAGGGACGGGTGGAGCCGCCGGACATCACGAAAATCTTGTTCATGTGAGGCACCTGGACCACCTGTAGCCCAAATGGTACTGCAAACTGGCGGGAAGCCCCGGGGGGGGCACAACGCACATGGGGGTCATCCTTCGCCAGGGTTTCCTGCCGGTAGTCGTACAGTGCCCTGGACCAGGGTTTGAAGGGCACATCTTCAGGTGGCGGATAGGAAGCGCCGCCCACCATCGGACCGGAGCCGCGATCCCAGAATCCCAGGCCATCTTCCAGGGGACCCAGATTCGGTGTGCCGTCTGCCAGACGTGGCGTGGGTGCATCAGGGTTGTATTGCGCCATGGCAGCCTGACCCGCGAGAGCCAGGGCAATGACAGAAACCAGTGTCTTGATCTTCATAGTAGGAACTATCCTTAATCCTGCTGCCTGGAAAAGAGGCGTTTGCCGGTGCTTTCTATGACCACCTTGCTGGCGGACATGGAGGGACTGCCATCACGTGCCAATGCACCTTCGACGATAAGGATATCGCCCAGTACCAGTGACTCGCGGGTCCAGCCCTGGCGAGCCATGGATACCGGGGAGCCCAGTTCGCAGGCCCAGGTGCTCACTTCTCCGGTTTCTTCATCTTCCACGTCCACATAAAAGTAGGCGTGCGGATTAAGCCATTCGACTTTTACCACGACCCCGGTAATTTCCTTGCGGGCATTGGCATCATACTGGGCGGTAAAGGCATGATGAGCCCACAGTGATGTGCTGAGCAAGGTGAGGGTGGTGAGTACAAGGGTGTTCAAGATCGACTTGATAGACATATATGCATTTCCCCATGGCGCCCCATGTTGTTTTTTTCTGGCTGTGTTTTATAACAGTCTGAATTCAAAGAAAAAAATTGAGGCTTTTTCGATAATCCTGAAAAGGTTATCACATAAACAAGGCAAGTCCAGAGTCGGCAAAACATTTCACAATTCATCCCCAATGTTCCGGATTTGGCCTGAAAAGGAACACCGGTGCAGTAGATTTTGACCCCAGAAATAAATGCTTCTGTAAGGTACTGGTAAGAATCCCTTAAGAATTGATTGCTAATCTGCCTGCCATTATTTGATAGGGAAGGCGGAACATGTATTACGTCGACACGTGCAATACCCAAATCAATACCCTGGCTCCGGTAAGGGAGGCACTGCTGGACAAGGTCCTGGCGCCGGCCCCTGTATTTACCATTCACCGGCAGTCCGATGCCGACAGGGCAGAGGTTGAAGCCTTTGTGGCTGACAAGTTTTATGAGGCCTTTGGTGCGCAGATCCATGAATACATGCCGGCGTTGTTATCCATGCGTTGCATGAACGGTTTCTCCGGGGTCATCGGTATGCGCAAGGCAGCAACCTCGCCGCTGTTCCTTGAGCGTTACCTGGATGCAGATATCGAAACGGTCATGGCACAGCGACTGGGTCAGGACATTGAGCGTCGCGAGATTATCGAGATAGGCAACCTGGTGGCAGGACGCAAAGGCCCCAGCCAGTTTGTTTTTCTGGTGGCCATGACAGCGTTGTATGACGCCGGTTACCGCTGGATCACGTTCACGGCTACCCGCAGCCTGGCCAACAATCTCGATAAACTGGGGTTTCCGATGACCGTCCTGGCGGATGCCAGTGTGGAGTGTCTGGATCAGGTTGAGGCGCAGGAGTGGGGCACGTATTACGCCAGCAAGCCACAGGTGTATGCCGGCAGTCTGGAAGATGCCATGGCCATTGCCCGCAAGCGTCCCCTGTTTCGCCGGGCCATGGCCATGTACCGGCGCAGGATACGGGACATTTCCCGTCAGATCAGCGGAATCTAGACCGTGAATAACATCAGCTTGCTTGAAGGATTGGGTGAATCTGCAAAAACCGCAGCGACCCTGGGTGGGCTGGAACAACGTTTTACCATCGATGAATTCGAGGCCATGTGCGTCGAACTTGAAGAATTCCTGCTGCAGGAAAAAGTCAGCGTACTTGCCCTGCATGCAGACAACGGCCCCTCATGGGTAGTGGCGGATGCAGTATCCCAGCGCATGCAGTTTTGCCTGGCCCCACTACCCACCTTTTTCTCTCACCTGCAGATTCAGTCAATCCTGGGTCAGTGTGGTGCCAGTCATTTGCTGACGGACAATCCGGACTCCCTGGGTGACATGGTCACCCGCCGAATCGGCGCCCCCTTGATAGGTGGTTTGCAGTTGTGCGAGGTCAAACCGCACGCTGCACAGACCTGCGAAAGGCCTAAAGGTACGGGAAAAATCACGTTTACCTCGGGATCTACTGGAGAAGCCAAGGGCGTATGCCTTAGCAATGAACAGTTGTTCCTGCAGGCGAAAGCGCTGGCAGATGTCGTGAATATCAAAAATCCGCGTCATCTGTGCGTGCTGCCACTGAGTACCCTCCTGGAAAACGTCGCCGGCGTTTATGCACCCCTCCTGGCCGGTGGGCAGGTGATCATGCCGTCATTGGCACAGTTGGGTTATGAAGGCAGTCGCCTTGCTGCCCCGGAAAAAATGCTGGCCGTTATCCAGCAAATACAGCCGGAAACCATGATCCTGATTCCCGAGCTTCTCAAACTTCTGGTGGTTTCTGCCAAGCAGGGCTGGCCAGTGCCGGAAAGTTTCAAATTCATAGCCGTGGGCGGCAGCAGGGTGGGACAGGGTTTGCTGCAGGAAGCCTGGTCGCTGGGTTTACCCGTGTATGAAGGTTACGGCCTGAGTGAGTGTGCCTCGGTAGTGAGCCTGAATACGGTATCCGAGCGGAAGAACGGCAGCTGCGGTAAACCCCTGCCGCATTTGCAACTGGATATCAGGGCTGATGAGGTAGTGGTCAAAGGCAACACCATGCTGGGTTATCTGAACCGGCCAGAGAGCTGGTATCAGGGCAGCATGGCCACCGGTGACCTGGGATACCTGGACGATGAAGGCTACCTGCATCTGGCGGGGCGTAAAAAGAATCTGATCATATCCAGTTATGGTCGCAACATTTCTCCGGAATGGCCTGAAAGTGAGCTCCTTGCCAATCCCCTGATGCAGGATGCCGTGGTTTTTGGCGATGCGAAACCTTACTGCGTGGCCTTGGTCAGTGTCAGGGATTCGCGGATGGATAACATGTCCATCCAGCAGTGGATAGACCGGGTGAACCAGGGCCTGCCCGACTATGCGCAGATCAGGGCCTGGCACAGGCTCGATCAGCCACTGGTGACATTGCCGGGCATGCTGACGTCGAATGGTCGTCCAAGGCGTGCGGCCATCGCCAGTCATTTTGGTGAACAGATCAGGGCGCTATATCCCGGTAACAGTGATTCTCCTTTAGCGTTTGCCTCATAAGCACACCAGGAAAACCTTCATGACTTTTTATCAGCAACTTCTGGCAGCCACTGAAAACGAGCGAGCAGGTCTGTTGTCCGCTCCGATCATCCTGCGCTGCTTCCAGGGTGAATTCACCCTTCACGATTATGTTGCCTTCCTCGGGCAGGCCTATCACCACGTGAAGCACACAGTGCCCCTGTTGATGGCGGTGGGAGCCCGGTTGCCTGAAGAAAAAGAGTGGCTGAGGGAAGCTGTCGGTGAATATATTGAAGAGGAAATGGGACACCAGGAATGGATACTCAATGACATTGGCCAGTGCGGTTTTGACAAGGAGTATGTGCGTCATGCAAGGCCCCATCTGGCTACTGAGCTGATGGTGGTTTATGCCTGGGACATGATCAACCGGGTCAATCCCCTGGGCTTTTTCGGCATGGTGCAGGTGCTGGAAGGGACCAGTATCAACATTGCAGAAAAAGCTGCCGACATTATTCGCGAAAAACTGGGCCTGCCACGCCAGGCCTTTACCTACCTGTACTCACATGGTGCCCTGGACCAGGATCATATCCAGTTCTTTGAGGGGCTGATGAACAGGATTACGGATCCTGGGGAACAGGAGCAAATCATTTACGCTGCCAAAGTGTTCTACAAACTTTATGGTGAGATTTTCAGGTCTCTGGATGCGGATCATGGTATTCCGCGACTGGTTTTTGAGGGGGAATCAGCGGCGCATGGAACTGCAGGGTAAAAGAATCTTGTTAACCGGTGCCAATGGCGGCATCGGGTCGGCCCTGGTCCGGCAACTGGCCAAAGAGGGTTGCAAGCTGGTGCTGTGTTCACAGCAGCAGCCCCCGTTGGAAAAAATGGCCGGTGAACTTGCTGCTTCCGGTTATGCGGGTTCAGTGGAGATCATGGCGGCGGATCTGTCCAGGTCTGAGGATCGCCAGCGCGTGGTCAGCCGGTGTGAAGCGCTGGACGGCATAGATATCCTGATCAATCTCGCCGGCATGCTGGATTTTCGCCTGTTTGAAGACCAGCCTGAAGAGGTGGTCAACAAGCTTGTCAATCTGAACCTCCTGGCCCCCATGCATCTGTGTCAGCTGTTGCTGCCCCAGCTGAAAACACGTCCGGAAGCCATGATTCTGAATGTGGGTTCTATTTTTGGCAGCATCGGACACCCCGGATTTGTCGCCTACTGCACCAGCAAGGCGGGAATGAAAATGTTCAGTGAATCCCTGGCCAGGGAACTGGCGGATACAAACGTGAAGGTGGCCTATATCGCACCACGGGCCACGGCAACAGCCCTGAACAGCAATAAAGTCAATGACCTGAACCTGGCGCTGGGCAACAGTGTTGACAGTCCTGACCATGTAGCACAGCAAATCATCGCCCAGCTGAAAAGCGGCAAAATCCTGCAATATCTTGGATGGCCGGAAAAACTTTTTGTCAGGGTGAATGCCCTGCTGCCATCAGTGGTTCACAACGCGCTGGTGAAGAAACTTTCAATCATCAAAGGATTTATCCATTCCTGAGGAAATAGCCATGAACACGAAGATCAAGAGCCTGGTCGTCCTGATGACGGCTGCATTCACCCAGCAGGTTTTCGCTGACCTGGATGGCGATATCAGTCACCTGCAGCAGCGATGGGCCGAAGTGAACTACCAGCTTGAAGGAAAAACCCAGCTGTCGGAATTTGAAAAACTGGTTGAAGAAGCGCAACAGGCCACTGACAGTTATCCGGACAAGGCCGAGGGCTGGATCTGGAGCGGGATCATCAAATCCACCTACGCCGGTGCCAAGGGCGGCCTGGGTGCCCTGTCGCTGGCCAAGCAGTCCAGGGCTGATCTGGAGAAAGCCATGAAACTGGATGACACCGCACTCAATGGTTCAGCCTATACCAGCCTTGGCACCCTGTATTACAGTGTTCCGGGGTGGCCCGTGGGATTTGGTGATGATGACAAGGCCGGCGAGCTGCTGGGCAAAGCGCTGACGATCAATCCCGATGGTATAGACAGCAACTATTTCTACGGCAGTTACCTGATACATGAAAAACGTTATGATGAAGCCCGGCAGTACCTCCACAAGGCCCAGCAGGCGCCTGCCAGGCCAGACAGGCCTCTGGCTGATAGTGGACGCCAGCAGGACATCCTCAAGGCCCTGGCAGAAATCGACGGTAAATAAATTCCCCTGCAGGACACGGGAGTGAGTCACGGTCATGCAAATTTTACTGGTGGAAGACGATCAGCCACTTGCCAGGGGCCTGCAGCAGGCGCTAGGCCAGCAGGGCTATGTAGTCAACCATGTCGGCACAGGTGAAGCAGCGCTTCATGTCATTGAGTTTGATAAACCCGATATTGTGATACTCGATATCGGGCTGCCTGATATTGATGGCATCACGGTCCTGAAAAAAGTCCGTAAATCCGACACTGAACTTCCGGTGTTGATGCTCACTGCTCGCGATGGCGTGGATGACAAGGTGGTCGGCCTGGATAGCGGGGCAGATGACTACCTGGCCAAACCTTTTGATATGACTGAACTGCTGGCCAGGCTGCGCGTTCTGGAACGGCGCATAACCACAGTGAAATCCAGTGTGATCGGTATTGGGCAGGTGAGCCTTGATACTGTGGCCCAACAGGTGAGTGTGAATGGTGAGGAAGTGGAGCTGGCCCGTCGTGAATACATGCTGCTCAAAAGCCTGATGGAAAATGCCGGCCGCGTGCAGACCCGCAGTGTGTTGGAAAACCGCTTGTATACCTGGGGTGAGGAAGTTTCCAGTAATGCCGTTGAGGTGCACATTCATCGTCTGCGGAAAAAGCTGGGCAATGATTTCATCAAAACCATTCGTGGTGTGGGTTACAAGGTGAATGCCGGGGCCAACTCTTGAGTTCCATTCGTCTGTTCCTGGTGGCAGGAATCCTGGCCACACTGACCCTGTTCAATTTTTTCGCGGCCCTTCGCGGCTACCAGAGCAGTATGGTGGAGGCCGACCTGCTGTTTGATAACCAGTTGCTGGATTTTGCCAGGCTGGTGGATCATATCGATATTACTGACGATCACACGGAACTGCGTCTGGGTAACAACCTGGCCTTTCAGATATGGGAAAACGGACAGCTCATTGCCCATTCCTATCATGCACCGGATGACCCCATCATTGGCTTCAGCACGGGATTTGATTACAGCAATTTTGATGGTTACCGGTGGCGCACCTATGCCCGCCAGGACAGCCTTGCCACTCGCTGGGTAATCGTGGCTGAGCGAACCGATCTGCGTTATGTCCTGGCCGAGAACGTGGTGCTGGAATCCATCCTGCCGATTCTGCTGAGCATTCCCCTGATTGGTTTGCTGATCTGGCTGATTGTCAGCCATGGCCTGAAGCCGCTCACAGCGCTGTCCGCTGAACTGAAAAGCCGGCATGTCAACGATCTGAGTCCCGTGGCGGCCAGTAATACCCGCAAGGAACTGGACCAGGTTATCCAGTCACTCAATGGGTTCATGCGCCGATTGAACCAGTCGGTGGAACGGGAAAAGCGCTTCTCTGCCGATGCTGCCCATGAACTGCGTACGCCCATCAGTGCCCTGAAAGTCCAGTTGCACAACCTGTCCAGTGAAATCGATATCAACAGCGGTGCCTGGCAGGACCTGCAAAATGGCGTGGAAAGAATGCAGCACCTGGTGGAGCAGTTGTTGTCCCTGTACCGGATGAGCCCGGACAAATTTCTGGAAAACAGCCATCAGGTGGATCTTTACGAAGTCTGTGAAAATGTCATTGCACGACAGTATTCCCTGATTGAAGCTCGCAACCAGCAGCTCGATCTGGAAGGGGATCATCTGATTATCCATGGCGATGAATTTGCCCTGGAAACCATGTTTTCAAACCTGCTCAGCAATGCCAGCAAATATACGCCCATGGACGGACAGATACGGGTTGCCGTCACTCGTGCAAATGGCAGGGTGGAGCTGGTGGTGGAGGATGATGGCCCTGGTATTCCCGAGGCCGAACGAGAAAGAGTCTTTCACCGCTTCTACCATAATGAAAAACTGCTCGAGGAAAATCAGCTTCCGGGATGCGGCCTGGGTCTGACTATAGTAAGTCATGTGGCACAATTGCATCATGCAGCGGTGCGCGTGGAGCGATCCGGTTTTGGACAGGGGAGCCGGTTTGTGGTGAGTTTTCCAGGGGAGCATGCATGATGAGAGTTGTTGCATCGTGTCTGTTGTTATTGTTGACCGGCATTTGGCAGGTTGCCCGGGGCGCTGTACCTGAAATACAGATCGAAATTCGTGAACACCTGTTTTACCCATCGACAGTGGAAGTTCCAGCGAACCAGAAAGTGAAGCTGTTTATCGTGAATAATGATGCCACTCCCGAGGAATTTGAAAGTTACGAGCTGAACCGGGAGAAGGTGATTCCCGGGAATGGCAAAACGGTCATTTTTATCGGGCCGCTGGAACCCGGGGAATACCCGTTTTTCGGGGAGTTTTTTCCCAAGACGGCCCAGGGCAAAGTGGTGGCGAAATAGGGCGGTGCATCAGAGGGGATCAAACGCCACATGTTTCTGAGTACAGCCATACTGGTGCTCCAGGAGATACTGGAAGCGGCTTTGCTGGTCAGTGTCCTGCTGGTACTGTCGCGGCAATTGACCCGCACCAGTGAGCAAAACCTGCGGATTTCCCTGTCCTGGTTGCCGGTGGCGATAGGTGCCGGCCTGGTGGGATCATGGATGTATGCCTATTTTTTTCCGGAGATTTCCCAGTGGTTTGATTATGTCGGACTGGAGATTACCAATGCGGCAATCCAGGGCGTGATTCTGCTCGCCTTGATGATTTTCTGTTTCATGTTTACTTCAGTGAATTGTCTTCACCGGACTCACAGACTGGGACAGCTGACACCCGTTTTGATGGCGGTCATGGTGTCACTGGGTATAGTGCGGGAAGTGTCGGAAATCATTCTCTATCTGAATGGCGTACTGGCCAATCCGACCAACGTCACCCCGACAGTCCTGGGGGCTTCCCTGGCTGCGGGTATCGGTGTCAGTAGCGGCATCGTGTTGTATTTTCTGTTATTGAGCCTGTCCGTAGCCTGGAGTTACCGCCTGTCCATGCTGCTGCTGGCCCTGTTTGCCGGAAATCTTGCTTCGCAGATCGTCATTCTCCTGACCCAGGCAGACTGGATTCCCTATAGCCGGGAATTGTGGGACAGCTCGGCCTTCATTCCCGAGTTTACCATCACCGGCCAGCTGCTTTACGCGCTGGTGGGCTATGAGGCCAATCCTTCTCTGATACAGGTTGTCTGCTACTGCTGCAGTGCCATGATTATCGTTGTCAGTCCCTTGTTTCTTCATGCCTGGCGAAAGGCAACAGGGGGTAGTGCCAATGTCTGACCAGGCATCCATCATGCGATTATCCGGGCTGGGCCTTTTTCTTTGCCTGTTACCTGCGTTGGCCTGGGCGGATGGTGCCGTGGTGGACAAACTCTACCATCCTTACGTTGATGCCATGGAAACCGAGCTGGAGTACCGCAGTCTGTTTCAGGAACGCCAGGACAACCTGACGACACCTGCACAGATTCACCAGTTTTCCATTGGGCGTTCCATCGGCGAGCGCT
>CAZBBS010000059.1:0-16935 GCA_964490145.1 uncultured Enterobacteriaceae bacterium
GCATGGAAATTGATGATGTCCTTGCCGATGAAATGGTACAGCTCGGTATCTGCATTCCGGGTCCAGTAATCATCGAAATTCAGGTCGTCACGGGACTCGCAGAGTTTCCTGAAACTGGCCATGTAGCCTATGGGGGCATCCAGCCAGACATAAAAGTATTTGCCGGTCTCACCGGGAATTTCAAAACCGAAGTAGGGGGCGTCACGACTGATATCCCACTCCTGCAGGCCTGCGTCCAGCCACTCAGCCAGTTTGTTGGCAACCTGGGGAACCAGTACTCCGCTGCGTGTCCAGGTTTTCAGCATATCGGTGAATTCCGGCAGCCTGAAAAAGAAATGGGTGCTGTCCTTCATGACCGGCGTGGCACCGGAAATGGTGGAGTAGGGGTTTTTCAGGTCGCGGGCATCATAGGTGGATGAGCAGACTTCGCAGTTGTCGCCATACTGGTCGGCCGCGCCACATTTTGGGCACTCCCCTTTGATGAAGCGGTCCGCCAGAAACATTTCCTTTTCCGGGTCATACAGCTGGCTGATACTGCGCCGGGCAATCTTGTCGGCGTCTTTCAGTTTCCCGTAAATGAAGCCTGCCAGTTCCCGGTTTTCCTCGGAATGGGTGGTGTAGTAGATATCGAAGTCCACATGGAAGCTGTCGAAGTCCCGTTTGTGTTCAGCATTGATCCTGTCGATCAGCTGCTGCTCGGTTATGCCCTGGCGCTCGGCACTGAGCATGATGGCCGTGCCGTGGGTATCGTCAGCACAGACATAGGCGACCTCATTACCGAGCATGCGCTGGAAACGAACCCAGATGTCGGCCTGGATATAGCCCAACAAATGGCCCAGATGAATGGGGCCGTTGGCGAAGGGAAGGGCGTTTGTGACAAGAATTTTGCGGTGCTTCACGGGACTGTACTTGAATTGAAATTAGGCCGCGAATGATACCGGCTTCACTATCTTGTCACAACCGCTGCAGCTACTGCGCTCGTCCATACTGCGTTAAAAGTTAAGCCGGGGCACGGGGCCGTACTACAGTGCTGTCCCCGGCCTCCAACTTAACTTTTGCCTTGTCTGGCCTTCGCTCGCTACGCTGCCTGCGCGGTGCTTTTTGGGTTGTTCATTTAACGCCAGGAGCCTGATTTCACACTGGAAGATTCCGATTCCGCATCATTCCCGTAGGGCGGAAGAGCGAAGCGATATCCGCCGGGTGAATCTGGATGAATCGGATGATATCCACCAGATTGAGATGAGTGCGTTGGAGGTGAGATGTGGCATCCGCAGGATGCCAGATAATGTTTCGTTCAGGGAGAGTCTGATAGGGAGCAAGTCAGGTGTCTGACTTGCTCCCGGATCCCGGTCAGTATGCAGCTAGCTATTTGGTTTTGCTGATAACAAAGGTTTCGTCGTTGAACCATAACCCGCCATGTTTGTTCAGCAGGCGAGAGGTTGTCTTCAGGTAAGTCCCGTCGGCAATGACCTGTTCAACCCGCTCATCCTCAATCTGGTTGACATAGACCGAGGCGTTCCAGGCGGCAAAAAGGGTTGAGGTACCTATGCTGGCACCACCGATTTCCGAGGGCAGGGCATGCATGCGGTATTTGAAAATCGCCCGGGCATCAGACTGTTCCTTGATGTTGTAATCCCGTGCTTCGCGACCAAGTACCTTTTTCACTTCTTTCAGAATATGGTGGCGGGTGACCGGGAAGGGATTGATAGTGGGCCAGTACTCGTTGACCAGTTCCTGTGCCGGATCCTTGCCGCAGGATTGGATGGCAAGCAGGCGTCCGCCAGGGGCCAGTGAGCGGGCCAGCGGCACAATAATCTTTTCAGCCTTGAATTTGGCTGGCGTGGAGGCTCGCCAGGGTTGTGAGGCAAGAATGAAATCGTAGTTCCAGTTCTGTACACCGGGACGAGGAATGACAGAATCCAGCAGAATCTGGTGGTCTTCACGATAGATCACCACGACAGAGGGGCGTTTGAACACGGGGTTGCCTGAAATCTTGCTGGTCTGGGTTTCCCAGCCTTCGGCGAACATGTCGTGCAGACTTTCCAGCTGTTCACGGTAGTTATAGGCATGGGTGCCTTCCAGCTTCACTTCCCGCCAGTTCATGGCATTTGCTGTCAGGACATCGCGGGGCATCAATTTGGGGGCTTCGGCATAATTCAGGTTGGTCAGTACCAGAATAGTGGCGGGATGTTCGCTGAATCTGTCGATCATCTTGTCCAGCCCGATGCGCACATCCTCCATGCTGATTTCCTTGGCCACAATAAAGTGAGGTACGGTCGGATGCTTGTGATGCAGGTAGCGCATCACATTGGACAGGACGGTGGCATCACCCATGCCGGCGTCAAACATACGGAAGGCCGGTGGTCCTGGCTGGATATACTGCAGTTCCTTGGCAATTCGCTGGGAAATCGCGGATTTCTCGTTACAGGTATTGATGAAGGCCAGGTAGTTCTGACGGTTGTCATAAAAGCGAAACGGGGTGGAATCCTTTCCGGACTGCTCTTTTGCCGGTGCAGCGGTTTTTGCTGCCTTGGCTTTGGTTGGTGACTTTTTGTTGACGTTGGATTTTGCAGCTTTTTTTGCAGCAGACATAGTGCCCCCTTCAATATTGTCATTATTGTTTTCTTCCTGGATGTGTTGTTTATCCAGAAATGCCTGAATCCTGTTGATAGTCTTCAGGGTTATCCCCTTGCCATCCCGGAGGCGGTTGACCAGTTTGCCGTCGTTCACTACGCGAAGTCCGAAAGTGGATTTGGAAATTTTCTGCCTGTTGCAGAACTGCTCAATTTCCTCAATCAGCGTGTCTATCTGCGAGACATTGTTGGTCAAGGTATCCCCATTCCAGGCTGGCGCCTGAATTTGTTTCATTGTTTTCACCAAGTTAAACAAACAACATGAAAGGGAGTCAATAAGCGATGCCAATAAATATTTATGGGGAAAATGTTGGGAAAATTCCCAACATAGAGGGGCGGGGTGAAAATCCGGGCATAAAAAAACCGGCTTCCTTTTGGGAAGCCGGTTTTTCTGGAAGTGCTGGTGCTTAGAAAAGACCTTCGATCTGACCTTTGGCATTCACCGAAATGGTTTCGGCGGCTGGCACTTTTGGCAGACCAGGCATGATCATGATGTCGCCGCAAACGGCAACAATGAACTCGGCACCGGCAGACAGACGCAGTTCACGTACAGGAACCACGTGACCTGAAGGTGCACCCATCAGGCTGGGGTCTGTAGAAAAGCTGTACTGGGTCTTGGCCATACAGATGGGGAAGTTCGGATAACGCTGCTGCAGGTCGGCAAACTGCTTGCGAACCTTGTCGTCGGCAATGATGTCTTCAGCACCGTAGATTTTCTGGGCGATGGTGCGGGTTTTTTCCCACAGAGACATATTGTCAGGGTACAGGGTTTTGAACTTGCTGGGTTTGTTTTCGATGATATCAACGATGGTCTTGGCCAGTTTTTCAGTACCGGCACTGCCGTCAGCCCAGTGAGTACATTCAATCACTTCGGCACCGATGGCTTTACAGGCCCTGCGGATCAGGTTGATTTCAGCCTTGGTGTCATCGGTGAAGCGGTTGATGGCCACAACTGCTGGAACACCGTAACGCTGGATGTTGTTGATATGACGTTCCAGGTTGGCCATACCTTTTCTCAGGGCCTTGAGGTCTTCACCTTTCAGCTGGTTCTTGGCAACACCGCCGTGCATCTTGAGAGCGCGGACAGTGGCAACGATAGTCACAGCGTCAGGTTTCAGGCCGGTCTTGCGGCACTTGATGTCGAAGAACTTCTGGGCACCCAGATCAGCACCGAAGCCGGCTTCGGTAACCACGTAATCAGCCAGTTTCAGGCCGGCATTGGTGGCCATCACAGAGTTACAGCCGTGGGCGATATTGGCGAAAGGACCACCGTGTACGATAGCCGGGGTGCCTTCCAGGGTCTGAACCAGGTTGGGCATCATGGCATCCTTGAGCAGGGCCGTCATGGCGCCGTCAGCCTTCAGCTGTTTGGCAGTCACCGGTTTCATGTCGCGGGTATAACCCACAACGATGTTGCCGATACGCTTGCGCAGGTCTTTCAGGTCGGTGGCCAGACAGAAGATGGCCATGATTTCGGAGGCTACAGTAATATCGAAGCCGGTCTGGCGTGGGAAGCCGTTGCCAGGACCACCCAGGGCTACAGTGATGTCACGCAGGGCGCGGTCATTCATGTCCACAACGCGGCGCCAGGTAACACGACGGGCATCAATACCCAGGTCGTTTGAATGATAAATGTGGTTGTCCAGCATGGCGGACAGCAGGTTGTGGGCTGCACCTATCGCGTGGAAGTCGCCGGTAAAGTGCAGGTTGATGTCCTCCATCGGAATCACCTGGGCGTAACCGCCGCCAGCTGCACCGCCTTTCATGCCAAAGCAGGGGCCAAGGCTTGGTTCGCGCAGACAGATCGCTGTCTTTTTGCCAATGCGGGCAAGTGCATCACCCAGACCAACGGTTGTTGTGGTTTTGCCTTCGCCGGCAGGTGTTGGAGAAATTGCAGTGACCAGGATCAGCTTGCCGTTTTTCGCTTTGCTCTGTTTCTGCAGGAAGTTGTAGGCAATTTTGGCTTTGGTTGGGCCGTATTGCAGAAGCGATGATGCTGGAATGCCCAGCTTGGCGCCGATGTCGACGATGGATTGTGGTGTGGCTTGCTGTGCAATTTCAATATCAGATGGTTGCGACATGGGGAAGATTTCCTCAAGTGTTATTAATTCTTAAAATGCTTTTAAAGGCCTTATACAGCAGGTCGGCCCTGACAAAGGCCGGCGATTTTAGCACCTTTGTCAGGGAAATATAACCGCCGGGTACCGGGTGAGAGGGATAAATTTTCACATTTCGAAAATATTTTCGGTAAATTTGCATGCTCCAATGCAAGGTCCATTTCCTGAGGGTATTCCTTATAATGGCAGCATGAAGATGAATGATGTATTGAACAGGATAGAACAGGGGCCCTTGTCGTCATCCAGGGGAGGCGCCAACGGTGTTGGCGGACTACTCAAGGCAGTACTGTTTACGGTGGGTGCAGCTCTGTCATGTACCGCCATGGCCCAGTTTTTTAATTATGATGATGCCTATCCGGGCTTCAATTATTCCTCCACGCCTCTCACGGATCGGGTGACCCGCTTGATGGCTGACATAGAAGCCGGCAAGGTTGCCCTGGAGTACGACGCTCAGGGACGGGGCTATCTGGACTCATTGCTGGCGGCCCTGGAGATAGACCCTTCCTCACAGTTCCTGGTGTTTTCCAAAACCGCACTGAAAAAACGTTTCGTGACTGCAGCCACCCCCAGGGCCCTGTATTTCAATGACGACACCTATATCGGATTTATCCAGAACAGTCGCACCCTGGAAATAGCGGCCATGGATCCCAATGTGGGCCCGGTGTTTTTCGACCTGCCGCAAAATCCGGACGAGCCGGTAAAAACCAACAGGGAAATGAACCGCTGTCTGCGCTGCCATGACACGTATTCCATGACCGGGGACGGGGTGCCCAGGTTTTTGCTCAGTTCCGTGATCGCCAATTCTGAAGGGGATATCGTTACCCATGAAATCAGTGTCATCACTGACACCAGTACGCCGCTGGAACTGCGCTGGGGCGGCATGTATGTTTCTGGCACCCATGGTGAACAGCAGACCCTGGGCAATTTTGTGGTTGATGATGTATCCAGGCTCACCAATCTCGACCTGGCACCCAATGGCAACAAGACCGACCTGAAGGAATTCCTGGATACCTCACCCTATATCAGTGAAGGCAGCGATATTGTCGCTCTTCTGGTGCTCGAGCATCAGGTGGAGGTGCAGAACCGGATTTCACGGCTCAACGTCGAAAGCCGCACACGGCTGTTCCAGAATGGAAAAATCCCGCAGGAGGAGCTGGCCGCTCTGACCAGGCCGCTTCTGGAATCCCTGTTCATGGTCAATGAGGCGGCGCTGACAGATCCTGTGACCGGAACCTCCGGATTTACAGACTATTTTCAAGGGCTCGGGCCGATGGATGGCCAGGGCCGTTCGCTCCGGCAACTGGATCTGCAGACCCGCACATTCAGGTATCCCCTGAGCTACCTGATATATTCTGATGCCTTCAATGCCCTGCCTTCGCCAGTCAAAACCCGGCTCTACAGTGAGATACGCCAGGTGCTTGATGGTGAGTATGCGGACCCTTTGTTTGCCAATCTGGACAAGTCCCTACTCAGCGATATTACCGGCATTCTGCAGGCCACCAAGCCGGAAATATTCCAGTAAGCCGAAGATGTGATTCGATGAGCAATAAGCCTGTTTTATTCCTGCTGCCTGGCCTGATGTGTGATGAAGCTGTCTGGGAGCACCAGGCAGAGGTGTTGTCTGATGTTGCAGATATCAGGATTCCGGTATTTCGGGGATTCAACTCCCTGGTCGAAATGGCCCGGTCGGTGCTGGCACAGGCCCCGGAAAGATTTTCTGTCGTGGGGCATTCCATGGGAGGCAGGGTTGCCTGGGAAGTGATGGAAATGGCAGGAAATAGAATCGACAGATTTGCGGTCATGGATACCGGAGTTCATCCGGTCTCCACGACGGAGCCATCCGGCAGGCAGGCCCTGTTGGATCTGGCCCGGGATGCCGGACTTGATGCGGTAGCTGAGGCCTGGATTCCACCGATGATCCATCCCCACAGACATGGCGACAAGGGGCTTGTTTCGGCCATCAGGGAGATGATACTGAGAAATTCGGTGGAGGATTTTTACGGTCAGATGCATGCCCTGCTAAACCGGAAGGACCAAACGGTCAACCTGCCTGGAATAAGACAGCACGTGCTGCTTGTTGCAGGGGAGGCGGATGGGCACAGTCCACCAGCGCAGCATGAACAGATGGCAGCCCTGTTGCCTGACTCCAGACTTGAAGTCATCGCAGGTGCAGGGCATATGGTGACAATGGAAAAACCAGACGAGGTCAGCGAGGTGCTGCTGAGCTGGTTCACCGGGGAAAATACCTGATATGAATATTCGACAATTCTTCATGAGCCTTATGCTGCTCTGGACGGGGGCTGTTCTGGCCCAGGGTGTGTCAGAGGTGGTTCCTGGTGAACATGTGGCCGCCCAGCTGGTAGCCCAGCGCGAAGCGGCAACGCCTGGTGAAAACCTGTGGGTGGCGTTACGGCTGGATCATCTGGAGCACTGGCATACGTACTGGAAGAATCCGGGGGATGCCGGCAAGCCCACCGAAATAAGCTGGCAGCTGCCGGAGGGTGTAACTGCAGGGGCTATTGTGTGGCCGCTGCCTGAACGGTTTGACCTGCCCGCCGATCTGGTTGACTTCGGCTATACCGGCGAAGTGTTCCTGCTCACCCAATTGCAGATCCCGTCTGCGCTGGATGCCGCAGAAATAACTATTGCCGCATCTGCCCAGTGGCTGGAATGTGACGACATCTGTATTCCTGGTGGGGCAGATGTTGCCATGACCATTCCCCTTTCGGATGTGCCGGGGAATCCGGATTCTCGTTGGCAGACAGGTTTTCAAACCACCCTGGATGGGCAGGCAAGCACGGATGTCACCCTGGATGCCATGTTTACCATGACGGCAGACGGCATAGATCTTCTTGTGCAGGCCACCGACCCGATTTTCCAGGATGCCTCCCGAGTCACCTTTATTCCTGATGCCCACCGTGTTTTCGATTACAACGCCGAACAGGTCGTCACCACCCAGTTGTCCAGTCTTCAGCTATCCCAGAAAGCCCATCCCCGGGCACTGCGACAGCCGCCTGAACGCGTTGGCGGCATCCTGTTGGTGGAGACTTCCGGGAATACCCGTGTTTATGAGGTCAATGGTGCACCCAGTGAGGTCAATGCTGCCGTGCTGGACGGAAGTTCAGGCGGGACTGTCATGCCTGCCGAACAGTCCGGTATGCCTTTGGCGACTGTGTTCCTGTTTGCCCTGGTGGGGGGGCTGATTCTCAATCTCATGCCGTGCGTGTTTCCGGTTCTCTCCCTGAAAGCCATGAGTCTGGCCAGCAATGCCAAGGCACCAATCCGGGAGCAGCGCCTCCATGGGATTGCCTACGCCGCCGGTGTTATTCTCTCTTTCCTGGTGCTGGCAGCGGTATTGTTGACACTGCAGGCGGGCGGCGCGCTGATCGGCTGGGGTTTTCAGTTGCAGTCACCCTGGTTTGTGGCGGCCCTGGTTTACCTGTTCTTCCTGATGGGTCTGTCCATGTCCGGCGTCGTGGAAATTGGCACCGGCATCATGGGGCTGGGTTCCGGGCTGTCTGAAAAAGAAGGGTACACGGGATCATTTTTCACCGGTGTTCTGGCCAGTGTGGTGGCTAGCCCCTGTACAGCACCTTTTATGGGAGCCGCGCTCGGATTTGCGTTTACCCAGCCCATGCCGGTGGCACTGACAGTATTTGTTTCCCTGGGTTTTGGCATGTCTTTGCCGTTTTTGCTGTTTTCCTTTATTCCAGCCCTGACCCGGCTGTTGCCCAGACCAGGCAGCTGGATGCTGACTTTCCGCCAGTTCCTCGCCTTCCCATTGTATGGAACGGCTGTATGGTTGCTATGGGTGCTTGGCCGCCAGGCAGGTGTGGATGCCATGGCTATCGTGACGGGCAGTTGTGTCCTGGTTGCCGTTGCGGCCTGGTTGTATCAGAGACAGTCCCAAAGCAGCTGGCGCTATCTTGAGGTCGGCGTGATACTGGCCTGCATCGCCGGTGTTTTCAGTGTACTGGGATCGCCGATGCTGCAGACGCGTCAGGGAGCGACTGCACCGGTTGAGGTCGGTGAAAACGTCGAAGTCTACAGTGATGCCAGGCTGGCCGAATTGCGGGCCGGTGGGAAGCCGGTTTTTGTCAACATGACCGCGTCATGGTGTATTACCTGCCTGGTCAATGAGCGGGTGGCACTTAGCAGTGAAACGGTTATCCAGGCGTTGTCAGACAAGAATGTGACTTACCTCAAGGGTGACTGGACAAACAATGATCCGGCCATAACAGAGGTGCTCAAGCGCTTTGAGACCAGCGGCGTTCCCCTGTACCTGATGTATCCTGCCGACCCGTCCAAACCCGCCGAAGTGCTGCCTCAGCTGCTCACGGAAGGCATCATCATCGACGCTCTGGCGCGCATCTGACCATCTTTTCCCTGGCTCCACTTCTGGCGGTTAATTCTGTAGAATGGCCGCTTTTTTGGAGAGAAGGACAGAGGTCTTTATGCAATTACTGGATGGCAAGGCTACCGCCAAGGCATTAAAAGAAGATATCGCCGCCAAGGTTAACGAGATCAAGGCTGCCGGTCGCAAGGTTCCTCACCTGGCTGCTGTACTGGTGGGTAATGACGGTGGCAGTAAAACCTATGTGAACAACAAGGTGCTGGCCTGCAAGGAAGTGGGTTTTGAATCCACCCTGATCGAGCTGCCGGAAGAAACCACCGAAGCAGAATTGCTCGCCCTGGTGGACAAGCTGAACAACGACGACAACATTGACGGCTTCATCGTTCAGGTGCCGCTGCCTTCCCAGATTGATGAAGACAAGGTCACCCTTGCCATTGACCCGAACAAGGATGTGGATGGTTTCCATCCGCAGAACCTGGGTCGCATGATGCTGGGTTTGCCAACTCACATTTCTGCCACACCCAACGGTATCGTTGAACTGCTCAAACGCAACAACATTGAAACCAGTGGTAAACACTGCGTGGTTGTTGGCCGCAGCAATATCGTGGGCACGCCGATGTCCATTCTCATGTCCCGCAATGCCAATCCCGGCAACTGCACCGTCACCGTTGTGCACAGCCGGACCAGCAACATGAAGGAAATCTGCGCCAGTGCCGACATCCTGATCGTGGCCATCGGCAAACCGGAATTTGTCACCGCCGACATGGTGAAAGATGGGGCGGTGGTGATTGATGTAGGTACCACCCGTGTGCCGGATGAAAGCCGTGAGCGTGGCTGGCGTCTGACCGGTGATGTGGATTTTGACGGGGTGAAGGACAAATGCAGCTGGATAACACCGGTACCGGGTGGGGTAGGTCCTATGACCATTGCCTCCCTGATGCAGAACACCCTGAATGCCATCGACATGAAGTAAACCGCTTCGGATATCTTCACCATGACTGACGCCCTGACAGAACTCAAACCCTATATTGGCAAGATTACTGACGGGGCGGTCTTGTCATTCGATGAGGCCAGGGCGGCATTCGACATCATCATGTCTGGTCGTGCCACGCCTGTCCAGATTGCCGGATTCCTGGTTGCACTGCGCATGCGCGGCGAGCAGGTGGATGAAATTGCCGCCGCTGTTGACGTGATTCGTTCCAAGGCGCTTCCCATCAAGGCGCCAGCCGGAGCCATGGATATCGTCGGCACGGGTGGTGATGGATCAGGAACTCTGAATATTTCCACGGCAACAGCCATTGTGACCGCCGCCTGCGGCGTGCCGGTGGCCAAGCATGGCAATCGGGCACTGTCCTCAAAATCCGGCGCTGCTGATGTGCTGACGTCTCTTGGAGTCAATCTGGATGCGGATTTTTCCCGCATAGAACAGGCCATCACGGAGGCCGGCATTGGCTTCATGATGGCGCCGCGTCACCATGAATCCTTCAAGTATGTCGGCCCGGTTCGAGTGGAGCTGGGTATACGTACAGTATTCAATATACTAGGCCCGCTCTGTAATCCGGCAGGTGTCCAGCGTTACCTGATCGGGGTTTTTGCCCAGGAGTGGGTCATGCCGATGGCCAGGGTGCTGGCAAGTCTGGGCTGTGAACGGGCCTGGGTGGTACATGGTGCCGATCATCTGGATGAGCTGAGCACAACAGGTGCCAACTATGTCTGTGAGGTCAAGGATGGCCAGGTTAGAGAATTCAATATCTCCCCTGAAGATGCCGGTCTGCCATTGGCAACCCTGGATGACCTCAAGGGGGGCGATGGCGCCTACAATGCTTCCCGCCTGAAAGCGCTATTGGACGGTCAGAAAGATGCCTATCGGGATGTGGTGCTTTTTGGCACCGCCGCGGCACTGGTGATTGCCGGGAAGGTCATGGATATCCAACATGGTGCAAAGATAGCTGCCGAGGCCATTGACAATGGAACCGCAAAATCTGTGCTTGCACAATTGGTAGAAATCACGAATACTTAAAACCATAATAAAATCATGGAGTAAGTGTAATATCCTGAAGCTTTTGTAATAATCAGGTTACTTGCAAGATTGCGAAGTGAGGAAACATCATGAGCAGCAACCAGTGTCCGGTCTGTAATAAGGAAGCCATGGATGCCATGACCAAGCTGATGAGGCGCCCGCATGTATGTCAGCATAGCGGTACAGAACTGCGCATGAATCTGATTTTTACCATCATTGTTTCCCTCGCCTATTTCGGCCTTGCGGTACGATCCCTGATAGTCACCGGATTCAACGGGGAGGGAATGCTGCATGTCCTGTTGATGACCGTTGTCTATGTCGTGATATGCCTGTTTATCCCGCTGGAAAGTAAACAGCCGCAGACAGGTTCCTGAATCCCGGTCAGCAGTAATTCTTATCAGTTTCCGGGGTGAAAGCCCCTTAACTCTCTGATAATTCTTCATAAAATCCTTGATTAATCCTTAGTGTTGCCTGCTGATAAGCGGTAAAATTCGCGTTTTTACGAATTTGACTGCAAGTAGATTCTTTTTGTCCTGAGTAAACGTATCGCAGGGTGTTTGCGTTTATCAGTGAGCATGAAATATTTATTGCCGGGTTACAGGTTGTATGAAAACAGCAGAGTCAGCTTTTGAACAGGACAGAAAGCGCGGATTCACGCGTCGCAAGGCGATTGTTTCCCTGGTAGTCCTGTTGGTGCTTGGAGGAGGTGGCTGGTATTACTGGCAATCCACCCGGACTGTTGAAGCGCAGGATCAGCCCCTGATAGCCACGGTGGAAGTGGGGGACATTGAGAACACAATAACAGCTGCCGGCAGCCTCCAGCCTTTTGAGTTTGTTGATGTGGGCGCCCAGGTCAGCGGTCAGTTGCAGAAGCTGCACGTTGAAGTGGGAGATATCGTTGAGGAAGGACAGCTCCTTGCCGAAATTGACGCCCGCGTCCAGGAAGCCAGGGTTGAGGCCAGCCGTGCCAGTATTGAAGCCCTGGAAGCCCAGATCGAGGCAAGACGTGCCTCACTGGAATTGGCCAGATCCAATGCCGCCAGGCAGGAACGTCTGATGGCAGCCGATGCCACCAGTCAGCTGGAATATGACAATGCGATCACCAATCTGGCCTCGGCCCAGTCCAGTCTGATTCAGTTGGAAAAGCAGATCCAACAAAGCCGTGCCAGCCTTGAGAGTGATGAAACACAGCTGGAATTCTCCAGAATCTATGCACCCTCTGCCGGAACCGTGGTGTCCATTGAAATGAATGAAGGGCGGACGCTCAATGCCACCCAGCAGGCACCGACAATTTTACGAATTGCCGACCTGAATACCATGACAGTGGAAACTGAAATTTCCGAAGCGGATATCGGCAGCATCAAAAAAGGGATGCAGGTCTACTTTACGACACTGGGCGGAGGCAGCCGGCGTTGGTACAGCCAGTTGCGCCAGATATTGCCGACCCCTGTGATTGAAAATAATGTGGTGCTCTATACCGGCCTGTTTGATGTGGACAATGCTGATGCCTCTCTGCTGTCGGATATGACCGCTCAGGTTTATTTCATTACATCGGCAGCGCGCAACGTCATAACCGTCCCCCTGGGGGCGCTCACATTCAAGGATCAGGCTCCCGGGCAACCTGCCCCCGGTACGATGGCTGCCCGACCACCGAATGGAGGCGGATTTGCCGGCGGTGGACAAGGAGGTGGATTTCCCGAGGGGATGAGCCAGGAGCAGCGTGACCGGATACGTCAGCGCATGGCATCAGGACAGGGCTTTGGTGGCGGACAGGGCAGTTTTAATAACGGCGGCTCTGCGGGTCGCCAGCCTGGCGCAGGAGCAGCACAGACCCGACGTCTCGCAACCGTTCGCGTGGTGAAGGGTGAAGGCGTGTATGAAGAAAGGGAAGTCATGGTTGGTGTCACCAGTCGCATAGCGGCAGAAGTGGTATCCGGTCTTGAAGCTGGAGAGCAGGTGGTTGCAGGGATCATTCAGGCCAACGCCAACGGGGCCAACCGGCAACAAACCAACAGGCAGCCGGGCATTCGTGTCATGGGTGGATTCAGGTAGTGAGCACCGGTTCTTTCCAGCCTGACATTCCCCTGAGTTCAAGTATCGGGGCACCTGCGGACAGTCACCCTAAACATGGAGAGCACAGGCACAAGCCTGCAACCAGCAGTGGTGAAATTGCCATTCCCCTGATTGAGCTGCGCAACATACATCGCCGGTTTGTGACTGATGGTGGTGTTGAAGTGCATGCCCTGCGCGGCATTGATCTGAAAATTTATCCCGGTGAGTTTCTGGCCATTGTCGGCCAGTCCGGTTCCGGCAAATCCACGTTAATGAATCTTCTGGGATGTCTGGATCGACCCAGCTCCGGAACCTACCTGTTTGCCGGACGCGACATCAAAAGCTTTGATGCGGACAGCCTGGCCTGGCTGCGCCGTGAAGCCTTCGGCTTTGTCTTCCAGAGTTACAATCTCCTGGGTTCGGCCACAGCGGAAGAAAATGTCGAGGTGCCGGCAATTTATGCCGGTTTGAGCCACCGCGAACGGCGGGTACGTGGTGAAGCCCTGCTTACTTCCCTGGGACTCGGTGAGCGACTCGACCATCGGCCAACCCAGCTGTCAGGTGGACAGCAGCAACGGGTCTCCATTGCCCGTGCCATGATGAATGGCGGCCAGGTCATTCTGGCGGATGAACCCACAGGTGCCCTGGATTCCCAGAGCGGCGTGGAAGTGATGGCGCTCCTGGAAAGCCTGGCCCGGGAAGGGCATACAGTTATCCTGATTACCCATGACAGTGACGTTGCCGCTCACGCTGATCGCATTATTGAATTTCGCGATGGCAGCATCATCAGTGATTCGGGCCCTGCCGAGGGCGCCGTAGACCCTGCCAAGAACAGGGAGCTGCGTGACCTTTTCCTGAGCCGCAAAATCACCTCTCCGCTGGCTGGGATAGGTGAAGCCATACGCATGGCGCTGCGTTCGCTCAAGGCGAATATTTTCCGCACAGTGCTGACGCTACTTGGCATAGTTATCGGCGTAGCCTCGGTGGTGGCCATGTTGGCGATTGGCGAAGGAGCACGGCAGGACATTGTCGACAGAATCAGCCAGATCGGCACCAACCGGTTGACCCTGCAGCCGGCCAGAATTCCGGGACAACGGCGAAGTATTCCGTCCACCTTGACCCTTGAGGATGCCGTGGCAATTTCGGAAGAGCTGCCCAACATCATCGGTGCCATGCCGGAACTGCAGGGCAGTTATACCGTTCGCTTCCAGCGCCAGGATTACTCCACCTCAGTGACAGCAGTGACGCAAAATATGCCGGAAGTGAACAACTGGCCGCTGGCCCGTGGTGTGTTCTTCACCGATGAGGACAGTAACCGTTACACGCCGGTTGCCGTACTGGGTTCAACAGTGGCCTCAGAAATCTTTCCGAATGGTGCCGACCCCCTGGGTGAATACATCCTGATCAAAAACATACCCTTCCAGGTAATTGGGGTGCTGACCACCAAGGGCGGCTCTTCGGGCTTTGGTGGCGGTGACCAGGATGATGCCATCTTTGTCCCTTTTAAAACCGGAGCACTGAGGTTGATGGGGGAAACCAATGCGCGGAGTATTTCCGTGTACGTGGACGATCTGGAGCAGATGGACGCAACAGAAAGTAATCTGATCGAATTCATGACTGCCCGTCATGGCACCGAGGATTTTCGCATTTTTAACAGTGCCCAGTTGCTGGAAACCGTATCGGCATCCCAGGACACCTTCACCATGCTGCTGGGCTCCGTGGCGGCCATCTCCCTGCTGGTGGGGGGGATTGGTGTGATGAACATCATGCTGGTGTCGGTCACCGAGCGCACCCGGGAAATTGGCATCCGCATGGCCACCGGTGCCAGACAGACGGACATCATGTCCCAGTTTCTGTCAGAGGCCATCGTGGTGTCCGGCTTCGGCGGCATCATCGGGGTGATGACCGGAATTGCCGTGGGATACCTGTTAATGGCATTCGACGTTTCCATCAAATTCACCACCATGCCTATGATACTGGCTTTCAGCTGCGCCACGGCCACCGGGCTTGTTTTTGGTTTTGCACCGGCAAGAAAGGCGGCAAAACTTGATCCTGTTGTTGCCCTGGCTAACGAGTAGTATATGAACAGGCAGTATTTCCCGGTAATGCCCATTGTCTGCCTGCTGTTCCTGGCCGGCTGTACCATGACCGAATTACCAGAGCTTGAGAGCACAGATGTCCCGCAGGCCTGGCAGGGGCCAACCGAGGAGGATGCGCTGGTCTGGCCGGACAGGGACTGGTGGGTATCTTTTGACAACAAGGAACTCTCCGACATTATCAGCCAGGTTCAGCAGAACAATCTCGACCTTGAAATCAATCGCCGCAACCTGGAATCTGCCCAGATAGCCCTGCGCGAAGCCGGGTTCAACCTGCTGCCAACACCGCTTGTGACTTTAGGGACGGGTGCTGCCTACTCGGAAACCCGGGTGGATGGCGTCAGCAGTTCAGACAGTCCAAACATCCCCTTCGACCTGGAAGCGGGTTTTACCTATACCGATATTCTCAGCAAGCCCGCAACCTTTGATCGCGCGGTGGCCGATTATGATTCCCGAGTGGCCCAGGCTGCCGATGTGGCGCTCAATACCCTGGGGACAGCAGCATCGACCTATTTTCAACTGCTGCTGACCCGCGACAAGATCGTGGCAGCCAATCAGAATGTGGAGAATGCCGAGGCCATCTATCGAATAGCCCAGGCAAGAGTGGATGCTGGTGTGGCAGTGCCCATTGAGGCACTCCAGCAGCAGATCGCCATGGAGCGGGAGCGCAATAATCTACGGGGGTTTGTTCAGAATGACCTGGCCACACGAGCTTCCCTTGCCCTGCTGGTTGGTAAAACCGTGCAGGGCTTCGAGATAGGCGGGCAGACACTTCAGACCATTTCCCTGCCTGCCGTACAGCCGGGGTTGCCGTCAGAACTGTTGATCAGGCGCCCGGACCTGGTGCAGGCTGAAGCCAACCTGCGCAGTGCCAGGGCCAGTGTGGATATTGTCCGCACCGACCTGTTTCCGCAAATTTCCCTGACCGGAGCCTTCAGTGCCTCAAGCACCTCGCTGTCGGAACTGGTCAGCGACCCTGATACCTTTCTCACGATCAATGCCAATCTCGTTCAAACCCTGCTCGACAACGGTCAACGGTTCAGGAATATCGACCAGGCCAAAATCACCATGGAAAACAGCCTGAATAATTACCGTCGTGCTGTCATCAATGCCTTTAATGAAGTGGAAGTCCTGCTAAGCAATATCCAGCTGCTGCAGTCACAGGGTGTGGTTGCTTTTCAGAACCTGGAAGCAGCGGAAGAAGCCTTTCGCATAGCGCAGGTACGCTATGAGGAGGGCGTGACGGATTACCAGACTGTGCTGACTTCCCAGAACACCCTGTTCGCCACCCGCAACAGCTACCTGGACAACAAACTGTTGCAGCTGAATGCGCTGGTCGGCCTGTTCCAGGCTCTCGGTGGCGGTTGGCAGGCAGGGGAAACCCTGTGAAGCTGGCTTTTTTGTCGGTACCCGCCAGAGATTACGACACCAGCAAGGCCTTCTATGAAGATATTCTCGGTCTGACAGTCATCGAGGAATATGACGGTGCGCCTCATCGTTTTACGGATTATCAGTTGGGTGATTCCTGTCTCAAAGTGTACGAGTGGCTTGAGCCCTGGCATGCAGGACATTTCACCAGCTTCATGATGTCTACACCTGACCTTGATGGCCTGCTCGAAAAAGTGGCTGCAGCGGGCTATGAAGCCAGGTCTCCGGAAATTAC
>CAZBBS010000060.1:0-4755 GCA_964490145.1 uncultured Enterobacteriaceae bacterium
ATATCGAGCCAGGGTGAATAGTCATGGGCTGAAATGGACGGGTCCCCGTTGAAGACCAGCTGTCCGATGATCTGCTGCGTCCAGGTGGTGCCCGCCTTGGCGTAGGTGCCGATGATGATGTCGTCATCACGGAATTCAAGCTCGTCCCAGATGGTGGAATCCATGTGATGGTTATGGATGTCGCGGGTTTTGGTTGGCCACCGGATAGCGTCACTCATGGATATTCCTTCCTGTCCTGTCATGTTGGAGAAAACATTTAATCTGAATAAATTCATGAAAACAATCTGTTAGCCATGAAAGCGCTTAAGGATAGCTGCCCTTGATCCGTTAACTGCTATTAACACATGCATTTCAGGTTCTACGGCATACTGTTTGCTCAAAAACATCAGCACAGGCCCCACGCCAGCATGAAAAATACGGTATTACCCAACATCATTGACGTGGAAGCTTCAGGCTTTGGCAGCCACAGCTACCCTATTGAAGTCGGTATCGCCATGAGCGATGGGCAACGCTTCTGCTCCCTGATTGAACCGGCACCGGACTGGACCCACTGGGACCCCGAAGCAGAAAAAGTCCACAAGGTCAATCGTGAAAACCTGCATACTCATGGCAAACCCCTGCAGGACGTTGCCAGCAAACTGAACCGCCTGCTGTCTGGAAAAACCCTCTATTCTGATGGCTGGGTGGTGGACAAGCCCTGGCTTATCACCTTGTTCGAGCGCGCTGACCTCATGATGGACTTTACCATCAGCCCCCTTGAAATCATCCTCACCGAAAAACAAATGACGGTCTGGCACCAGACCAAGGACAGGATTACACTGGCATCCAACCTGCAAAGGCATCGCGCCAGCAATGATGCCTGGATCATCCAGGAAACCTACAAGCAGACCATACAAGGGCCAGACCTGCCCGTTTCAACACCCATTTACCATGAATCGGAAACATCAATCGGATTGGTCGGGAAAACCGATTAGCCGCCAGCTGCCCCGCCTCATAGGATAAGTCCCAACCTGATGGCGACCTGTTGTCGCTCTCAGGATGCCTGAATCCAATGAGGAGAACCTGTCATGTTGAAACAAAAACTGCCCGTTGCTACAGCTCTGGCCACAGCCATTGCTGTGTCAGCCTCAGGGCCGGTCCTGGCCCAGGAGCGCCTGCCCGACAACGATTACTGGTGGCCCAACAGCCTAAATCTTGAACCCCTGCGCCAGCATTCCCCCGAGTCCGATCCCCTGGACGGTAACTTCGATTATGCCGAAGCTTTTTCCGCCCTTGATCTGGAAGCTGTCAAAGCCGATCTGGTGTCTGTCATGAAAACGTCCCAGGACTGGTGGCCAGCCGACTATGGTCATTACGGTCCTTTCTTTATTCGCATGGCCTGGCACAGCGCCGGCACCTACCGCATGAGTGATGGTCGTGGCGGTTCAGACGGCGGCATGCAGCGCTTCGCCCCGCTCAACAGCTGGCCGGACAATGCCAACCTGGACAAGGCCCGGCGCCTGCTGTGGCCGGTCAAACAGAAATACGGCAATGCCATCTCCTGGGCAGACCTGATGATCCTGGCTGGCACTGTCGCCATGGAAGACATGGGTTTTGAAACCCTCGGCTTTGCCGGCGGTCGTGTCGACGAATGGGAACCGGAAATCGTCAACTGGGGCCCCGAAGCCGAATGGCTGGCCTCCAGCCGAGTTCATGGCGGCCAGCTGGACCGTCCCTTTGGCGCCACCCAGATGGGCCTGATCTACGTGAATCCTGAAGGTCCAGGCGGCAATCCCGATCCCCTGGCTTCTGCCCAGCGCATCCGCCAGACCTTCGGCAACATGGCCATGACAGACGAGGAAACCCTGGCCCTGATCGCCGGTGGACATACTTTCGGCAAGGCCCACGGTGCACACAAGCCGTCTGACTGTGTCGGTGTTGAACCCGAAGCCGCCGCCATAGAAGAACAGGGCCTGGGCTGGACCAACAGCTGTGGCCAGGGCAATGGCGTGGATACCGTGACCAGCGGCCTGGAAGGCGCCTGGACCGTGAGCCCGACCACCTGGACCCACAATTACCTGCAGAACCTTTACAACTGGGACTGGGTACAGACCAAGAGTCCTGCCGGAGCTACCCAGTGGGTCCCTGCCAATAACGGCGGCGCCAACCTGGTACCGGACGCCCATGATCCGAATCTGCGTCACCAACCGATCATGTTCACCACTGACCTGGCCCTGCGTGAGGATCCGGAATTCCGGGAAATCACCACGCGCTGGCTGAACAATCCCCGTGAATTCGAGGATGCCTTCGCCAAGGCCTGGTTCAAACTGACCCATCGTGACCTGGGACCGACTTCACGTTACCTGGGATCACTGGTGCCGGATGAAGAGTTCCTGTGGCAGGACCCGATTCCTGAAGTGGACTATCCCCTGGTAAACGACCGTGATGTGCGTCGTCTGAAAGGAGAGATTCTGGATTCAGGCCTGAGTGTTTCCCAACTGGTGCGCACTGCCTGGGCTTCCGCATCCAGTTATCGCGGCACTGACATGCGCGGTGGTGCCAATGGTGCCCGCATTCGTCTGGCCCCGATGAAGGACTGGGCCGCCAACAATCCGGCGGAGCTGTCCGAGGTACTGGGCGTTCTGGAAGGTATCCAGAGTGAGTTCAACGATCGCGGTCGCCGCCAGATTTCCATGGCAGACCTGATCGTACTTGCCGGTGCTGCCGCCATCGAGAAAGCAGCAGATGATGCCGGGATCGACGTAGAGGTTCCTTTCGTGCCTGGTCGTGCAGATACCACCCAGGAGCTTACTGATGTCGCGTCATTCGCCGTGCTGGAACCGAAGGCCGATGGATTCAGGAACTACTTCTCCAGTGACAGTCTCCTGTCGCCGGCTGAGGCACTGATAGACAAGGCCGACAAACTGGAACTGACCGTGCCGGAAATGACCGTACTGGTTGGGGGGCTGCGAACCCTGAACGCAAACGCTGACGACTCCAGCCATGGCGTGTTCACGGCCAATCCCGGCACCCTGAGCAATGACTTCTTCGCCACCCTGATGGACATGTCCATCGACTGGGAGAAAGGCAGCATGGATGGCGTCTATGAAGGCCGTGACCGTGAGACTGGCCGCGTGGTTTACACCGGCACACCGGTTGACCTGATCTTCGGCTCCAATTCGGAACTGCGGGTACTGGCCGAGTTCTACGCCCAGGACGACTCGAAAGAGAAGTTCGTGCAGGATTTCGTGAAAGCCTGGACCAAGGTCATGCAGCTTGACCGTTTCGACCTGGATTCCTGATCCATCACCGGTAAAACAGAAAACGGCGGCAGCAGTGTCGCCGTTTTTTTATGCCTGCCGGATTTGCCTGATGAAAGATGCCCCTGCTGCCTTCGGTCCTGACATGGACAAACCTGTGTCCTGACCCTATCCTTGGTCCCCAGAACTGTTCAGTGGATATTGACCCGATGAAGACCTCCAGATTTATTTTTTTGCCTCTCCTCCTGATTTCAGCCACCGCCTGTGCCCAGAGCGGCACGGTGATTTATGTCACCAACGAAGACTCGAATAATGTCTCGGTAATCGATGGCGGCACCCATGAAGTCGTCGCCACCATTCCGGTAGGCAAACGCCCCCGCGGCATCAAGGTCAGCCCGGATGGCAGCGTGTTCTATGTGGCCCTGAGCGGCTCACCCAAATGCCCTCCTTCCATGGAAGACGAGGAATGTGAAAAGCTGGTTGCCGACAAATCTGCCGACGGCATAGCGGAAGTGGATACCCGGACCCGTCGCGTGGTGCGCATTCTGGACAGCGGGTCTGATCCCGAACAGTTCGATGTGGACTGGGAGACACGCCACCTGTTTGTCTCCAACGAAGACACCCATATGACCAGCATGCTGAATCTGGATACCGGAGAGATTCTGACCCAGACCCCTGTAGGCCTGGAACCCGAAGGTGTCCGTTTATCACCAGACGGCCATCGGGTTTTTGTCACCGGCGAAGTGGCCAGTGATGTCACTGTCATCAATGCCGACAACGGCGACGCCATTGCCACTATCCAGGTAGGCCTGCGCCCGCGCGACATCCTGTTTACCGCCGACAGCAAAACCGCCTATATCTCTGCGGAATTCGGGACACAGATCGATATTATCGATGTTGGCAGCAACGCCGTTTCCGGCACCATTGCCCTGCCTGAAGGCTCCCTGCCCATGGGCCTGGTGTTATCCCCGGATGAAAAAACCCTTTATGTTGCCACCGGTCGCGGCAAGTCTGTTCTGGCCATCGATACGTCCTCCCATGAGGTAATCCGTTCCGTGGAAGTGGGTCCGCGTCCCTGGGGACTGGCCGGCAGCCCGGATGGATCAACCCTGTATTCTGCCAATGGGCCATCGGACGATGTCACCGTCATTGATGCGGCCACGTTTGAGATCATTACCAAAATACCGGTAGGTGAAACACCCTGGGGCCTGGTGGTCGGACCGGCTTTATAAGCATCCCGCGTTTATATGACGACAGTACTGACCGGTCTGGTCGGCGATCACATCGGTGAATCGGGTGCCCCGCGCATGCACCAGCAGGAAGCCGCTGACCAGGGCTTTGCTTTGGAATATCACCTGTATGACCTCGCTGGTCGCAAGCAGAATTCGCAATCCCTGGCCCGCGTACTGGAAGAGGCGCATCAGGCGGGTTATGCCGGCCTGAATATCACGCATCCCTACAAACAGGCCGTGATGCCTTTACTGGATGCGCTGTCACCTACTGCGGCCAGGGTGGG
>CAZBBS010000060.1:4855-16282 GCA_964490145.1 uncultured Enterobacteriaceae bacterium
GGCGCAGTCCCTGGGCTGCCTTACCATGAACGGCCTGCCCATGGCCATTCATCAGGCTGCAAAGGCATTTGAACTGTTCACTGGCAAACCGGCAGACACCTCGCGCATGATGCAGCGCTTCCTCTCCTCTTGATTACATGACAGGCTCCCGCTTCCACACCTATATCAGCCGCCTTTGCCAATTTTCTGATAATTGCTTCGGTTAACTGGATCAAGTGAAGACACTAAGTCATGTGCCTGCCTTCGCTGCTTATGTGGCCAATGAGCGGCTTTGCCGTTGGCGGCTAATTGATTATCTAGTCGCCACTGCGCTCGATCGTTGTGCTGGTCATATTTCATATCCGAGCCGGCCTGATCTAGATAGTCGCCTATGTGTACCTGATTATCCTTTCCGATATGATTGATCCCATGGTATTCGTCAATGCTCAGGGTTTTCATCGATGTGCCAACTCAATCTTTTTGTCGCAAATCATATGTTTGTTTAACTGACCATTTTTTCGCCTGATTGCCTATTTAGTCGAACAGGAGGGCAAGGCAATGGAAAGCATGACATGACAACAGGGAAGACTTAAGCACCTTGATAACGAGCTCCTGAATACCAAGGAGCGAGCCGCACCCGCCGCTGTCGTCAGGCTTGTCTGATTTTAGACAACCCTGTTCTGATCACATATCATCCCTGTTCAGGTTCTCAAACCTCATAACAACAACATCAAAATAATAATATTTCTACAAGGGATATCAGTATGACCACACCCCAGGAACTCATTGAACGGGTTGACGCTCTTTTGCCTGCCATTGCCGACCGCCGCCGTTATGTCACCGAACATGGCTTGATCCATCCGGACACCCTTCGGGAATGTGAAGAAAGCGAAATCATGAAACTGCTGATTCCGAAAAAATACGGCGGCTTCGAGATGGGTGTGGATACCATGCAGGAAATCGTCCGGCGCATCAGCTCCAGCTGCATGTCCACTGGCTGGATCATGGCTTTCTTTGTTGGTCATAACTGGATGGTGACCCGTTTCAATGAACAGACCCAGGATGACGTCTTCAAGAATAACCCGGCTCCGAAAGTCCCCGGGCAGATCCGTCCCACTATCGGCGCCAAAAAGGTCACCGGCGGCTACGAGCTGACCGGCAAGTCCCACTGGAACTCAGGCATCCTGCACGGCGACTGGGTACTGACCGGCATCATGGTCGAGGGCGAAGGGCCAAAACTGGCCCTGGTGAAAGCCGGCGACTTCAAGATTGATGAAGTGTGGGACATGTCCGCCATGGAGGGAACCGGCAGTCACGACATGATCTGTGACGGCACCTTCGTCCCGGAGCATCGCATCGCCGAGATCAAGGGATTTATCGAGGGCACAGCTGAAGGCGGCAAGTTGTACGACAATCCCCTGTATTCCATGCCGGTATTGCCTTTCATCTTTACCGAAGCCACCGGTATTTTCGTCGGCGGCCTGGAAGGGGCAACCCGTCACTTTATTGATATGCTCACGGGCAGTGATCCCACCTACAGCCCGGGCAAACTGGCTGAAATGTCCACTGTACATGTAAAGATCGGCGAAGCCGCGGCCCGCGCCCACGCTGCCCGCAAGCTGGGTGATGCCCTGATCCAGGAAATCATCAACACCCAGGCTGGCCCCGGCATCACCATGGCCGACCGCCTGCGCATGAAGGTGGATCTGGGTTACCTGGTGAACCACTGTCGGGAATCGGTGAACACCCTGATCCACAATGCCGGCGCCCGCAGCTTCGAGAACAAATCCCCTATCCAGGCCTTTTTCCGCGACATCAACACCCTCAGTGTTCATGCTTTCTGGGACTGGGTGGTGTGTCGGGAACAGTTCGGTCGCGGCCAGGTAGGTCTTGAGCCCACTCATCCACTACTTTAAGAGTCGGTAACTTCCGGGAAGACCATGACGATAAGCACTGATGATTTTCGCTCCGCAATGCGGCATCTGGCGGGGCATGTTTGTCTGATTACCACCACTGACCCGGATGGTTCACGCAACGGATTAACGGCAACTGCCGTCTGCTCTGTGTCTGCGGAGCCCCCTACTTTGCTTTGCAGCGTCTTTACCGGTACCGCCTGCAACCAGAGTATCCAGCAAAGTGAATCCTTTGCGGTTAACGTTCTTGCCCTGACAGACAAGAACCTGGCTGATCGTTTTGCCGGCCCAATCAAAGGTGAAGAACGTTTTGAAATGGGTCAATGGACCACACTGAAAACCGGCGCACCGGTATTGGGCTCGGCCCTGGCCGGCTTCGATTGCCAGCTGATCAAGACCGTGGAGATGAATACCCACAGCATCCTGTTCGGTGAAATCAAGGCCGTGAACATTTCCCGGATCCAGTCCAAACCCCTGCTTTATGCTCATGGCAATTACGGGCGTTTTGCCGGTCGTGAAGCCGGGTCGGCAGCAGGCGTGATGCGTTCATCAGACTGGGATTTCGACAGCAAGGATTTTTTTGGCTAATACATCACGTACAAGCGACTGTTTTTGCTTTACTCATTTATTCACCGTTCATCTTCAAAGGATTTCACCAATGCCAGTCCTGCGCTTTGCACTGCTACTTGCCAGCTGTCTTTTATCTTCATTGACCTTTGCCCAGATGCCGGTGCGCCCTGACTCGCCTCCCCCCATCATAGATGTGCATTTTCATGCCATGCTGGAAGGCCGCGAAGGCACCGCCCCAATGTGCCCCAACCCCCAGCAGTTTCTGGCTTCTGACCCTTCGGGCGAAGAAGGTTTCTTTGGGTGGTCGAACGAAGACTGTTCTCCCCGTTTGTATGGTGCTCCCGGCAAGGCTTATCTGAATGAACTGGTCGCAGACATGGAGCGACTGAATGTTATTGCCGTGGTCCATGGCGAACCCGCTGCCGTGCGGGCCTTTGAAGCGGCCGCACCGGGCCGCGTGATTCGCAGCACCAGTTTCAGCATGGCGCCTGACACCAACAAGGAGGCGGAACTGAAACGCCTGGAGAGCCTGTTCACAGAAGGCGGGTTCCAGGTCATGGGGGAAATCGGTTTGCAGTATCAGGGTATGTCTCCCAGTGACATGGCGGTGGATGATTACTTTGCCCTGGCCGAACGACTCGACATTCCTGTGGCCATCCACATGGGTACCGGCGGCTCAGGTCGGGCCAATGTCACCATGCCGGGCTTTCGTGCTTCGATGGGCGATCCCTTCCTGCTGGAGGAACTACTGGCCCGCCATCCGAAACTGCGGTTACAGATCATGCACGCCGGCTACCCTCTGATTGAAAACCTGCTCGCCCTGCTCCAGGCCAACAGCCATGTCTACGTGGACATTGCCGGTCTGATCTGGAGCTATCCCATCGAGGAAGTGAACCGCTATATCGAGCGTATTGTTGATGGCGGCTTTGGTGACCGCGTCATGTTCGGCACCGACCAGATGGCCTGGCCGGGACTGATGGCCTACTCCATCAGCATCATCCAGAATGCCGACTACCTGCGGCCCGACCAGAAGCGGGATATTTTCTATAACAATGCCGCCCGGTTTCTGCGTCTGGATACCCTGCAGGATTGATCCATTTCAATTCATGACAACCGGGCCAGAATGTCAGTTTTGGCCCTGATCCCATTAAAACCTAAAGACCTTCGGCGTACTGTCGTTATAAGGAGCATTACCCCGCAGTAACCTGAGGCAGCAATTCCTATGTCAAAACCTACACTCCTCATCGTTGATGACAGCAGAATGTCCCGACTGATGATCAGTAAATTCATTTCAGAACTACGTCCGGACTGGGAAATTCAGGAAGCCGCCAGTGGTGACGAAGCGGTCGACAAAGTGGACCAGGAAATACCCGCTCTGATCAGTATGGATATGAACATGCCCGGCATCACCGGTCTGGAAGCCGCAAGTCTGATCCAGGCTAAACACCCGGATATTAAAATTGTCATTTGCACTGCCAACGTACAAGGTGCCATGCGGGATTCCACAGCCAGAGCAGGCTTCAGCTTTGTAGAGAAACCCATAACGCACGACTCTGTCAGCCGGATAATTTCTTTTTTCGAGGAATAGGCCCGGTGATACTTTCTGATCTCCAAAAGGATGCTCTGGGAGAACTGTTCAACATTGGTGTTGGTCGGGCAGCCAGCAGCTTGAGCCAGATCGTTCGCGATGAAGTGTCGCTATCTGCTCCGCAGGTTACTCTGGCAAAGACTGAGGACCTGACATCCACCCTGCTTGGTGCTGAGTTTTCCGAGTTCAGCATGGTATCCCTGGATTTTTCCGGCCCCTTTGATGCCAAGGCAATGCTGCTGTTTCCTGAACGCAATGCGCTGACCATCATTAACAGCATGCTGGATGCAGAGCTCACACCGGAGGAAATGTCTGAATTCGAACAGGAAGCCATGTGCGAAGTGGGCAACGTTATACTCAATGCCTGCATCAGCGCCCTGGCTGATATGCTCGATATCGAATTTCTCGGGGGCTTACCGGAGCACCATTTTGGCGACCACCAGACTATAGCAGCCATGAGTGCCGATCAGGAAAGTGTGGTGCTCTTGCTCCAGATTGATCTGTTGATCAGCCAAAAACTGATTGAAGGCCGCTTTGTGTTTTTACTGAGTATCGACTCCCTGCAGACCCTGCTGGAATGTGTCGATGGATTCCTTGCCAGTCAGGGGATGGTTTGATGCAGGCTGTTGAATCTTTTCTTCTGGAATCCATGCAGGTAGGCGTCCTGCTTCTGGATGCTGAACGCCGCCTGAAGTTCTGGAATCGTTGGTTCCGTTCCCATCTGGCAAACGTCCCGGAATTTGCTTATGGAGAGTATGTCGAGGACATTTTCCCTGAAATCTGCAACTCCCGTCTGTATGCAGCCATAGATCAGGCTGAAAAATTCAACCTGTCTTCGATGCTGACTCCCGGACTCAACAAGCCGGTGTTACCTCTGTTCCAGAAACCGGCAGACCGGAAAATCAATCGCCGGATGCAACAGCTGATTCACGTCATCGCTCTTCGTCATGAACATTACAAATGTATGCTGCAGATACAGGATGTAACCGCAACCATAAAACGTGAGCAGCGCCTTAAGGTACAGTCATCACAACTGCTGGATGCTGCCAACCGTGATGCCCTGACTGGCGTAGGAAACAGACGTCGTTTTGACAGTGCTTTGCAGGAACTTGTGTACCAGTCCCGCCAGAAAAATACGCCATTGTCGCTGCTCATCATAGATGTCGACCATTTCAAATCCTACAACGACTTCTATGGCCACCCCAAAGGGGATGAATGCCTGAAACAGATTGCCCAGGCGTTGCAACTGGGGCTACGCCAGGACAGTATTGACAGCCTTTGCCGTTATGGTGGAGAGGAATTTGCCATCCTGTTACCTGATGTGGATCGTGAAACCGCCTTTAATGTTGCAGAACGCCTGCGTATTCAAATCGAAGGCAGTCGTCTGGAAAACAGAGCTCTGGCAAAATCGCCTTACATCACTGTCAGTATAGGCGTTTCCACGCTGCATCCAGACAGTCCCCAACCTGTGCAGGCGCTGGTGACAACAGCCGACCTGGCGCTGTACCAGGCAAAGGAGGCTGGCCGTAACTGCTGTATGTCCTACGACATGCAGTCAGCGAAAACATCCTATGTGCCTGAGCATGGCTAGCAGATATGTCGCGTCATCCGGATAACAGCTTCGGGTTGGCCATCTACCCGGAACATGTCCTCGATTTCACACAACCATGTGAAGCCAGACTTTTGATAAAGAGCGACGGCCGGTGTATTAACGGCAAGCACTTCAATATCAAGCCATTGCAGGGATCCTTCGTCCCTCATCCAATCCATGGCGAAATTAAGCAGCATCTGACCCACCCCCCTTCGCCGGCATCCACTAGCTACTCCCATGCCCAGTAACGCCCTGTGATTCACGCCTGATTCCGGCAAAGCCCTTAAGTCCACATGGCCCAGGATAATATTCTTCTCACTGACTGCCAGCCAGGCACGGCGCCAGCCAGCCTGATCCAGGGATCGACCCAGGCCAGCCACAAAAGTGGCTTCTTTATCCGATGGAAAATGGATCGTATCGCGGGATACCGGCTGAAACAGTGGATGACCTTCCTTGCCGTTCACGGCGAGCTGTGCATCCAGATAGGCAAAAAACGCCGGATAATCGGCTGACTCAAGGGGACGGATGCTCGCTGTCATTCCCGCTTGCCAGATCAGGGACGGTCCACGCCCTGCTCAGGCGTAACTGGCCCTGAGCTTGTCGCGGGTCCGCTCCAGCAGCGCCTTGGTCAGACGTATCCCTTCGATATCCTCGATGTTACGACCTTCATATTCAACACCCACGAAACCCCGGTAGCCGGCATCAAGAACGATGCGCAGCATGCGGTCAAAATTGGTGAAGGTTTCCTCGCCCTGGTCGTCGAAGTCATAGGTCTTGGCACTGACCCCCCGGGCATAGGGCATCAGCTCTTCCACGCCCAGGTAATGGTCATAACGCTCGTCAGGGGTGATGCGAAAATTGCCGAAATCCGGCAGCGTGCCGCAGTTGGGGGCATCCACTTTATCCATCACACCGGACAACCATTTGCCGTTGCTGGACAGGCCGCCATGGTTTTCCACGATGACATTGATGCCGTAGTCCCCGGCAAACTCGCACAGGCGATGGAGACCGTCAGCCGCCAGTTTCTGCTGCTCATCCCAGCTGCCTGAGGACTGTGCATTGACCCGGATGGAGTGACAGCCCAGCCAGGCGGCCGCAGCCACCCACTTGTAATGATTGGTGATGGCTTTGGTTCTGGCTTTATCATCCGGATCGCCCAGGGCCCCTTCACGGTCACACATGATCAGTACGCTGGTCACACCGTTATCATCGCAGCGCTTTTTCAGCTCGATCAGGTAGTTCTTGTCCTCGGCCTTGTCCATCCAGAACTGGTTCACGTACTCCACGCCATCAATGCCGAACATATTGCGGGCCAGCCCGGGAAAATCCAGGTTGGTGTATTCCCCGGCAAACAGACGTCGGAACAAAGACCACTCCGCCAGAGATATTTTGAACAGCCCACTGCTCTGGGCCATTGAAATCAGGGGTGAAGCCGCCCCAAGCGCAGCAGCCCCCGTCAGGATGGAACCCGATTTCAGAAATTCGCGACGATCAGTCATAAGTTACCCCTTCAAACCTGATTTATTGTTATTCTGCCAGGATTTACGTGCCCCGGATCGCAGTCCCTGCCTCCTGCTTCCTGCCTCCGCTCTTCGCCTGCCTGCCGCCCCCCCGGCGACTTGCTGAACGCCCTCAATAGTGCCATATTCACCCCCTTCATGGCGAAAAGAAAACAATAACAAGCAGAGGGGAAACATGAATTCTGCCATCCGCATCAAATTATCCGTGATGATGTTCCTGCAGTTTTTTATCTGGGGATCGTGGAACGTCACCATGGGTACGTATCTGCTCAATATCGGCTTTGACGGGGTCTCCGTGGGTGCGTCATACAGCACCATGAACTGGGGGGCCATCTTCGCCCCGGTGATCGTCGGTATGCTGGCCGATCGCTTCTTTTCCGCCCAGAAAGTGATGGCTGTCTTGCATCTCATCGGCGGGGTGTTACTGTGGAGTATCTCCTCGGTCACCGATCCGACCACCTTCTTCTGGACCCTGTTTGCCTATGCCCTGTGCTACATGCCCACCCTGGCCCTGGCCAATTCGGTGTCATTCAACCAGATGGATGATCCGGGCAAGCAGTTCCCCGGCATTCGGGTCATGGGCACCCTGGGCTGGATTGTCGTGGGCCTGGTGATTGGCGTGGCCGTACCTGCCGTTACCGGTTCATCCATTGAGGCCACCAACATCCCCCTCAAGTTCGGCGCCATCAGCTCGCTGATCATGGGCATCTACTGCTTCACCCTGCCTGACACGCCGCCGAGCAATACCGGCAAGAAACCTGCTGTGGCTGAACTGCTGGGCCTGGAAACCCTGTCGCTGATGAAGGACCGTTCATTTGCCGTCTTCATCATCGGCTCCCTGCTGATCTCCATTCCGCTGACCTTTTACTACAACTTTGCCAATGCCTTCCTGAACGAAACCGGTATGGAAAATGCTGCCGGCAAGATGACCATGGGCCAGATGTCGGAAGTGATATTCCTGGTACTCATTCCCGTATTCTTTGCCCGCCTGGGTGTGAAGAAAATGCTGCTCGTGGGCATGGGTGCGTGGGTGCTGCGTTATGTACTGTTTGCCTATGGCAATAATGAGTCGCTGGTGTTCATGCTTTACACCGGCATCATCCTGCACGGCGTCTGCTTCGACTTCTTCTTTGTCACCGGCCAGATTTACGTGGACCGGTTTGCCCCCTCCAGCATCCGTTCCAGTGCGCAGGGCTTCATCCATGTTGCCACCTATGGTGTGGGCATGGTTATCGGTTCCTGGGCATCAGGTGCCATCGTGGAGAGCAATGTCATGGACGCCGGGCATGACTGGACTACTATCTGGATCATTCCTGCCGCCATGGCCTTTGTGGTGATGGTGGGCTTTATGCTGTTTTTCAGGGAACCCGCTGGCGAGACTGCCGGCATTCACAACACCACACCGGGAGATACCCATGACACACCTCACTAGAACTTTTCTGAACACCTGCCTGGCGCTACTGCTTTCCATCCCTGTGATCACCCTGGCCCAGGGTATGAAGCCGGGAATGGACCATGATATGGGCGCAGAAATGGGCGCCAACATGGCGGATCACATGGCCATCCTGCAGCGGATGGAGGATCGTGAAGCCATTGAACATCTGATGTGGCGCTACACCCGCGCTCTGGACTCCTTTGATCCTGATGCCTATGTTGCCGTGTTCACGGAAGACGGCGCCTTTGGCAACATCAAGGGCCGTGATGCCCTGTATAAAATGATTGCCGACCTGCGTGATTCCCGTGCCAAACAGGCTGCCGAAGGCAACCCCGCAGCACCGATGTATCATGCCACCGAAAATTACTGGACTGAATTTGTCAGCCCCACCCATGCCCGCCATCACGCCTACTGGGTGACGTACTTCGGTGCCAACGGCCAGGACAACCCTGCCCGCATGATCTCCGTGGGCCGCAGTGTTGATGACCTGGTCAAGGTCAATGGCCAATGGCTGATCCAGACCCGCGACATTGCTCCCCAGGACTAGGATGCCATGAGTAGTAACGAGTTCATCCTTCATCTGGACACCAATCGTACTCCTGAAGAACTGACCGAAAGGCTCCGGGAGTACCAACCCTGGGGTCACCTGGTGACCTTCAGCAACGGTGTTTCCACCGCAGACCTTGAACGACGAACCCCGTTTAACGAATACACCCTGAACAAGGTCAAAACCATCGAGGCAGTCATTCCGATGGAAACACTAAAAGGTGGCCGGGTTCTGGATATCGGCAGCAATACCGGACACAACGCCATCTACATGGCCAGCCGCTATGACATGCGTCCCACCGGCATCGATGTTACCCAGCGCCACCTGGATGTTTCCAACATGCTGTCCGACATGGCGGGTATCAGCGGTGATTTCAGGATGGGGGATGCAGAAACCTATACAGAGGAAGCTGCCTTCGATCTGGTCATGCATTTCGGCACCCTGTATCACCTGCCCAATCCCCTGCTGTCACTGCAGAGTACCTGGAAGAATCTGAAGCCCGGCGGCTGGCTGGCTCTGGAAACTCAGACCTATGAACACGCCGATGATCCGAACATCTGCTTTTTCATGCATATGCACAACAATGACAAAACCAATTTCTGGGCCTTGAGTACCCACGTGCTAGAGACCTGGCTGGCCTTCCTTGGTTTTGTCGATATCACCATTCTGAAAAAAGTCACCATGGATATCCTGGGCCCCGGCATGGCCCGCACCATCCTGGTAGCCCGCAAACCCGAACTGTAATCGACGAGGTCCCTATGACAATAAGGAACACTTTCACCCTGTCCCGCAGAAACCTGTTACAAAAAAGTGCAGCGGCTGGCGGCGCCCTGTTGCTTTCCCCCCTGGCAGCGCTGGCCCAGGATTTTCGCTATGCCAAAGCGTCCAAGGCCGTTCGGACTGCCAGTGGCCGGATGACGGGTCTGGCCTTTCCCGGTGGTGCCAATGCGTTTTACGGTGTTCCCTACGGCAAAACCACCGCCGGTGTCGGCCGTTTCCAGCTTGCCCAGGCACCCGACAGCTGGAACGGCGTGGCGGAAATGACCCGCGTCGGCGATCGCTGCCCCCAGGCCTATGATGCCGAAGGCCTGATCAGTGAAATCTTTGCCCTGGACCGTCGAGAAGCCATGAGTGAGGACTGCCTGCGCATCAATGTCTTCACCCCTGCCCTGGATAAACGTGACCGTCCTGTCATGGTGTGGTTCCATGGCGGCGGCTACAGCAGCGGTTCCGGCAGCTGGATACTCTACGACGGCAAGAACCTGGCCCAGACCCAGGACGTGGTGGTGGTCACGGTGAATCATCGCCTGAATGTGTTTGGCCATCTGGACCTGAGTGAACTGCTGGGTGATGAATTCGCGGATTCCGGTAATGCCGGCATCATGGACTGCGTGTCCGTCCTGGAGTGGGTCAGGGACAACATTGCGGGCTTCGGCGGCAACCCTGACAACGTCACCATTTTTGGCCAGTCCGGCGGCGCCGGCAAGGTCAGCACCCTGCTGGCCATGCCGGCGGCAAAAGGCCTGTTCCATAAAGCCATCGCCATGAGCGGTGCCAACCTGCAGGGCATTTCCCAGGAGGCCGCCACGGAAAATGCCGAGCGTTACCTGGCAGCCCTGAAAGTGGACAAAGCCAATTACAACCGTATCGTGAACTATCCCTGGGCACAGATGCTGAACACCTATCTGGCAACGCCAGGCATCAATCTGGGCCCCGTGGTGGATGGTAATCATCTGCCCCGCGCCCCTTTCCAGCCTGATGCCACACCCGTTTCACGCGACGTCCCGCTGATGATGGGCTCCACCGAACACGAAACCTATTTCTTCCCGGGCCAGCCCATCGAAAACTTTGATGACAGTGAATTGCTCAGCCGGGTCAAGCAGGTGACCGGTACCAACGACAGCCAGGCCAACAACCTGATTGATGTTTACCGTCGCGGACGTCCGGGCATCAACAACGTCAAGCTGTATCACATCATCAATTCCGACAACACCTTCCGCCGCGGCATCCTGACCCAGGCTGAACGCAAGGCCGACCAGGGCGGTGCCCCGGTCTACAAATACTATTTCAGCTGGCAGTCACGGGTACGTGAGGGGCGCCTGGGAGCCTATCACTGCATCGACATCCCCTTTGCCTTCAACAATGTGGATGAATGCGCTTCCATGCTCGGCGGCGGTGAAGACCGCTACCTGCTGGCCAGCCGGATGAGCACCGCGTTCACACAGTTTGCCCGCACCGGTAATCCGAATAATGATCTGCTGCCCCGGTGGGATCCCTTTGATCG